>CAMFLH010000196.1 GCA_945957295.1 uncultured Uliginosibacterium sp.
GTCTCGTGGGCTCGGAGATGTGTATAAGAGACAGGGACGAAGCCGACTGGGGCAGCAAGCTCGAAGGCGGCAACCTCTACGCCGAAAATCTCAAGGGCGTGCAGGCCGCGCTGCTGGCGCGTTCCAGCAACCTCTACGGCATGCTCACGACCGACGACCCCTTTCAGTACCTCGGCGGCCTCGGGCTCGCAGTGCGCCACCTCACCGGCCAATCGCCCGAACTGCTGATCTCCAACCTGCGTGACCCGCGCGACGCCCGCACCGAAACCGCCGCCGGTTTCCTCGCCACCGAACTGCGCACGCGCCAGTTCCACCCCGGCTGGATCCACGCCATGCAGGCCGAAGGCTACAGCGGTGCGCTCAATGTGCTCGACGCAGTGAACAACTTCTGGGGCTGGACCGCGGTGGCACCGGAGATTGTGCGCGACGACCAGTGGCAGGAATTCGCCGAAGTCTACGTGCGCGATAAGTACAAGCTGGGCGTGAACGAATGGTTCGAGCGCGAAGCCCCCCAAGCCCAGGCGCAGATCATCGAACGCATGCTCGAAGCCGCGCGCAAGGGCTACTGGAAGACCGACGAGAAGACGGTACGCGAACTCGCACAACGCTGGCAGCAGCTCGCCGCGAAGCACGACCTGCGCAGCGACAACGCGAAGTTCCGGGCTTATGTCGCCGAGCAGGCGCCGGGCAGCACGGCTGCCGCCTACGGTATTGCCCGACCTGCCGCAACGCCGGCCGCAGCACCTCGCCCCGCCATGACGCCCGCACCGGCGCCTGCGCCCACGAAGACGCTGCAGCCGCCGATGGAAGCCGTGAAGCCCACGGTGCAGGGCATGGTGCTGGAGCAGAAGAAGCCGCGCGCCAACGCAGCCCCCGCCGCGGTGAGCTGGCTGATCGGCGGTGCACTGATCCTGCTGGCGCTGCTGGGAGGGGCAGTCCGCGAGCTGGTGCGGCCTGCGCGTCGGCAAATCCCCTCGCCGGAGCATGCCAATGCCAGCGCAGACAGAAAGGCTGCATGAATGGGGCCCAGCACTCCGAGCCTGCCGCTCGTGCTCCGCGCGCCTTGCATCGGCACTGCCGGCGCAGATCAAACCGCCTTCAACAACTCACCCCACATCCAAACCCATCGACACCATGCAAACCAACATGCTTGAAACCCTGATGTACGACGTCGCGCAGCTCTTCATGCTGCCGGTCCTGATCCTCGTCGCTGCAGCCTTCCTCTACGCCTTCTGGGCGCTCGGCGGTTTCGCGATGCAAGCCCTTCAGCGCGCCCGCAAGCGCCCGGGCGAAGGCGCCGGCTATCCGCTGATCGCTCACGTGCATGCGCACCACCTGCATCAGCGCGACGACCAGGAACTGGCCGCCCACAAACTGATGGAAACCGCCCGCATCGTGACCCGCGTGTGCCCGATGCTAGGCCTGGTGGCGACGATGATCCCGATGGGGCCGGCACTCAAATCGCTGTCCGACGGCCAGCTTGCCGCGGTGAGCCAGAACCTCATGGTCGCGTTCTCGGCGGTGATCCTGGCGCTGATCGCGGCGAGCATCACCTTCTGGATCGTCAACGTGCGCAAACGCTGGCTGGCCGAAGAGCTGCAATGGCTGGCCGCGCATCCGCACGCAGCTATTCAAGCGCTTGCGCCGGCGTCGCGGGTGGTGGGGGCGGCGGCATGAAGTTCCTTGCCGACCACGACAGCGACGACCCGATCCTCTCGGTCGTGAACCTGATCGATGTGTTCCTCGTGTTCATCGCGGCGCTGCTGATCACCGTGGCGCAGCATCCGCTGAACCCATTCACGCTGCAGGACGTCACCGTGATCAAGAACCCCGGCAAGCCGGACATGGAGATCGTGATGAAACAAGGCGAGAAACTCACCCGCTATGAGGCAAGCGGCAAGATCGGCGGCGGCGACGGAGAGAAAGCGGGTGTCGCTTACAAGATGAAGGACGGCTCGATGGTCTACGTGCCGGAGGGACAGCAACCATGATGGACACAACGGCGACAAACGAGACCGACGGCCACCGTGCCGAGCTGTCCCTCGCGGCGGCACTGCATCTGCTGTCGTCATCTGTCGCGCGCGGCATGACGGCAGCAAAGACCCAAGCGTTGGTGCAACACCTGCAACGCTTGGCTTCGGACGATGCACTCGACCCGACGTTACGCCAGGCCTGCAATGAGCTCCGCGCGCAGTGGGCCGGTTCGCTGAGCGCCCACTGCGCCGGCTGCGCACAACACGCCACTTACCGTTGAATATGAGATACACGCTGCTGACCCTGCTAACTGCCGCCAGCCTGATGGCGCCGGCCGGAGCTGCGACGCCCGACCCAGCGACACTGGCGCTCGCGATTGCGCCCTACCCGCTCGTGTTGCTCGGAGAGGTTCATGACAACACGCATGTGCACCAGCTTCGGTTTCGCGCGCTGCAGCAACGCTTAGCTGACGGCTGGCGGCCTGCGCTGGTGATGGAGCACTTCGACCGTGAGCGCCAGGCCGATATCGACCGTGCGCGCCGCGAGCGCCCACGCGACGCCGACTACCTCATCGCGCAGGCCGGTGATCCGCGTTGGCCTTGGGCGCTGCTCAAGCCGCTGATAGCGCTTGCGCTTGACCACGACTTGCCAATCGTTGCTGCCAACGTATCGCGGGCAGATGCCGTGCGCGCGATGCGCGAGGGCATGGGGGCCGTGCTGCTCCCAGCAACGCTGACGGCCGCCGGGCTCGTGCCGGACGCCCGCCCGGTATTGAGTGACGCGATCGTGGCAGGCCAGAAGATCGCGATCGACGCAGGCCACTGCGGCCGCACACCGCCTGACATGCTGCCGGGCCTGGTTCAGGCGCAGGTCGCACGCGATGTGTTCATGGCAGCGCTACTTCGCGCCCATGCCGCCCGCGGGGCCGTACTGCTTGCCGGCAATGGCCACGTGCGGCGCGATATCGGCGTACCGCGCTGGCTGGCCGATCTGCCCGGGCTGTTCGCCGCCGGCCTTACCGAAGACGAAGCGGACGCTGCCGCCTTCGACCTCAACTTCACGCTGCCCGCCGTCGAGCGTGACGACCCTTGCGCCGCACTCGCCAAGCCCGCGGGCCGCTGATCTTTCATCCTGCTACGGAGTATTCATGTCTCGCTTTACCGGCCCTCGCCTCAAAGCCATGCGCGCACTCGGCGTTGAACTACCCGCCCTGTCGCGCAAATCGATCGCAGACCGCCCGCATCCGCCTGGCCAGCATGGCAACCGGCCACGCAAGAAATCCGGCTTCGGCCTACAGTTGCAGGAGAAACAGAAGCTGCGCCTGAACTATGGCCTCTCGGAACGGCAGATGCGCCGCGTGGTGACTGACGCCAAACGCGCACCGGGTTCTGCGGGCGACAAGCTCGCCGAACTGCTCGAACGCCGGCTCGACAACGCGGTGTTCCGCGCCGGCTTCGCTCCAACGATCCCAGCAGCGCGCCAGTTGGTGAATCACTCACACTTTCTCGTCAATGGTCGCCCGGTGAACATCCCTTCATACCGGCTGCGGGTCGGCGACGTCATCTCGCTACGTGAGAAGAGCCGCAAGCACCCAGTCGTGCAAGAGAACTTCGCCGAGCCCGCATTGACCCGGCCGGAATGGCTTGGCTGTGACGAGGCCGCGCGCACCGCCACAGTCGCACACCTGCCGGCGCTGAGCGACATCCCCTTCCCGATCGAAATGCAGTTGGTCGTCGAGTACTACGCCAAGCGGCTGTAGCCCGAGCAGCGGCCCACGGGCGCGACAACCTCAACCGGATCCGGTGGCGCACTTCGCGCCCGGATTCAGCTCGTGGGTTTTGACGGCGCGATCGTCGGCGTTCTCCCTCTCGACGGCCGACGATCGCGTCTCTTTTTATTACCGACAACCGAGCCGGTCGTGGCCATTGGTGCAGCTGCGACTTAGGTTCACGGCGCTTACAGGTAGCACTGCCCACTGTCCCAACCTCACCTTGATCAGCCTCAACGTCACCGCACGCACAACCACCAATAATGCGACCTGTTCGCATTCGCGTTATTAACCAAAGATCTGAAAGACCCCCAGATGCTCGCTAGAAATGCCCTTGCCGTTTGCGCCCTCGCCTTTTCCGCCCACGCCATGGCGATCGAATACCCGATCGGCGCACCGCAGAACGTCGCCGGCATGGAAGTCGCAGGGGTTTATTTGCAGCCGATCGACATGGAGCCGGACGGCCACATGCGCAAGGCGGCGGAGACCGATATCCACCTGGAGGCGGACATCCACGCGCTGGATTCCAACCCCAACGGTTACCCGGAGGGCAGCTGGATTCCGTTCCTGCTTGTGAAGTACGAGATCACTAAAGCGGGCTCTCCCGAAGTCATCAAGGGCGACATGATGCCGATGGTCGCGTCGGACGGCCCGCACTACGGCGACAACGTGAAGCTCAAGGGGCCGGGCAAGTACCACGTGAAGTTCATTGTGTTGCCGCCGAACGCGAAGGAGAACATGGCCGGCCAGCACTTCGGCCGCCACACTGACCGCGCCACCGGCGTACGCCCGTGGTTCAAGCCCTTCGATACGGAGTGGGACTTCACCTTCGCCGGTGTGGGCAAGAAGGGTGGCTACTGAGCATGCGAACCGCTCCCTACCTGCGCACGGCGATCGCGATCGCCTGTGCGGCGTTGCCCTTCGCCGTCACAGCGGCGAATCACACGGCGGCCGGCACCGCCAACCATGACGCCGATACCCAGGCGCAGCTGCGCAAGTTGGCCGAGCGGCTCGACCGGCTCGAAACGGAAAACCGCGCGCTGCGCACGCAGCTCGAACAGGCCAAATCTGCGCCTAGCAGCACCACCGCACCCGCGGTGGAGCAACGGCTGACGGCGCTGGAGGCGGCGCAGGCGCAGACCGAGCAGTCGCTTGCCACTGATCGCATCAGCGAGAACGAGCCGGAGCTTGTCACGCGCCTGAAGGCGGTGGAATTCCAGACACTTTCGATGCAGAAGCAGGCGCGGCAAATCTCCGCCGTCGAGGGCATTTCGGTCAGCGCGAGCCTCACCGGCGTCGTGCAGCAGGCCAATGCCAGCGCACTCGCCGCACCGGCTGATGGTCACAACCGCGCCAACTACCGCGGCGACATCGCGGTAACGCTGCCCGGCGGCGAGATGGGCGACACCGAGGGGCGCATCTTCGTGCAAGCGCGTTTTGGCCAGGGCGATGGCCTCGCGCTGCGCCCGACCTACACCGGCACGCCCAACAGCACGAGCTTCCGCGTTGGCTCCGGCGCGGCGGACGATGCGCAGGTGATCATCGCGCAGGCCTGGTACCAGCTACGCACGCCGCTGCCGCTGGACGGCGTCAAGCGTGATTCGCGCGAATCGCTGTCGCTGACCTTCGGCAAGATCGACCCCTTCGTGTTCTTCGACCAGAACGCGATCGCCGACGACGAGACCACGCGCTTCCTGAACAACGTCTTCGTACACAACCCGCTGCTCGACTCGGGCGGCGATGCCGGTGTCGATGCCTACGGCTTCACGCCGGGCGTGATCGCCAGCTACGACAACGTGCGCAACAAGGGCAGTGAGTGGAACGCCTCGCTCGGCGTATTCGGCTCCGGCTCCGCGTCGGCCTTCGACGGCCCGCTCGGCCAACCCTTCGTGATCGCGCAGACCAGCCTCCACACACGGCTGAATGCGCTGCCCGGCCACTGGCGCGCCTATGCCTGGACCAACGGCCGCGCCACCGAACTCGACGGCAGCACCGCACGCCACAGCGGCTGGGGCGTCTCGGTCGACCAGCGCGTTTCCGACTCGATCACGGCCTTTGCCCGCTACGGCCACCAGATGAGCGGCGCGGTGCGCTTCGACCGCGCGCTGACCGGTGGCGTGGAACTGGCCGGTGACACCTGGGGCCGTGGCGCCGACGCAGTCGGCTTCGCTGCCGGCGTGCTGCGGACCAGCAAGGCCTTCGAGCACAGCGGTGCGACCCTCGACGGCGACGGCGACGGCGCCCCCGACTACGCCTTCGCGCCCGGCGGGCAGGAGCGCGACTTCGAGCTGTACTACCGCTGGCACATCGGTGCGAACTTCTCGCTGACGCCGGATCTGCAGCTCATCCAGAACCCCGGCGGCGACAAGAGCGCCGAGAGCGCAACGCTTATCGGCCTGCGTGCCCGCGTGGGGTTCTGACGATGCGCGCCCGCCTGCTCTTGCCCCTTGCGCTCTGCGCACTACTAACTGCGCCTGCGCAGGCCGACGACATGCCAGTGTTCCAGCTACAGATGAAACAGGGACGCTTCACGCCGGAAGAGATCGTCGTGCCGGCCAACACCCGCTTCAAGCTGCAACTGCACAACGCGGGGCCCGACGCCGAGGAGTTCGAAAGCGTCGAGCTGAAGAAGGAGAAGGTGCTAGCGGCGGGCGCGGCAAGCTTCCTGGTGTTCGCACCACTCAAGCCGGGTACCTACCGCTTCTTTGGCGAGTTCCATCCAGCGACTGCGCAGGGTCGGATCGTGGCGCGATGAGGAGGCGCAAGCATGCTTAACGCAACCGTGATCGTGTGGCGTGAATGCCTCGAAGCGATGCTGGTGGTCGGCATTCTCGTCGCCTGGGTGGGCCGCAGCGAACCCGGCGCGCGACGCGCCATCTGGCTCGGTGTCGCCAGCGGCGTTGCACTCGCGTTGGCACTGGCCGGGCTGATGCTCGGCGTGCTGGCCGAACTGGAAGACCGCACGCAGGAGCTGGTGCAGATCGGGCTGATCCTGCTCGCGGCGCTGCTGATGACGCAGATGGTGGTGTGGATGCAACGCCATGCGCGCAACCTGCGCGGCGAACTCGAAGCTTCGCTGCATGCGGCAGCGGAACGGCGCGGCCAGTTGGGCATCGCTGCGGTCGCCGCCCTCGCAGTTGCGCGCGAAGGAGCGGAGACAGTGGTCTTCCTGCAGGGCGTCGCCGGGGGCCCAGGTGCGGGCGGGCTGCTGCTGGCTGCAGCGCTGGGCTTCGGGCTTGCCGCGCTGACCGCCTGGGGTGCCGCACGCGGGCTGCGCATGCTGCCGATGCGCACGCTGTTCCGTGTCAGCGCCGTGCTGCTGCTGGTGTTTGCCGCGGGCTTCGTCGCCACCGGCGTCGACCGCCTGATCGGCCTCGAACTGCTGCCCCCGGGGCTGGACCCGCTGTGGGACGCCAGCGCCTGGCTCGACGACAGCGCTGGGTTCGGCAAACTGCTGGCCGACTGGCTCGGCTATCGCGCTCGGCCTGCCGCCACCGTGATCGTCGCCTATGCCAGCTACTGGCTGGTGCTGTTCGCCGCCACGCGCTTCCGCCGCGCCACCCGACTGCACGCAGCATGAGCCAGGCGAAAGCGATCCCGCTGCACTTCGTGCCGCCGCGCCGAGCCCGCGGCGGCCTGCGCGGCCTCGTCGCACGTGCCGGCGACCTGATGGCGCAACACCGTGGCGTGATCCTCGTCCTGCAGTGGTGCGTGGTACTGGTGTATGCGGGGCTGGTCGCGCTGCCGGCCTTCCTACCGCTGCCGCCGGAAAACGCTCACATTCTCGACAACCTGACGCGGCTCGCGCAGTTCCTGTTCTGGGGCATCTGGTGGCCCTTCGTGATCGCCTCGATCATGCTGTTCGGCCGCCTGTGGTGCGGTGTGCTGTGCCCGGAGGGCGCACTGTCGGAGTGGGCCAGCCGCAAGGGGCTGGGCTACACGATTCCGCGCTGGATGCGCTGGCCCGGTTGGCCGCTGGTTGGCTTCCTCTGCACCACGCTGTACGGCCAGTTGCTGAGCGTCTACGAATACCCGGCGCCGGTGCTGCTGATCTTGGGCGGTTCCACCGTCGCGGCGGTCGGCGTTGGTCTGGTGTTCGGGCGCGGCAAGCGTGTCTGGTGCCGTTACTTGTGCCCGGTCAGCGGTGTCTTCGCGCTGCTGGCGCGCGTCGCGCCGCTGCACTTCAGGGTGGACCGTGCGGCCTGGCTGGCGTACCCCACGCGTACGCCGGCGGTAGATTGTGCGCCGCTGCTGAACGTCAGCGCGCTAGCGGGCGCCGCACACTGCCACCAGTGCGGCCGCTGCAGCGGCCACCGCGATGCAGTCACGCTGGCCCTGCGCTGGCCCGGCGCGGAGGTCCTCGCCGCGCGTTCGCAGGACATCGGCCGCTTCGAGCCGCTGCTGCTGCTGTACGGCGCGATCGGTTTCGCGATCGGCGCCTTCCAGTGGACGATGGCGCCCGGTTTCGTGACGCTGAAGCAGCGCGCCGCTGAATGGCTGATCGAGCGCGAGATCTTCTGGCCGCTCGACGACGACGCGCCGTGGTGGTTGCTGACGCACTACCCGGCCGCGTCCGACGTCTTCACCTGGCTCGACGGCGCCTGCATTACAGCCTGGATCGTCGCGCATGCGCTGGTGATCGGCGGCGTCGCGCAGTTGTGCCTAATGGCGGCCGCGCGCATCCTGCGCGCCGACTGGCGTCGACTGGCATTGGGCCTGGTGCCGCTTGCGGGCTTGAGTCTATTCCTCGGGCTGTCGATGCTGACCCTGAATCAGTTGCGCGCCGAAGGCGTCGTGTTCACTTGGGTCAGTGCCGCGCGCGTTGCCCTCCTGGCGCTCGCAGCGATCGGAGCGATGGCGTTGGGCGCTTCGCTGGTTCGCCAGGCTCGCACCGGCTTGCTTCGATCGGCGATCGCACTTGCGTTGTACGGGATTCCAGTGTGGGGACCTTGCTGGCTATGGGTACGCGCATTTGGCCTGTGAGCGTGCATTCCGATCTCCCTGCGCCACCAATGCTGCGGATGTCGCCCCGCCCCAATCCAATGACTCTAAACCGGTTGCTGGGCGGGCGGGTCAAGGGAGTCGCCGACCAGCCTACATGTCCCTCCCCGCAACGATCGCCCGCCGCAGGTTGATTCCTCGTGACCTCAAAAATACGAAGTCCGCGGGGCGTGACTATCTGAACGTCAGCTGAGGCCGACGAAATGCCGGTCAATGCGATGAAGCCTGATGGTGCCCCGACGTGAATCGCCCCGCGTTTCCTAGACACATTCTTGCCTCAAACTGAGGCGTACAAGG
>CAMFLH010000197.1 GCA_945957295.1 uncultured Uliginosibacterium sp.
GATAGGCTCCGGTCTCGTGGGCTCGGAGATGTGTATAAGAGACAGATGGCGGCCACTACGGTGACCCGGCGGTGTTCTACGACAACGTGTTCATCACGCTGCGCTCACGCGGGCTGCAGATCCGCCGGCCGGAAGACCTGAAGGGCCTGTCGGTGATCGCCTTCCAGGGCGCGGACAAGCGCTACCCCGAATGGCTGGGGCCGGTGAAGCAGGCGGGCAACTACCACGAGCAGAACGATCAATCGCTGCAGGTGCGTATGCTCAACGACGGCCGCCACGACGTGGTGCTGAGCGATCGCAGCATCTTTCGCTACTTTCCCTGCAACTCGCCCGCAGCGGCGGTTTCACGCCACAGCCGGTGCAGGAGCACATGTTTACCATCGCGCGCCCGCAGGACTACCGCCCGGTGTTCCGAAGCGCGCGGGTGCGCGACGATTTCAACGCCGGCCTCGCGCAGATGAAGAAGAGCGGGCGCTACAAGGCGATCTACGACAAGTACCTCAAGGATTAGCGCTTTCCGATCCCGTGTTGAGGCATGCGGGCGGCCTGATACAAACACGCGCTGCGGTGGGCGCTTGAAATCGGCCCCAGCAGGCGCCACTTTGCATGCGTAGAATCGGCCGTGCCCCGCGGCCTGTCGATCCCGTTTCCCGAAAGGAATCACGATGTTGCGTCGTTTGATGACCCTGCTGTCCGCCCTGATTCTCGCCACCAGCCTGACGGCTTGCGGCTACAACGATTTCCAGCGCCTCGACGAAGAGGTGAAAGCCGGCTGGGCCGAGGTGCTCAACCAGTACCAGCGCCGTGCCGACCTGATCCCGAACATCGTCGCAACCGTGAAGGGCGAGGCCAGCTTCGAGCAGGACACCTTGACCAAGGTGATCGAGGCGCGCGCCAAGGCCACCAGCATCCAGGCCACGCCGGAACTGGTGAACGACCCCGAGGCTTTCAAGAAATTCCAGGCCGCGCAGGGCGAGCTGACCGGCGCGCTGTCGCGCCTGATGGTGGTCAGCGAGCAATACCCCAACCTGAAGGCGAACCAGGCCTTCCAGGATCTGCGGGTGCAACTCGAAGGCACCGAGAACCGCATCACCGTGGCGCGCAACCGTTACATCAAGACGGTGCAGAGCTACAACGTGCTGGCGCGCAGCTTCCCGAGCAACCTCACGGCAATGGCGATGGGCTACAAGCCGAAGGAAAGCTTCACGGTGCAGAACGAAGCGCAGATCTCGCAGCCCCCGGCGGTGAACTTCGACCAGCCTGCGAAGAAGTGACGCGGCGCGCGTGATGCTGCTCCGCGTCTTCTTGCTGCTGCTGGCCTGTTGCTGGGCACCTGCCTGGGCGCAGGATGTGCAGCCGGTGCCCGCGCTCAGCGGCCGCGTGATCGACCAGACGGGCACGCTGTCGGCCGCCCAGCGCACGGCACTGAGTGGCAAGCTTGAACAGTTCGAGCACGAGGTCGGCAGCCAGATCGTGATCCTGATGGTGCCGACGGCTCAGCCGGAAGACATCGCGGCCTACGCGCAGCGCGTGGCGGACACCTGGAAGATCGGCCGCCGCGATGTCGGCGACGGGCTGTTGATCGTTGTCGCGAAGGAAGACCGCCGGCTGCGTATCGAAGTGGCGAAGGCGCTCGAAGGGGCGGTGCCGGATCTGGCGGCCAAGCAGATCATCGATCGCGCACTGAAGCCGGCGTTCAAGAAAGGCGATTTCGCGGGCGGGCTGGATGCCGCGGTGGACTTGCTTGCCGCCCGTATCCGCGGTGAAGGCCTGCCGGCGCCGCCACCGGAGCATCCAACTCAATACCGCACCGGTGGCGATTCCGGCGGCGGGGAATCGACGCTGCTGCTGTTCTTCTTCGGGGTGCTTGCGCTCAGCGTGCTGTTGAAAGCCGTGCTCGGCCGCACGCTAGGTGTCATGGGCACTAGTGCGGCTGCCGGGCTGGCAGGCTGGCTGCTTTCGTCCAGCTTGGTGCTGGCCGCGATTGCCGGCGTGGTCGGCCTGATTCTGGCGGCGGTCGGCGCTGGCAACCTCGCGAGCCTGCTCGGCAATGTGCTCAGCGTTGGCTCGCATAGCGGCGGAGGCGGCTTTGGTGGTGGTGGCGGCGACAGCGGCGGTGGATTTTCCTCCGGCGGCGGTGGCGATTTCGGTGGCGGCGGCGCCTCGGGAGACTGGTGATGCCCGGCTCGATTGGCCCTCAAACTTCGCGCCTGTGGCGTTTCATCCACCACGGCTTCTACAGCCGGCGCCATGTTCGTCGCGTGCTGGACGACGCGGTGATGAAGCGCTTGCAGGCGCTCGTAAGCGAGAGTGAAACCCGGCACAGCGGCGAGATCCGTATCGTGGTGGAGGCGGGCCTGCCCAACTCCTACCTGTGGAAGCGGCTCAGCGCGCGCGACCGCGCGATCACCTTGTTCGGCAAGCTGCGGGTGTGGGACACCGAGCACAACAACGGTGTGTTGATCTACCTGCTGCTCGCCGAGCGGCGCATCGAAATCATTGCCGACCGTGCGCTGGACCGGCGGGTCAGCATCATCGAATGGCACAGCCTGCTGGGCGACATGCGCGCCGAGTTTGCCGCCGGCCGCTTCGAGCAAGGCCTCACAGCCGCCGTGGCGGCTGTGAGTGGACTCTTGCGCCAGCACTTTCCGCTGGCGCCCGGCGAATCGAACCCGAACGAACTGCCGGACGCTCCCGTGCGCTTGGGCTGACACGGTGCCGCCGGAAATGGCGGCACCTGCTTAGAACTCCGGTTCAGATCGGTGTCAGCCAGTCGGCGTGCGCAGCCACTTCGCCCTTCACGCAGGCGAAGTAGCGCGCCTGCAGCGCGCGGGTGACCGGGCCCGGCGTACCGTCGCCCACGCGGCGGCGATCCACCTCCACGATCGGCGTCACCTCCACCGCGGTGCCACAGAAGAACAGCTCGTCGGCCAGCACCAGGTCGTCGCGCGTCAGCCGCGCGGCGCGCACCGGATAGCCGAGGTCCGCGGCCAGCGCGTGCAGCGTGCGGCGGGTGATGCCGTCGAGCGCGACAGTCACCTCCGGTTCCAGGATCTCGCCGCCACGCACCAGGAAGATGTTCTCGCCCGGCCCTTCGGCGACGAAACCTTCGGTGTCGAGCAGCACTGCTTCGTCGTAGCCATCCGCACGTGCTTCACGCGCCGCGAGGATCGCCGTTGTGTAGCCGCCGATCGCCTTGGCGCGGCAAGGGTAGGCATTGGGATGCTGGCGCGCCCAGGTGGAGACCTTCACCCGCACGCCGCGGCTCAGCGCATCGGCGCCGAGGTAGCGGCCCCAGGGCATCGCCATCACGCCGACGCGCACCGAAAGCCCGGCCGGGTCCATGCCGAGGCGCTCGTCACCGAGGAACACCAGCGGGCGCAGATAGCCTTCGGTGAGGCCGTTACGGCGCATCGCCTCGATGCAGGCTTCGCGCAGGGTTTCGCGCGAGAAGGGCAGTTCGATGCCGAGCAGGCGGGCCGAACCTTCAAGCCGCGCAAGGTGTTCGTCGAGGCGGAAGATCGCCGCCCCGTTCGCGCCGGCGTAGCAGCGGATGCCTTCGAAACACCCCAAGCCGTAGTGCAGCGTGTGGGTGCCCAGGTGCACGTTCGCATCGCCCCAACGCAGCCATTCGCCATCCAGCCAGATCCAGCCGTCGCGTTCCGACAGTTTCATGTTTTTCACTCCAGTCCGATTCGGGATACGCCCGCAGGGCGGGCAAGCGGGCCGGCCCGGGTCGGGCGGCGGGCGGTGCGAATCAGCTCGGGGTAAGGGAGGGCTGGGGCAGCACCGGTGTGCGGGGTAGGGGCACTTTGCCGGCGGCCAGGCGCGGGGTCGAACGAAAAGCGCGCTGCTTGAGGTGAGAGAATTTCACTCGAATGGCGCGCTACTCCGGGTGGGATGCACGCAGCAATCTGGTGTTGTGCCCTTACGGCGGGCTAAGGTCGTCGTGCGGGGCGCCGTGTTTGGCGAAGGCCAAGAAGTCTTCCGCCGGTATCGGCTTGCTGCACAGGTAGCCTTGATACAGATCGCAGGCGAGGCCGTCGAGGATATCGAGCTGCGCCTGTGTTTCGACCCCTTCCGCGATGACCTTGAACCCCAGCGTGCGGCCGATTTGCACGATGGCGGTCACGATCTCGCGATCGTCGCGCCGGTTGACCACATGTTCGACGAAGCTGCGGTCGATCTTCAGCACATCCAGCGGCAAGCGCTTCAGGTAGGCGAGGGAGGAGTAGCCGGTGCCGAAATCGTCGATCGCGATCCGCACGCCGGCTTCGCGCAGGCGGGCCAGTTGTGTGAGGCCGGCTTCGTCTTCCCCTTGCAGTGAAGATTCGGTCAGCTCCAGCTCCAGTCGTTCAGGCGCAAGGCCGCTGCTTGCGAGAATCGCCAGCACCATGTCGGCAAAGTCGGCGCGGCGGATCTGTGCGGCGGCCACATTCACCGCCACGCCGAGTGGCTCTTGCCGTGCGGGCCAACTGCAGGCCTGCTGGCAGGCTTCACGCAGCATCCATTCGCCCAGCGGCACGATCAGGCCGGTTTCCTCTGCGAGCGGGATGAAGGTGTCCGGCGTGACCACGCGACGGTCGCCTTTGTGCCAGCGCACCAGCGCTTCAGCGCCGACGAGGTGGCCGTTGCGGATGTCGATCTGCGGCTGGAAGTACGCGCGCAGTTCGCCAGCATCGATCGCGCTGCGCAGGGCGCTTTCCATTTCAAGGCGCGCACGCGCGGCGTGTGTGAGGTCTTGCGAGAAGTAGTGATAGCGGCCGCGCCCTTCGCGCTTGGCGCGGTACATCGCCGCGTCGGCCTGCTGCAGCAGTTCTTCCGGCGAGGCTGCGGAGCCCGGGTAGTGTGCAATGCCAATGCTGGCCGACACGCGCAGTTGCGAGCCGCCGGGCAGGGCCCAGGGCGTGCGCAGCGTGTCGAGAATGTCCTCCGCAACGCGCGAGGCATCATCTGGTCGGTGCAGCTTTTCGAGCAGGATCGTGAACTCGTCGCCACCCAACCGGCTCAGCGTATCGACTTCGCGCAGCCGGCAGCGCAGGCCTTCCGCCACACGTTGCAGCAGACTGTCGCCCACCAGATGCCCGAAGCTGTCATTCACATCCTTGAAGCGATCAAGATCGAGCATCAGCAGCGCGGTTGCATGGCCTTCACGCTTGGCCACCTTCATTGCGCGTTCGATGCGCGAGAACAGCGTCAGGCGGTTGGGCAGATTCGTCAGCGGGTCGTGATGGGCGAGGAATTCAAGCCGCTCTTCCGAAGCCTTGATCGCCGAGATGTCGGTCAGCACCCCGACATAGCGCGACACATGGCCGCGGCCATCTCGTACCGCGCTGATACTGGTGAGCTGCGGGTAGATCTCGCCGCTCTTGCGGCGGTTCCACAGCTCGCCTTGCCAGCGCCCAGTTGCGGCGATCTCGGCCCACATCGCGGCGAAGAACACCGCATCGTGCCGCCCCGATTTCAGCATCGACGCGGTCTTGCCGAGCACTTCGTCGAGCGTGTAGCCGGTCATCGCTGTGAAGGCACGGTTGACCGATACGATGTGGCCGTCCGCATCCGTGATCAGCACGCCTTCCTGAGTGTTCTCGTACACCGCGGCGGCCTGCCGAAGCGCCAGTTCGGCCTGCTTCTTCTGGTGGATATCGGTGTGCGTGCCGGACATCATCGTCGGATTGCCCGCTGCATCGCGCTCCACCACCCGGCCGCAGGTGAGCACCCAGTGCCACTCGCCGGACTTGGTCAGCATGCGAAGCTCGACCTCGTGGGCCGGAATCGCCCCCTCGGTGTGCCGGCGGATCGACTCATGCGCCAGCCGCAGATCGTCCGGATCGACATAGGCGGGCCAGTTTGCCGGGTCCAGCTTCATCTCGCCGGGCGCGTAGCCGAGCATGGTCTCGAAGCGCGGCGAGACCGAGAATTCCCCGCTTTGCAGATTCCATTCCCAGAAGCCCTGGTCCGAACCTTCGATCACACGGGCGAGGCGGCGCTCGCTCTGCCGCAAGGCCAGTTCGGCGTTCTTGCGGTCGGTGATGACATCGAATACCGCAACGAAGTGATCCGGTGCCGGGCTGAACACCGAGATCGAGAACCACATCTTCAGGGCTTCGACGTAATGCTCGAAGCGCTCGGCAGCACCACCCCGTGCAACGCGGCCATAGCGTTCGATCAAGGCGCGGTCGGTTTGCGTTATGCCGGGGATCACCTCCGACGCGCGCCGCCCGCTCACATCGGGCAAGCCCGTCTGTCGGCAAAAGGCCTCATTCACCAGCAGGTAGGTGAAGTCGACCGCGGTGTCGCCTTCGTATTCGGCGCGGCAGTACGCCAGGCCATTGATCAGGTTGTCGAACAGCGCTGCATAGATGTCGGCTGGAACGCTGTCCTGCGGGCCCCGCGGGTGGGCTTCGTTCATCAATCAATCCTGCATGGCGATTTGGGGGCAATCGGCAAACAACGGCGCGCTAACGCCGCACCGAGCGGCATCGTGGGCCTCACAACAGGCCTCACCGCACTAACGACATTGCAGCGCAAAAATTGAGGGGCCGCGTCATGCCAACACCATGTTGTCGCCGCCGCAGGCCCCGCGCGCGAAGATCTCAGCCGGCCGGCGGTTTCAAGCTCGCGCGGTAGGCTTCGAGCTGCGGCAGCAAGGCCTCGCGCCGCGTCAGGCTCTCAGCGGGCCAGCATTGCTCTCGGTCGTAGTATTCCGGTACCACCAGCGCATCCGGCGGCAGCACGATCCAAGGCTGCTTGCTCGCGGCGAAGATGTGGATGTCGGGCGGCAGATGGTCCGGCTCATCGAGCGTGCCGACGCGCACAAAACTGATCAGCGGGCCCGCGCCGGCGTAGTGGCTCCACAGCGCGATACGGCAACTGGGGCAGCGTGCGATCTGCTGCCCGTATCCGCTCTCCGAGGGCGTGGCAACCAGTTCTGGTGCGCCGGCCAGAAGCGTCACGCGGCTCGATTCGATCATCGCGTTCAACGCAAACGATGCACCGCTCTCGCGCTGGCACCAGCGGCAGTGGCAACAATGCACGAACAGCGGCGCCGTCTTCATGCGGTAGCGGATCTGTCTGCAGTCGCAACCGCCTTCGAGCGGAAACCGGGTGATGTCATGCGTCATGGCGGGCCTCGTTTGGGATTGGGGCGGCGGATGGTGTGCACTCTAGCCTCGGACGCGCTGACGATGTGGCGGGGTGGCTGTCGTGATGAATGAAGGGATTGCTTTCGGCTGCTGCCGTGGTGTCAGGGCGCGCACATTTCAGTGCAAACCACCGGGGCGCCAAGCCTCGACGCCGAAAAGTGCCGGGCTGCGTGAAGCACCCTCGCGCAAGCGCTGCACGAAGCCGCGACAACGCGTGGGTGAATGCAGGAAAGCCGCCTTGGCAAGTCGGCCGCCAAGACAACGTCAATGACTGCGATCGCCGACGCGATTCCTGCTGGGCCACGTAACGCAAGGCTCCCCGCGGCCACACCACCGAAACCCCCGCCCAAGCGCTGATGGTGATCGTGCCCACGGAGGATCAGGCGGAAGTCGAAGCGGTGCTGGAGAACAAGGACATCGGTTTCGTAAAGTCCGGCCAGGTCGCCGAGATCAAGGTCGAAACCTTTCCCTTCACCCGCTACGGCACCATCCCCGCGCAGGTCAATTTCGTGAGTGGGGATGCGATCAAGGACGACAAGCAGGGTTTCATCTTTCAGGCCCGGCTGAAACTCGATCGCAATGCCATCCAAGTGGACGAGCGCCAGGTACCGCTGTCACCCGGCATGGCAGTGAGCGCCGAAATCAAAGCCGGGCAACGGCGGGTGATTGAGTACTTCTTGAGTCCGGTTCTGGAAACCGCGCAGGACAGCATCAAGGAACGGTAGTGTTTTCAGTCCCGCCGCATGCCTCATCAGGCTTTGCGACGGGGCAGCGTCATACGGCACAGTCCGCTGGTTGGCGGGTTGTAAGGGTCGATTAGCAATCAAAGTGTTGGAGCGAACATGGGATACGTCTACGAAAAGATCAGTCCGGCAGACGCCGAGGCCTACGGGCTTAAGGCGATTAGCCAGGAAATCATAGTGGGGCGGCTGGGGATAGGCCATTGGGTCATCGACCGCGAGATTAATAGCTATCTGCGCCAAATTTCCGAGGGGCGGCCTGACGTTGATGAAGGCATTACGCGCTGGACGTTTTACTGGAATGGCAGGGTGATCTGGATTCGGATGGATGTACTTAGCTCCACGTGGGAGGGCGAGAACGCCATCCACGCGAAGCTGAGGATTGCAGAGATGGGGCCTTTAGACCCCGACGCTCATCAGCAGCGGATCCTCGTTGATGCGCTGCTAGACGCCCTCGACGTGGACACAACAAGGGGAGGGGCCTCGCAGTACAAATGGCGCTGCGATTATGAGTTCGCGCCGGGGGTGCTTAATGTACAACCTTGAAGATGCGTTGGCGAAACTGGCCGAACTTACGAAGAGCGGCCCCCCACACGCGAGGGGCTGCTGGATCTTGCCAGTCAGGTTTCGGCCGAGACCGAAGGGGTCTCGGCGACTACCGTGATGAGGCGGATCTGCTGCGGCATGTGGACGACATCTACATCAACCTGGTCAAACACGGTTGCGTCTCCCGCTCGGCGGACTGGCCCTATTCGAACATTCATCGCTTCATTGCGCAGGACGCGGTAGCGGAAGGATGGGGCGCGACCTTTGAGGCTGACGAGGGGTTTGGCGAGCGTTGAGCGGATGTGGAGTTGGGCTTCATTGCATTTAGCCCAACCTTCGGACTGCCTGCAATCGCAGCCACCTTCGCGCGAAAACGGATTGATGTTGTGCGTTATGAGGCCTCGCTCTGGCGGCGGATGGCGTGTACGCTACCTCCGCGGCGCGCTGCCGACGTGGCGGATGTCGGGGCCGTTTGCCTGATAGGGCGCAACCTCGCGGCGATACAACTGCTGACGATTTCGGGGGAATTGCGTTGCTGCTTTCTGGTCAATGACCTCGCGTGTGTCACCCTTCCGTGCAGTAGAACCCGTCATCCGTTGCCATGTTT
>CAMFLH010000198.1 GCA_945957295.1 uncultured Uliginosibacterium sp.
CAGGTGCAACATATTGTTCGCCCAGCAGGCCAGCGGTGTTGATGGTGGCGAACGTGTCGCGCGAGAAGGCATAGCGGCCATCCACCGAGAACGTGACGGTGGCCTGGAAGTGCTCGGTGTCGTAGCGGATATCGGTCACACGGCCAACGAGCACGCCCGAGGCCTTGACCGGCGCCCGCACCTTGAGCCCGCCGATGTTGTCAAAACGCGCATGCACCTGGTAGGGCTGCTGGATCTTCTCGCCGCCGAGGTTGCCCACCTTGAGCGACAGGAACAGCAGCGCAACGATGCCGATCACGACAAAAACGCCGACCCCGAGGTCGATCGTGGAACGATTCATGAAAGCTCCCGGAACATGAAGGAGGTCAGCACAAAGTCGAGCGCCAGGATTGCCAGCGCCGAACTGACCACGGTGCGGGTAATCGCCCGCGAAATGCCCTCGGCGGTGGGCACGCAGTCCCAGCCTTCGAACACCGCGATCAGCGACACCGCCACCCCGAATACGAAACTCTTGATGACCCCGTTGACGATGTCGTAACGGAAGTCCACAGCGGCCTGCATCTGCGACCAGAACGAGCCGCCATCCACACCGATCAGCACGACGCCGATCAGCCAGCCACCAAAAATACCCATCGCTGAGAACAGCGCCGCCAGCAAGGGCATCGCGAACACACCGCCCCAGAAGCGCGGCGCCACAACGCGGGAAATCGGGTTCACCGCCATCATGTCCATCGCCTTGAGCTGCTCCGTCGTCTTCATCAGGCCGATTTCGGCGGTGACCGCCGTGCCGGCCCGGCTGGCAAACAACAGCCCCGCCACCACCGGCCCCAGCTCGCGGGTCAGCGACAGCGCCACCAGCGTGCCAAGCGCTTCACTGGAACCGAAGCGTTGCAGGGTCTCAAAGCCCTGCAGCCCGAGCACCAGCCCGACAAAGAGGCCCGACACCGTGATGATCAGCAGCGACAGCACGCCACTCATGTAGATCTCACGCATCGTAAGGCTGCGGAAGCGCCGGAAGCTTTGCCCGGAATAGGCCAGCAAGCCAAAGAAGAAACGTGCGGCGAAACCGAGCCGCCAGACTGCGTTGATGGCCCAGGCGCCGAGCCGGGATACCGCTTTACGCATCGCGTTCAGGCCCCTTCTGCCCGCAGCAGGCTTGCCGCGTAACCGGGGGCGGGATAGTGGAAACGCACCGGACCATCCGCCTCCGAATAGATGAACTGGTGGACATAGGGGTCGGACGATGCGCGGATCTCGTCCGGCGTACCCTGAGCGACGACCTTGCCCTCGCCAATGAAGTAGACGTAATCGACGATCTCAAGCGACTCGACCACGTCGTGCGTCACCAGGATCGAGGCAGCACCCAGCGCATCGTTGAGGCGGCGGATCAGCTGCCCGATCACGCCGAGCGAGATCGGATCGAGGCCCGCGAAGGGCTCGTCGTACATCATCAGCATCGGGTCCAGCGCCGTCGCGCGCGCCAGCGCAACCCGCCGCGCCATGCCGCCAGAAAGCTCGCTCGGACGCAGCTTGGCCGCGCCGCGCAGCCCGACAGCATGTAACTTCATCAAAACGAGGTCGCGGATCAGTTCGTCCGGCAGCTCGGTGTGCTCGCGCAGCGGAAACGCGACGTTGTCGAACACCGACAGGTCCGTGAACAACGCGCCAAACTGGAACAGCATCCCCATCCGGCGGCGCAGCGCGTACAAAGCGTCGCGTGGCAGCGCCGCGACATCCTGGCCATCTACGCGCACTTCGCCCGCCTGCGCGCGCAACTGTCCGCCGATCAGCGACAGCAGCGTCGTCTTGCCCGAACCGGACCCGCCCATGATCGCCACCACCTTGCCACGCGGCACGACGAGGTCGACACCACGCAAGACCTGGCGGCCCTGGTAGGCAAACGAAACATTGCGGACTTCGACGAGTGCGTCGGACACGATGTGAAGGGGGAGAGCGGAAGGGGCGCGATTTTATCAGAGCCGGGGCGCGAACCCCGCGGCAGATGTGGCGTTGCAACATCAGTTACGCGCGGCAACAGGTATTCGCGCCCCGCGCAGCTTGCCGTTACACTGCCGGTGTCTGATTTTCGACACCCTCAAATGACCACCCAGACCGAAGAACGCCCGCTGCTGCTGCTCGTTGATGACGACCCGTCCATTGTCGAGACGCTGGCGTGGGCATTCGGTCCAGACTTCGAAATCCTCGCCGCGGGCTCTCGCCCCGAAGCGTTAGTACTGCTGCGCAGTGGCGAGCGGCCAATCGATGCAGCCCTGATCGACCTTGGCCTTCCACCACTGCCGCATCGACCGGACGAGGGATTGGCGCTGGTCAGCGAACTACTCGCTGCATCGCCGGATCTGCACATCGTCGTACTCTCCGGCCAGGATGCGATGTCGAGCGCACGGCACGCCCGCGCGATCGGCGCCTTTGAATTCCACCCGAAGCCCTCAGCGCCGCCGGTGCTGCGCGATGCGCTGCTGCGCGCGGTTGAGCGCACCCGCCAAGCGCGCGCCCGCAGACCGGACGGCGTAAAGCTGATTGGCGAATCACCAGCCATCAAAGCACTGCGCCAACAACTGCGCCGACTTGCTGACAGCCCTTTCCCGCTGCTGCTCGAAGGTGAGTCGGGCACCGGCAAGGAACTCGCCGCCCAGGCGCTGCACCAGACCAGCCCCCGTGCCGGCAAGCCCTTCGTTGCGGTGAACTGCGCCGCCATCGCGCCGGGCCTGATCGAAGCCGCGCTGTTCGGCCACGCGCGCGGCGCCTTTACCGGTGCAACTGCGGCGCGAGCCGGATTCTTCGAGGAAGCCGGCGATGGCACGCTATTTCTAGATGAAGTCGGCGAACTGCCGCTTGAACTGCAGCCCAAGCTACTGCGGGCGCTGGAGAACGGCGAATATCTACGCGTCGGCGAGACCTCGGCACGGCACGCCAGCGCGCGCGTCGTGACAGCCACCAACCGAAATCTGCGTGAGGAAGTGAAGGCCGGCCGCTTCCGCGCCGACCTTTACCATCGCCTCAGCGTGCTGACCCTCACGCTGCCGCCCTTGCGCACGCTGGGTGACGATCGCTTCGTGCTGCTTGATCACTACCTGCCGCGCCTCGCTGCCGAGTCTTCGCTGCCCGTGTTCTCGCTTGATCGCGATGCCCGCGCCTTGTGGGGCGACTACGGCTTCCCTGGCAATGTGCGTGAGCTGCGCAACATTGTGCTGCGCCTGCTCGCTCGCCATGCCGGCGAAACAGTGAGCCGCGCCCAACTCGCCGCGGAACTGGATCTCGACACCGCGTCGCACGCAACTGCCGACGACTTCGAGGCATTACAGGAAGGTTTCTCGCTCGACGAGGCACTGCGGCGCACAGAGCGGCGTTACATCGAATCCGCACTCGCGCTGGCGCGAGGCAGCATGTCGCAGGCCGCGCGCCTGCTTGGCATCAACCGCACCACGCTCTACGGCCGCATCGGCGTGCTCGGCCTGCGCATGCCGGCCGGCGAACCGCGCGAAGACTGAAGCATGAGCGCGGCGATGTACCTCGAACACTACGGCCTTAGCGAAGCGCCGTTCCGCATCACGGCCGACCCAGGCTATTTCTTCGCGGGTGCTGAGCGCGGCGCGACGCTCGACGCGCTGCTGTTCGCGCTACGCTTCGAGGAAGGCATCGTCAAGGTCACCGGGGAAGTTGGCGCTGGTAAGACGATGTTGCTGCGCATGCTGCTCGAACAACTGCCACCCGAGGCGCTGCCGGTCTGGCTCGCCAACCCGTCGCTGACACCGGAGCAGTTGCTGCAGGCGATCGCGCGCCAGATCGGCATCGCACCGGATGCGAGAACGGACGAGCGTCTGCTCGACGCGATCGAACAGCGTCTGATCGCACTGTACGGCGAAGGCCGGCGCGTCATCGTGCTGGTCGACGAGGCCCATGCGATGCCGCCAGCCGCGCTCGAACAGGTGCGCCTACTCTCCAACCTTGAAACGCCGCGGCACAAACTGCTGCAGATCGTACTGTTCGGCCAGCCAGAGCTCGACTCGTTGCTCGCCGGCGCGGCACAGCGGCCGCTTCGCGACCGCATCACGCACCACTTCCGGCTTGCGCCGCTGACGGCCGCGGAAACCCGCGCCTATCTGCTGCACCGCCTGCGGGCAGCCGGCCACCGCGGTCGCCCGCCCTTGTCGGTACGCGCGATGAACGCCATCAGCCGCAGCGCAGCGGGCCTTACGCGGCGGATCAATATCCTCGCCGACAAAACGCTGCTGGCTGGCTTCGCCGCCGGCAAGCACGACATCGGCCTGCGCGAAGTGCGTCTCGCCGCACGCGACGCAGGCCTACCCGACCCGCTACCGTGGCGTGGCGCAGCGCTGCTGACCGTACTGGCGGCACTTGCGGGCGGCGCGCTGTTGTATGGCCTGCCAGGCCGGATCGGAGAGCCAGCTCGTGCCGACGCAAGCGCCGCCAAACCCGCTGCCCCTACCCCGGTAGCGCCCGCCATCACGACCGCCCAGAGCGCGCCCGCCGCGCCCCCCCCGCCCGCTGCGCCGCACAGCGCGCTGCTCGGCAGCTTTGTCGCGCAGCGGCTCGCCGAATCACGCGATTGGGTGTCCCACAGCAACGGCGACCGCTGGACGGTGCAGATCGGTGCCGCGGCACCAGAGCAAGCGCGCGAACTGGAAGCCCTGATCCAACGCGCCGACGCGCTGCCCGCACAAACGCCGGTCCGCCTCTATGCGGCGCCCGGCACGCCGCTCGGCCGCATCGGCGTGGTCTGGGGCGACTTCGCCACCGCCGCCGAAGCGCGCGCGGCGTTGACTGCGTCGCCAGAGTGGCTGCGCGCCAGCCGCCCTTACGTGCGGCCCGTTGCGAGCATTCGCCCGGCGCTGCGCAAAGCACAAACTGCCAAGGCCGCGCCGGCCGCGGCCGAATCGAATTCAGTTAAGATGGGATCAGATCCCATCGCCCCAGAGGAAGCCGGACCCCGTCCATGACGCGACGCGCTGTTTCCGCCCTTTCCGCCGCCGCCCTGCTGGGTTTGGCCGGCTGTGCGCAGAACCCGGTCCAACCGGATGCGGCCAAACACATCGCCACGGCGCCAACCCCGTCGGCCGCTGCAAACAGCACAGCCGCCCCGATTCCCGACCCGGTCGCGCAGAGCTTCGCGCTTCCGAAACCCAGGGCGGCCGCACACACCGACACCCACTCGGTGGTGGTGCATAACGTGAAGGTGCAGGACCTGCTCTTCGCCCTCGCCCGCGACGCCCGCATCAATGTGGATGTGCATCCGGGACTGGAGGGCATGGTCACGCTGAACGCTCTGGACCAGACGCTGCCGCAACTGCTGGCGCGCATCGCCAAGCAGGTCGATATGCGCTGGGAGATGCAGGGCAACACCTTGCTGGTGATGCCTGACTCGCCTTTCCTGCGCAATTACAAGATCGACTACGTGAACATGAACCGGGACACCACCGGTGCGGTGTCGATCCTGAGCGAAATTGCGGCGACCAGCGGCAGCTCTGATCGAACCGCCGGCCGCACCGGCGGCGTGGGAGGCTCGAACAACAGTTCTTTCAGCCGGGTGGAAAACCAGTCGCAGAACCGCTTCTGGGATACCTTGATCCAGAACGTCAAAGACCTGCTTCGCGAAACCGATCGCGTCATTACCGAACCCGCGAATACGGTCGTGATTGACGAATCGCGCCCCGGTACGGCCCAAGCCAGCAGGCAGATGGCGCGCGGCAACGCCGCCGTGCAGCAGGACAAGTACCAGCTTGACCGCTGCAAGAAGCTCTACCCGGACGATGCAGACGCGATGCGTAATTGCTACGCCACGGCCACCCGGCGCGGCACTGCCGACGGTGACAACGACGAAGCACTCGGGCAATGGCCCACCCAGGTAGTGCGCTTCCGCGAATCGGCCTCGGTCATCGCCAACAAGGAAGCCGGCATCCTGGCAGTGCGGGCCACTTCGCGCCAGCACGAGAAGATTCAGGAGTTCATCGACAAGGTCGTCAACAGCGCGCGGCGCCAAGTGTTGATCGAGGCCACGATCGCCGAGGTCGAGCTGTCGGACAACTATCAGCAGGGCATCGACTGGAGCAAGCTGAACCTATCCGGTACCGGGCTGAGCATCGTGCAGAAGGCCTCCGGTGCAATCACCGGCCCCACCGCAAACCTGATCGAGATCGGTTTCACCTCGTCCGGCGGCAGCTTCATGGGCACCGTGAAACTGCTCGACTCCTTCGGCACCACGAAAGTGCTCTCGAGTCCCAAGATTTCGGCGCTGAACAACCAGACCGCGGTACTCAAGGTGGTCGACAACACCGTGTACTTCACGATCAACACAACGTCGAGCCAGAACCAGACGCAGACGCAAATCACCTACGACACCGAGTTGCACTCCGTGCCAGTCGGGCTGGTGCTGAACGTCACACCGCAGATCGCCGACAACGACACCGTCACGCTCAATGTACGGCCCAGCCTGACGCGGATCTCCGGCTACGCCAACGACCCGAACCCGGTACTGAAGCCGCTCGGCATCACGAACCAGGTGCCGATCATCCGCTCGCGCGAGATCGACTCGGTGATCCGCGTCGAGAACGGCAATGTGGCGGTCATGGGCGGGTTGATGGAAGACGCGATCGATCTGAACAAGGACACGGTACCGGTCGCCGCCGGCCTGCCCCTGGTCGGCGCGCTGTTCCAGAACCGCAATGACACACGCCGCAAGAGCGAGCTGGTGATCCTGCTGCGCCCGACGATCGTGCGGCAGGCGAGCCTGGAAGGCGACTATCGCAACCAGCAGAGCGCGCTGCCAGCCACCGACTTCTTCAAGGGTGAGAGCGGGCCGAGCCTGCTCAACCTCGAACAGCTGCCCTCGCCCGCGAGCAAGCAGTGAGCCTGCTGATCGACGCCCTCCGCAAGGCTGAGGCCAACCGCCAGCAAGTCGGCAGCGGCAACGCGACCACGGCGGCCGAAGTCGCCGAAGCGCTGACGCTGGAGCCGATCGACCTCGACAGCGCCGACCTCCCCAAGGCAGCACCGGCCAATGCGCCACGCAGCGCGGCGGGCGCCCCCCGCCCACCACTGCCCAGCGCCACCGCCAGCGCGACCGCGGCCGCGGATGAGGCTGCGCGGC
Source organism: uncultured Uliginosibacterium sp. (assembly GCA_945957295.1). GTDB lineage: Bacteria > Pseudomonadota > Gammaproteobacteria > Burkholderiales > Rhodocyclaceae > Niveibacterium. The sequence continues at coordinate 7,127 of CAMFLH010000198.1, forward strand.
GCAACGCGCGGCAACTATTTAGTGCCAAGCCGGTACGGCGCACGTCGCCGGCATGGTGGGCCGCCGGCATCGGTGCGGTCATCGCCGCAGCCGGCGTCGGCTATGTGTGGTGGCAGACCCAGCCCCACAGCCTTGGCGTAGTGAGCCCGGCGAGCGGCATCGTGCCGACCCGTGTGGCCGGAACCGCCGAACTGCCGACCGAGCCGCCGATGCAGGCCCCCTCCCCCACTGCCCCGGAACGAGCGGTACTGCCAGCGAGCGCGCCCGTTAAACAAACTGCGGAAACAAGCAAGCCGGCCCGCAGCACGCGACAGTCGGTCAGCGATCTGGTCGACAGCAACGCAGCCGCCGTATCCGTGCGCTCAGGCGGCGCGGCGGCGCGCTCGCCAGCCGCCGTTGCAATCGACACCGCTTATGCCGCCTACGAGCGCGGCGATCTGGTGGTTGCGCGCGCGCTGTACCAGGAAGCGCTACGCAGCGACCCACGCGCGGCCGACGCCCTCAACGGGCTGGCCGCCACCGCACTGCGCCAGGGCCAGACAAAGGAAGCCGAGCAATACTTCGCGCGCGCGCTGATGAACAATCCGCAAGACCCGGTCGCCAGCGCCGGCATGCTTGCACTTGGGCGCGAAGCCGACCCGATGGCTGCCGAGAGCCGCCTGAAGACCGCCATCGCGGAACAGCCGGACAGCGCCAGCAACCACTTCGCGCTGGGTAACCTGCAAGCCACCGCCGGCCGCTGGAACGAAGCGCAGCAGGCCTACTTCCGCGCGCACACGCTGGAGCCGGACAACCCGGACTACCTGTTCAACCTGGCCGTTGCGCTCGACCGTGTGAACCAGCCGCGGCTCGCACGGCAATACTACGAGCGCGCGCTACAGGCGGCCGACAAGCGCCCGGCAGCCTTCGACCGCGGCGCCGCGATGCGCCGCGCCCAATCGCTCGCCACGCCCTGACCGGATGACCGACCCGTTCTCACTCAACCGCCAGCCGCTGGGCCAACTGCTGATCACGCAGGGCCTGATTGGCGAAGACCAGCTTCGCATCGCGCTGATGGAGCAGGCGCGCACGAATCAGGCGCTCGGGAAGCTGCTGATCGAGCTCGGTTTCGTCTCGGAAAGCACGCTGCGCGACGCACTGTCGGAAACGCTGGGCAAGCAGGCCGTCGATCTGTCGCGTGCAATCGTCGATCCGATCGCACTGAGCTTGGTGCCGCAGGAGCTCGCGAAGCGCCACCGCCTGCTACCACTTTCGTTCGACCCGCAAGGGCGCGCGCTGACCGTTGCGATTTCGGATCTCGACGATATCGTCGCGCTCGACAAGCTGCGCAGCTCGCTACCCGACGACATCTCGATCGAGACGCTGCTCGCCGGCGATTCGGAGATCGTCCGCGCAATCGACCAGCACTACGGCTACGAACTCTCGATCGACGGCATCCTCAACGAGATCGAAACCGGGGAGGTGGACTTCCGCAGCCTTGCGTACTCGGGCGACGAATACAGCCAACCGGTCGTGCGCCTGGTGGATGCGCTGCTTGCAGACGCGGTGAAGCGCGAATCCTCCGACATCCACTTCGAGCCGGAAGCCAACTTCCTGCGCATCCGCTACCGCATTGACGGCATGCTGCGGCAGATCCGCGCGCTGCACCGCTCGTACTGGGCGGCGATGGCGGTGCGGCTGAAGGTGATGTCCAACCTCAACATCGCAGAGACCCGCGCGCCGCAGGACGGCCGCATCTCGATCAACATCAGTGGCCGACCGGTGGATTTCCGTGTGTCAGCGCAGCCGACGATCCACGGCGAGAACATCGTGCTGCGCGTGCTCGATCGCCAGAAAGGCATCGTGCCGCTGGACGATCTGGGAC
>CAMFLH010000199.1 GCA_945957295.1 uncultured Uliginosibacterium sp.
CGATGTTCAGATACTGCCCGCCAACCTGCTTGTTGTTGGCGGTGAGCTGCTCCATTACCTCCTTGAAGCCCAGTTCGTACTTGATGAGCTTCGCCGGGTCGATCTGCACCTGGTACTGCTTCTCTTCGCCACCCCAGGAGATCACGTCATCCACACCCGGCGCAGTACGCAGGATCAACCGCACCGTCCAGTCGTGCAGGGTGCGCAGATCCATCGCCGAGAGTTTCTTGTCGGCCGACTCCACGGTGTACCAGAACACCTGGCCGAGACCGGAGCTGTTCGGCCCCAGCACGGGTTCGCCGTAGCCTTGCGGCAGGCGCCCTTTCGCCTCTTGCAGCTTCTCGCCAACGAGCCGGCGTGCGAAGTAGATGTCGACGTTGTCCTTGAAATAGACACCGACATACGAGAGGCCGAACAGCGACACCGAGCGCACTTCCTCGACCCCGGCGAGCCCTGCCATGGCCCCTTCGATCGGCGTCGTCAGCAGTTTCTCGACGTCTTCGGCCGCGAGTCCCGGCGACTCGGTGTAGATGTTGACCTGCACCGGAGTGACATCCGGGAAAGCGTCGACCGGCACGTTGCGAAAAGCCTGCACCCCCAGGCCGACGATGACCGCGAAGGCCACCAGCACCAGCACCTTGTACCGCAGCGCGGTATCCACGATTGCATTGAGCATCATCGTTCTCCTTCGCTCAATCGCTACCGATCTGCGACTTCAATAGGCGCGCCTTCAAGGCATACGCTCCCGCCACGACCAGTCTTTCACCGGCCGCAACCCCCGAACGCACCACGGAGCGGCCGCCGTGCTTCTCGCCAAGCTCGACCGCGCGAGGAGCAAAGCCGTCGGCCTCCGCAACGAAGACCGTCGGCTGCCCCTGCAGCAGCACGATCGCGTCGTCCGGTACGGCAAGGCGTTCGGTCGCCGGCGCGTCGCCCGCCTCGATGCGCGCCTTCGCGAACATCTCGGGCTTCAGGCGGCCATCCTTGTTCGCGAGTTCGATCCGCGCGGGCACGGTGCGCGAAGCCTTGTCGAGCATGCCCGCCACGTAGGTGACCTTGCCCTCGAAGACCTCGCCTGGATACGCGTCGACACTGACGCTCGCCTTTGCGCCGGAACGCACGCGCGCCAGCATGGCCTCGGTCAGGTTCGCTTCGATCCACACGGTGGATAGGTCCGCCACCGCGAACATCGGCTCCGAAGGCGTCGCGAGCTCGCCGACCGTTGCCTTGCGAGCCACCACCGTGCCAGCAAACGGCGCGGTGATGCTCAGCCGAGCGCCTCCGCGCCCGGCCTCGGACGGGTTCGCGCCCAGCACCCGAACACGCTCTTCCGCCGCGCGCAATTCGGCGGCGGTCTTCTCGTACTCGGCGCGGGCACGCAGATAGTCCTTCTGCGCGATGATCTCGTCGGCGTGCAGCGCCTCGGCACGCTTGAAGTCCGCTTCGGCGATGCGCGCGGATGCGCGCGCCGCACTCAGGGTTGCGTTGGCCTCGCCCAGTGCCACGCTCTCGACCACGGCCAGGAGCTGGCCGGCGCGCACCTGTGCGCCAATCGGTGCAGCCACGCTGACGACACGGCCTTCCACGGGGGCGCCTACGCGAGCAAAGCGATCTGCATTGGGCTGGATGGTTGCAGTCACTTCCACTACGTCCGTCAATGCTGTGGCCTGTAGCACTTCGACCTTGAGGCCGCTACGCGCGAGTTCGTCCTTCCCTAAGCTGAGCAGGCCACCCTTCTGCGCCGCAGGTGTTTCAGCCTGAGCCCCCTTGTCGGTGGCCTCGGGCGCTTCGGTCTTGGCGCCACAACCAACCAGCAGGGTCAACGCCACGGCGCTTGCGACCAGGCTTAGGCGTAGCGCTGAGCGCGGGTAGTCGAGGTTTGGGTTCATGGTCATTTTCCTTGTTCGGGGGCCAGCGGCAGGCCGGCGGCCTGCGTCAGTGCGAGGCGCGTGTTCTGGAAATCGAGTTGGGCATCGATCAGGTCGCGGCGGGCGTCGAGCGCCTGCCTGCTGACGACGATGTGTTCGAGCAGGCCGATCTGGCCCGCACGCCTGGACTTCTCGGAGAGCTGGGCATTGCTCGCGAGGGTAGGCGCGACCACGCCCTGAAGGCGCTGCACGCGGCGCTGCAGGCTCTGCAGCCGCGCATGCAGGCTGCGCAGGTTCGCCTCGCCATCGCGCAGGCCGCTCTCGCGCTCAATCTGTGCCTGCGTCAGCGCTGCGCTGGCTTCACCGACGCCGGTGGCGTTGCGCTTGAAAAGCGGCAGCGGTACGGACAGCGACAGCGTCGTCAGGCGCTCACGCGCATCGGTCGCCCCCTCACGCCCAACGCTCAGGCCCAGTGTGAGATCCGGCATGCGGCTCGCACGCTCCAGCCCCAGCCGTGCTCGCGCACCGTCCTCCTGCGCCGCCAGCGCGCGCTGGCGCGGCTGCGTCGGTAGTGCCGAGAGCAGCGGCGCCAACGCAGGCAAGGCTTGCTCCAGCGCGGTCGCGAGGTCGGCTGACACCTCCGGTTGCGCGCCGGCCGGCAACTGCAGCGCGGCAGCCAAGTCGTTGCGCGCGGCTATCAACTGCTCGCGGGTGGCGTCGAGCTGGCTGCGCGCCCGCTCGGCCTCCACCGCGGCGACGTTCGCATCGAGCCTGGTGTCTTCTCCCGCCTCGCGGCGCTTGGATACCGCGCTCGCGGTCTGCTCGAACAGTGCCTGCGCTGCCTCCTCGACGCCGACCCGTTGCTGAAGCGCCTGAACCCGGTAGAACTGCTGCGCGACGATGACCTGAAGCTCGCGCCGCTGGGTTTCCAGTTGGGCCGCCTGCGCGCTGATCGCTGCATCGGCGGCGGACACCCGGTAACCACGTTGTCCGCCGATCTCCAGCGTTTGCGAAAGACCCGCGGACCACTCCTTGCGGCGCTCGTCTGGCGCCCCGCTCAGGGGCACGTCGCGCCGGGTGCCTTCCCAGCTGATCTGGGGGTTGCTGAAGAAGAGCGCACGCGCGTCCTGCGCCAGGCCCTCCAAGGCCGCCTGTTGCGCGGCCTTGCGCCGCAGCGCAGGATTGGCCTGCTCGGCCAGCCGCCAGGCTTCTTCGAGCGTCAGCGCGCGCAGTGCCTGCCCCGCGACCGGTGGTTCGGTGTTCTGGGCGAAGCTCGCCCCGGTTGTCGCAGCCCATAGCGTGGCCGCGACCAATAGCTTGAATCGCATCGGATTCTCCTGAGTACGACGAAATGACGTGGGAGATCCGGCGAGCGCAATGCCGCGACCGACAGGCTTGGCGCCTGACGTTCAGCTCACGAAGGGAAACGCGAAGAGATCGGCTCGCCGGGAATCAGGCGAGCGCACGATCCGGCCGTTCAGGCCCTGCGGGGATATGCGAGAGATCGCTACGGTGGTAGTTGAACTGCGGCGGGCCGTCGGCCGGCACGAGGCCCACGACGAGGCTGGACGCCAGCGAGGGAGAGCTCAGGTGACAGGTCGCGCAGTCGAAGTCCCCGATGCTGTTGGTCTTGGCGCTTCCGTTGCCATCGGTGCCGCGCTCGCCCTGCCCCGGCTGATGCTTGTGCTGGTGATGCCCAAAATGCTTGGCTGCCGGGTCTGCCTCGTGTCCGCAATAGCTCGCCGCCGCACCCCAGACAGCCTGGAGCGGCAGAAACACGAGCAGCAGGACGAAGACGAGGCGTCGCATAGTGTTCAGATGGAAGATCTACTGACAGAAGGTCTGTATTGGCAGCCCTGAGCGCTCGGCAAATCTCTCGAGACTACTAGCCTCTTTTCGGATTTGCTCGCCGTTCAAGCTGCATACGTAGCCGCCATTAGAAACCCTGAAGTGGGTGTAGAGTCAAGCGGCTCTCGTGAAGATCTTGCGTCAATCTTTCTGCCAAGCAGACTTGGACGGATCAGTTTCGCTGGCACAACCAAGAGTAAGCACTTTTGGGGCCTCCACCGTCATTGTTTGCGTTGGGATCCCCGCACCGCAGTCATGCGTGAGTCTAGCGCCCTGACGCCGGTTGGCATTGCGTCCAGCGCATCAATGTGGACTTTGCGCCGAGAAAGCTGGCCGTCCCATACACACCCCAATTCGAACCATCGCTATCCCAAATGGGTGTGCTTTTCTTTCCGGGTCTCTGGCTCCATCAAAGCGAGTCCTTTCAAGATGCCACACGCTTCCACCGGCTGCTCGTGCTGGCAGCGACGACGAAGTTCATCGAGCTGCGACTTGAGCTGTGTCAGCTCCGCGATTCGGGTGTTGACGTGGGCGATGTGTTCGTCCAGCAAATGGTTAACGCCGTGGCAATCACTGGCGGGCTGCTCCGCGAGGACAAGGAGTGCGCGAATTTCGTCGTGCGCCATGTCGAGGGCACGACAGTTACGGATGAAGCGCAGTCGCTCCAGGTGGCTTGCGCCATAGCTTCGGTAGTTTGCAGAAGTTCGCGCGGGCGCCGCTAACAACCCCTCGCGTTCGTAGTAGCGGACGGTCTCTACCGTACATTGCGCCGCTAAGGCGAGCTCGCCGATTTTCATGGAATTCCTCCAACGCGCTTGACCCTACAGTAGCTATAGGGTTTTCAATGCGAAGCATACGACGAAAATCGGAGGCTCGCCATGACAAGCTGTTGTGACCATCAGAAGAAACCTGGGCGTGATGCTCAGCAAGAGGATTCCCCGGACCAAAGACCAATCGAGGCCCCCCCCCACGACCATATCGACGCTTCATGTTGTGCGCAGGCGCCGGTCGCGGCGGCTCGCCTAGATACGTCAGAAGTGGAAGCGGAGACTGTTCGAACGTCAATGCGCATCACGCAGATGGATTGTCCAACGGAGGAAGCGCTAATCCGCAAGAGGCTGGACGGCATGGCGGGGATCAAAGCCATCGAATTCAATCTGATGCAGCAGGCGCTAACGGTCGTGCATGCCCCGAACGCGCTAGACCGGATTCTCGAAGCCTTGCGCTCACTCGGTTTCGAGCCCGAACTGCCCGACACTCGCGGTCAGCTCGGTCCCACGACGGAACGCCGGCAGCAATGGTGGCCCTTGGCTCTGGCGGGTGTTGGCGCAATCGTCTCGGAGGCAACGAGCTGGATTGGCTTACCTACCTGGGTGTCTGCGGTACTCGCCATATTGGCCGTGGCGTCATGCGGGCTGACAACCTACAAGAAGGGCTGGGTGGCGATCCGCAACCGCAATCTGAACATCAATGCACTCATGAGCATCGCGGTGACGGGGGCAATGGCGATTGGTCAATGGCCAGAGGCTGCAATGGTGATGGTGCTATTCACCGTGGCGGAATTGATTGAGACGAAATCCCTTGATCGTGCGCGCAACGCCATCGAAGGACTGATGAAACTGGCTCCTGAGACAGCTACGGTTCAGCAAGGGGATGGCTCCTGGGCAGACATCGAGGCCAACATCGTGCCGATAGGAAGTCTGGTTCGCGTTAGGCCCGGTGAGCGCATCGGACTAGACGGTGAGATAGTCCGCGGCTCGTCGAGCGTGAATCAAGCGCCAATCACAGGCGAGAGCATGCCAGTGGACAAGAACCTCGGCGACACAGTCTTCGCGGGCACGATCAACGAGTCTGGCTCCTTCGAATATCGGGTCACCGCGGTGGCTAACAATACGACCCTCGCACGCATCATCCACACAGTCGAGGAGGCTCAGGGTGCAAAGGCGCCAACGCAGCGTTTCGTCGACCAATTTGCGCGCGTCTATACGCCGATTGTGTTCGCGATCGCGCTGGCTGTAGCCCTGGTGCCACCGCTGTTCCTCGCTGGCGGCTGGCAGGATTGGATTTATCGAGCGCTGGTCCTGTTGGTGATCGCATGTCCGTGTGCGCTGGTGATCTCGACGCCTGTTACGGTCGTCAGTGGCTTAGCCGCGGCGGCTCGGCGCGGCATTCTGATCAAGGGAGGCGTCTACTTGGAGGAGGGCCGCAAACTGCGTTGGCTTGCGCTCGACAAGACCGGGACCATCACCCATGGCAAACCCCAGCAGACCGATTTTGAACTGCTGGCCGACATGGATGAAAAGCGTTGCCGCCATTTGGTGGTCAGCCTTGCCAGTCGTTCCGACCACCCGGTATCGCAAGCCATTGCGCGGGCGAACGGCGACGATACGGGGACATTGGATCAAGTTGATGAGCTCGAAGCGCTTGCAGGTCGCGGCGTGCGAGGCGTGATTGGTGGTAAGCCATATTGGTTGGGTAACCATCGCCTCGTTCATGAACTCAACCGCTGCTCCCCTAAGCTCGAAACACGCCTTGATCAACTGGAGCGCCAAGGAAAAACAGCGGTGCTGTTGTTCGATGAACAGCAGGTGCTGGCGCTGTTCGCGGTTGCGGATACGGTGAAAGATAGCAGTCGGGCCGCCATTGCCGAGCTGCACCGACTTGGTGTCAGGACCGTAATGTTAACTGGCGACAACCCGCACACCGCCGAAGCCATCGCGCAGGAAGTCGGCATCGACGAAGCGCGCGGCAACCTGTTGCCCGAGGACAAACTGCAAGTCGTGGAAGGATTCGCCACCGAAGGAACTGTAGGCATGGTCGGTGACGGTATCAACGACGCTCCAGCACTTGCCCGCGCAAATATCGGTTTCGCCATGGGTGCGATGGGGACCGATACGGCAATCGAGACAGCAGATGTCGCCTTGATGGACGACGATTTGCGCAAGATTCCTGCGTTCGTCCGTCTATCACGAGCCACGCGCTCGGTACTGGTCCAAAACATTAGTTTGTCATTAGGGATCAAAGCCGTGTTCCTGGTGCTCACCTTGGTCGGTTTCGGCACCATGTGGATGGCGGTGTTCGCTGATGTTGGCGCGAGCCTGCTGGTCGTAGGCAACGGATTAAGGCTGTTGCGAAAGTAAACACCCTATGGATCCGACATCGCAGTGCTTGCAGTTGGCGGCACCCAACCCATTCGGCGGCAGCTGGAGCAAACAGGAGATCAAAGATGAGTATCTTTGACAGGTTATTTGGCGGTCACCACGGCGGAGGCCACTACAGTGGTGGTCACCACGGCGGTGGTCATCGAGACAACTACGGCGGTGGGAACAACAGCGACAGGTCGCAGCCGCCAAGCGTGAACAGCGGCATCGCCTGCCCGAACTGCAACGCATTGAACTCCCAAGGCGCAAAGTTCTGTCAGCAGTGCGGCGCCTCTCTCATCCCCTCCGGGTGCAAGCAATGCGGTACGTCTCTCCCGCCGGGCGCGAAGTTCTGCAGTCGGTGCGGAACAGCCGCTTGATTTCCGGCCTCGGTATCGAATCGAGCCGAGAGCCCGAAGTCGCATCAGTCGAACGAGGGCCGCCGGGTAGTCCTTGCGTGCGTGAAACCCAGTAGATGGCTGCCTCTTACGAAACGGAAGACCTGCAGTGGTTCGGCAGTGCCACTTCATCGAGCACGGAAGAGATCATTCGGCGCCCTGCATTTGGCGCATCGACTGAACGACTCAGCGGTCATTCGGAGGGGCGTTCCTCGAATGACCGGACTTGGGCTCTGCCGCCGCTTGCGTGTTGCTGAACAATGTCTGCTACCAGCCTTCACTGACTGCTTGTGTCGTCGTTGCCAGCGGCTGCTTCTGGCCGGACGCCGATGCGCGCCTAGTGCTCGTTAGCTGACGTTCGCTATCAATTTGCCTCGGAGCTCACCGACAGTTAAGGCCGAGCACCCGACGCCGCACACGGATCTCACTCCAGTCGCCGCAGGGCACCTGCGGCGGGCATTAGCTTTAGTGCGGAGAGCGAGACGAGCGCACTTCGCGACGCCACGTCCAAGGCGGAACCGGGTCTGGATCAAGCCACAGCCCGAAACGGGCTCTCTTGGCCGCCCGCTCTGCTTCTTCATACAGGCTTCGGTCCTGCGCAGATTGCTCCCGCTCATATTGCTTGTAGTGCCAAGCCAGGCCAGCCTTGACCTGGGCAAGGTTTGCGTCGACGCCGAACAGGACCAGCTTGCAAATCTGTCGCCCGTAGCGGTCAGTCTTGCCGCATTCAGCCTTAACCTCCTTGCCAAAGACCAGTCTGGCCAAGGCCTGCTTGCTTGCCTGACCGAAAGGCTGGGATTTCTCAGGGGCATCGATGCCGGCTAGTCGGATCTTCAATGTTTTGTCGTCGCAGCGTGCCGTCACGGTGTCACCGTCGGCGACTCCCACGATGAGACACATCAGCGTCTCGATGATCATCGGGCTGTCCTTGCGTGCGGTGGCGCCGTACTCGCCACGGCCTCCCTCAACGTCAGATCGAACCGCCGCGGGCTGAATCGGAAATAGCCTCGCCGCACTTGCGGCCGTCGGCGAGTTCGTCCGGGCCGGCGAATTAAACGGTCTGAATGTCCTTGGATGCGGCCCGTTGGGCTCGGATCGACAGATCTTCCAGTTGACCACCCGCGACGAGATGCGCTTCGACCCAGCGCGGCTTGCGACCGCGACCGGTCCACGTCTGCGTGGGATCGGCCGGGTTGGCGTATTTCGCACGCGCCTTGCGTTTTGGCGCCCCGTCTGCCGTGCCATGCGCTTGTGTCGTCTTCTTCCCGCGCACAGGCTTGCTCGTGCGCGGGAAAAGATCGCTGAGCTCCAGTCCAGCCGCCCGAGCGAGCTTGGTCGCTTCGCGAAGCACCTTGCTGGCGGCCGACTCGGTGCGCTTGGTGATCTCGCGTTCGATGTCTCGCGCTAGGCGCAGCAGGTCGCGGTGGGAATAGGTCTTGAATTCGGACATTCTCGGTTCCTGGGCAATCGGGCGCCCTCATGGTAACGGACTCGGGCGACACGCTGATTCCCGCGAGTCAATATGCCCAAGGGCACGGTCTGTCGGTAGAGCCAGTGAGACACCAAGCGTGCCCGTCCACACGCGTGGACTGATCGATCTGGGCTTGCAATCGCCTATGGCGCTGGCGTACCGCCCAGCGAGGATGTGGCCTGCAACCACCAGACCTGTCGCACCATGCCGCGTAGGTGGTCGGGGT
>CAMFLH010000200.1 GCA_945957295.1 uncultured Uliginosibacterium sp.
GCCCTTTGTCGTGCGTGATGATGATTCGCCGCTTCAACTCGGGCAGGTGCTCAAGCACCCATGCAGCCTTGTCGCTGTACGCGTAGGGAATGCCGGTAGGCGGTTTGGTCGCAATCCAGACCTCGAACCCCATGCCGATCAGGCTGCGCACGGCCTCGATCGCCCCAGGGATCGGCGGCATCGCAAGGTAGGCGCCGGGCGTTCGCTTCACCTCGTCACCGGTCAGCTTCCACCGATTCTTGTACGCGTCGAAATCCACGATGACGCCATCCATATCGACGAACACCCGATTCATGCCTCACCCCCATCAGCCACGCGGCGCACGTCGGCCACAAAGCGCCGCACGGCCGGTTCATTGAAGCCCGCGACCTCGCACAGATGCGTGAATCGCCCGTCTCGAAAGAAGTCGTCAGCGTCGCCATTCGGCACGCCAGCAATGCGCCACCGGCTGCGAGCCTCCAAATCAGCAAAAATCAGTACGTCGGCGAGGATTGCTTGAAGCTCGGGCCGCGATGTCGGATCGGCCTGGCGCATGATCGCCGTCCGCATCACCTCGACGTGCTGGCCGCGCTGGATCAGCAGCGGCAGGGTTCCAGGCTTGCGCGGCTTCATGGCTGCGTGGTCCCGTCGATCAGCAGTGCCACGCCCATCAGGAAGGCGAAGACGCCGATTGCCAGCACGGCGCCGATGGCAAGGCACATGATCGACACGGCGCGCTGCCCTGACTCGCCGGCGCGTTGGATGAAAAGGCTGCGCACGGTCATTACTCCGGTGCCGTGATGGCTTCCTGCGCCAAGCGCACGGATGCCGACGGGTACTTTTTCGGGTTGGCGAGGATGTCGCGAGCCCATGCCCGCATGTCACCGCCGCGCTTCGTCGCGATGGCTTCCGCGGCCTCTGCTGCAGCCGCAGCGCGTTGCCTTGCCACATCACGCGGCACCTTCGGGGCTTCGAGTCGCGGCGGCATGTCGGCGACGCCTTGGCGGCAGAGCTTCACGAACTCAGGCAGGCTCGGCGGCATGTCCAGCTCGCGGCATGCGTCGAGTGCGCGGTGAATCCGATCGGGCTGATCAGCGAAGCCCGAAAGCGATTCGGCCCAAGTGAGCTTTGCATTCAGCGTGCCCAGGTCGTACCCGTCGGGGCTCAGCACGCCGGTGCGCCAGCGATCCACCCAGATCGATCCGTACATGCCCTGCAGCCGCAGGAATATGCGATCAATCCATGCGGGTGGCAGCATTGGCTTCGATGACTCGGCCATCGTGACCTCCATTGCGATTGCGAGTTCCGCCGCTCAAAGCGGCTTCGAGGCTGGTGGTGCTGGCGGCCATTCGCCCGGCATCGCGGGAAGGCGCCTTGGGTGCAGCGTCGTTTGCCTTTGCGGCAGCGGCGTCTGCCTTAGCTCGGATTCGCACACGCTGCAGATTCGTGAGCAGCTTGTGATCCCACTCGTGCTGCGTGGCTGCAGCGTCACGCGACAGCCAGTAGGTTCGAAACTCGGCGATTGCAGCCTGATCCTCTTCGGCTCCGGCCATGCCGGCTTGCCGGCAGATCTCGGGGAAGTGCTGCGAGGGCTGCCATTCGAGCGTCATCGGGAACGGGTCGCCCTTGGCAGGATGCCGGGGCCGTTCGTCGTCGGCGGCACTGACAACCGTTGAATCGTCGACAACGTTTCCAAGGGGGTTAGGTGAAGGTGAAGGTGACGGGCTTTCGTCTGGGTTATGGCCTGGGATATCCCCGTCGGAACCCATGGGTTTTTTCTGGCTTTCGTCTGGTTTGTTGTCTGGGTTCTTCTTTGGCCGTCCGCCTTTTGACCCGTTGGCTTTCTGCTTGGCGATGAATTGCTGTGCTCTGTGCAGCTCTTCGTCGATGCGCTTGTGGTGCCATTCACCATCAGCAATGTGAAACAGCCGCGCGATCGCCGCACGGTTACGCTTCCATGCGACAGGCTGCAGTCGCGTGACTTGCGCGAGCGCCGAGTCGTCATCAGGAAGCGGGCCGTTGGTCCAGTAATCCATGATCAGCAGCAGATAGGCGCCGTGCTGCTCGGTCGTGAGCCTGGTCGTGTCTCTAAGGTAATCGCCCACGTACAGCGGCATCCATGTATCCGGCTTGCTCATGACTCGATTCTCTGCGCGCCAGAAATTCGACCTACCCCGGAATGCGCCCCGATTCCAGGCGCTCCCTCGTGACGTGCAGATGCAAGAAGCGGAAGCAGTGCGGCGTCGTACCGGTGGATGTCGCCGGCAATGCTCTTGATCAACTGCGCGGCGCGCATAAGCTCTTCGTCCTTGTCGATCTGCATGCGAAGGCGCCGAGCCTTTTCTTGGATCTGCCACATGCTCGCGTCAGCATCCAGCCCGAGCACCTTGCAGATTCCTTCACGAACCGCATCGATCTGCGCCTTTTCGCTGCGTGCGCGCTCGTACTCCGCGTCCTGATGGCGTTTCAGGTTCTCCATCGCGATGCGGTGCCGAAGCTCGGCGGCCTCGACGGCGTGGACCGCCTCGACGGTGCTCTGCGACCAGCGGTGCACGAGGTTCGCGAACTCGTCGCCAAACTTCTTCCGCAGAGCCTGCTGCGCATGCCATGCGTTCGCCTGGGCGCGCTGATCTATGCGCTGCCGCTCCGACTCGCGCTTGATGCCGTCGATCAGCAGCTTCATCCAGGCATCACGATCAAGCTCGGGCATTCGCTGCAGCGTGGGAGCCTTGACCGTTCGCCAGCTTTCCTCGCCCCGCACCATCAGGCCGCAGCCCGTTGGGATGTCTTCCTTGCCGATCATTCCCGCGGGCACGCAGAAGATCACGCCGCAGGCGAAACGCAGGTACTTCTGCCACTTGCCCGATGTGATGTCGCTGCGAAAGTCCGATACGCTGATCTTGATTTCGTAGGCGAGCGGCGCGGGCTTCGTGTAGGACTTGGCGATCGTGTAGAGATCCGGCCGCGGTGACCCCGACGGTCCTAGCTGCATATCAACCCAGCACATGCGATCACCGGTCGCGCGCAGCTTGGCGTGAAGGTCTTCAATTAGCTCGTTGTGCCGCCATTTGCGTGGTGTAGTCATGGCTCAATCCTGGCGCCGTGGGCGACGACATTTGCGAAGGGATCAGCGCCGGAACGAGCGTTCCGACGAACAAATTCCAATCGGTTTAACTCGGCATCGAGGCGCCGCCCGATCCAGCGAACGCATGGCACGGCCCACGAATTTCCAAGCGCCTTGTAGCGCGGGCCGTCCGGGCACTCGCTGGCGGGCTTCTTGCGCCACGGGATCAGCGTGTAGTCATCTGGGAATCCTTGCAGGCGCTCGCATTCGCGTGGGGTGAGGCGACGCACCTGCATTGCGGGAGTTAGAACGTTTCGCTCCTGAGCCCGCCCGCCACCGTTCGGAGCGGTTAGCGCGTATGCAACGTCGCCGCCGACTTCCAAAGACCTACTGCCTTCGCGTCCTCGCTCCTGAAACGCGACAGCCATCTGCCCACCACCGTTCGCATGGCTACCTGCGTGATTCATTGCGCGCAGCGTCGGCGCGAGGTCTGTAGTTGCGTCAGCGCCGTGATCCTTCGACGAGAACGCAATCGCTGGTGGGTGAGCGCCTGCGGCGAGCGGATGACAAGGCTCGCCCGGCTTTGGATTGCTGTAGTTTGCTGCGCTGGTGATTTGCGTCGTATCGAACGCGACAGGGACGAGCGGCGTGCCGCGCCCTGTGCCATCCTCGCTGGCGTCAAATCCTTCACCACGAAGGCTGTGCGTCACGCCGGCCAAAATCGGCGCCTCGTGATTGCAGGTCAGCGTCGGGCGAGCACCGACGCTGACCTCTGCTCCCCCTTGGCCGTGCGCCATGCAGATAAGGTGACTGTGGCCGTGGTTTGAATCCTGCCCGCTGCACCCTTGTAGCCGTCCAAAACTCGCGTCGAGTGTTGATGCGACTGCCTGCAACACGGCACCTGCAAGCTGGTTTCTAACGGGACCATCCTTTGCTCGCGTATCGAGCGTTGGATTCAGGTCCGTGAAGCAACCGCCAGCAGGGCCGATTTCAACGCCTCGGGCAGTTCCTTCCCGCGCTTCTCGGCTCGGCGCAGAATCCCGGCGCAGGCCGTCCCACTCAAAAAGAACCGCTGCGGGATCGAACCCGTTTCGAGCACTTGCGACAACGAACACACGACGGCGGCGTTGGGCCAGTCCGAAATATTGGGCGTCCAGGGTCCGCCAAGCGACTGCGCGCGTGGGTCCATACACAGCACCAGAGTTCGACCATTTGCCCCCTGGCGGTTCGAGCGCTGCATCTTCTCCGGCAAGCCCAGCCAGAAAGCACCCGAAGGCGTTGTCGTGCGTCGAGAGAACGCCCGGTACGTTTTCCCAAAGGACTGAGCAGGGCTGCTCTCCACGTCGTCCGCGAACAAAGTCGATTGCATTAGCGGTTTCCACGAATTTCAGGGTGAGAATGCCGCGCTCGTCGTCGAGGCTTTCCCCTAGCCCTGCCACACTGAATGCTTGGCAAGGCGTACCGCCAACAAGGGCGTCGGGCGCTTCGACTTCGCCGAGCAGGATGCGGCGCGAGATCGTTGTCATGTCGCCCAGGTTCGCGACATCCGGGTAGTGGTGCGCAAGCACCGCACTCGCGAATGGATCAATCTCCGCAAACCACGCGGCACGCCAACCAAGCGGAGAAAACGCAACGCTCGCGGCCTCGATGCCGGAGCACATTGATCCGAATCGCATCAGCCGCACCCCGCCTCAAAGTCCTCTTGGCGCTCGTCGTGTCGAGCGCTTCGGATGGCGTAGAACACGGCGGCCTCGCGGCGGTCGACCATGATCTGCAGGGCGTTGGCGCGCTGGCTGCACTTCTCGGCCCAGCCTTCGGCCTCGATGCGCTTGGCGCGCTCACGCAGATAGAGAACTACCATCACCGCGACCAGAAAGAGACTCAATCCGTACATGCGCAGTCCTCGATCTCTTCATCATCGAATGCGAACAACTCTCCATGCCCGCCCGTTGCAAGGGCGTGCATCGTTTCGTAGTTCATGCGGTCTTTGCGGAATAGGTGGCCGTCACCCTTGCCGTCTGGAACTCCCTTCCGCTCTTGATCAATCCACCAAAGTGCGCGCGATGGCTTTTCCCTGATAAGCGAGAACACTTGCTTACCGCCTTTCAAAAAGCAGAGATCGCAGTTCCCGTGCATCGTTTTGCCGTTCATGTTTGGCAAGCGAAGGTCAAAGGGTTGCCGTTGCCAGAACGCACCAACATCAGCAGCACTGACTCCCGCGCTTGCGAGCGGTGCGCTGCGGTCGAATGGCTCTTTATGGGGGGCTGCCAACTTAGCGACTCGGCGCGGCTCGTCGGATCGGTAGCCAATGAGCACGTCCCAATGCTCGAAGCCAAGCACCTGCTGGGCGTAGAGCTTCATCACGCGGATTTTTAGTTCGCTGGTGCATATCCGCTTCACCGGATTTGGAAGCAAGCGCTTCCGAGCAATCAGCGCGGCAAACGGCTCACCCTCTCGGCTCGCGGAATCGAAATCAACCATGCGCCAGCGCTGTTGTGGGTCGTCATGGTCGGCGTACTCAAGCCATGTGATCGGGACTCCCCAGCGCTCGGAACATTCGCGAATGAAATCGAGCGTTTCCGGCATTTCCTTGCCGGTGTTTGCGTACAGCACATGCACGTCTTCAGGAAGGACGCCGCCGTGCGCGTTTAGCACGGACCACAAGAGCATTCCGCTCGTTCGACCACCGCTGAAACTGATTACGGCCGGTCCTGACACCTTGTATGGATCCCGGCGCATCACCAGCACCCCCGCAGCACGCGAACTTGGTGCCCGTGCGTCTTTGGGCTTGTGGCCGGTGCGTGCTCGCCCGTGTCCGCCACCATTCCGTTGCTTTCAACCATGCGCCAGAAGGCGCCCCAGACGTAGTGATTGTGGGGAGCGACAAACGACGCACGCCCGGCCCACCACATGCGGAATTCCTCGGCCTTGAACGGCTTGTCACCCTGGCGGCGCAGGAAGGTACGCAGTGCGCCGATTGCAATCGCGAACCACGCAGCGCGCTCGGCCTCTTCGGTCGCCTTCATTCCGGCGCGCTTGAGCTGTTGCCCGGTCGCCTGCCGCTTGGGGCGGCGCGTGATCGTGCCGGGCTTGGCAAACAGGTCGGCCTGCTGCTGCGCGTTCATTTGCGATCACCTTCGGACAATTCAGGGACATCGCCCGCAATGGCGCGCAGTTCGGCGGCCTTCCATGCTTGAACTGTTTCCAGCCCATGCACCGAGACTTCCAGAATGGTCCGCACCACTTCCGCCACCGGCTTCCCCGACTCAAACGCGCGGCGTTCGAGCAGTTCGTATGTGGCATCGGCGAGGTTGGTTTTGATCGGATGGATCAGCTTGCCGAGCGGCGACGTAGCGCCTGCGCGGGCGAGCATCGGTGGCAACCCGGAGGAATGAGTCATGGCGTCACGCGTTCGCGCAGGCAGGGGCTTGGTCCGCGGGAGTGATCTCCGCGAGCGTCTTGCGCCCTTTGGGGGTGAGCACAAAGGTTTGTGCTCGCGTCGCGCGGCCGTTGATGCTCAGAACGACCTTCTTGCTCTCGCGGATCAACTCGGCTTCGCGGAGACAGAAGACGACCGAGTTGGCGGACTGCTGGCTGATGCCGAGCTGGTCGCGGATCTCGCGGTGAGTGAGCGCGGACTTGGCGCCAAACGCGCGCAGCCCGCGGGCAATGCTCTCGACACCAGCAGTTGCGCGCGACCCGCCGGGCCGACGCAACCAGGCGCGCTCGATCGCTGGGTGCAGGGTTTGAATTTGGTCCATGACTTTCCTTGCTTGCCGTGGCCGCAGTTGCGCGAATCGCGACAGCGCGGCGAAACTCAAGAGGTGCGGGACAATCCCGGCGACAATTGCGGCAATGCGCGTTCGCAGTTGCACGCTCTTGAGCTTCATTCTGGACGTAATTGTATGCGATCGCAAGAGGAATCTATGACCGCACCTGCACGCAGCGACTCGGATAGCATCCAGACCACCATGCGCGGACTTGTGACAATCGGCGATCGAGTGGGCTGGGCCATCCAGCACGCCAAAGAAAAGGGCTACATCACGTCAGCCCGCGGCCTCGCTCGCCTGATTGGTGTGTCGCCGTCGACTGTTCAGTCAATGCAGAAGCCGACCTTCACGCGACCGCAAGACCTGGGGCCGCTGCGCAGCCTGGCCGATGCGTGCCACGTCAGCTTTGAATGGCTGCTCTCAAACAAGGGACAGCCAGACCTCAATACCGCGCCTGACTTCATCGTCAAGACGCCGCTTGGCGAAACGATGCTGGTCGACATCAAGTCGCCGCCGCCCTATGGCGAATCGAACGGTAGCGAGGGCTATCAAAGCCCCGAGGAAATCGAATCGCCCTACCTTTTCGGCCTGCTGCCGGTTCCCGATCCGATCGACGCCGACCTGATGACGCGGCTGTTCGAGGCGCTGCGGCGCGCGATGATCGCTGCCGGCGAGCCGTCCGACTTCGCTTACCTCATGCGCGGCGCCTGCATGGCCTACCCGGTCTATAAGGGCAAGCGCTTCAACGACGACGATCTCGTTCGTCACTACACCCGAGCCATCGAAGCCCGTCGCGCGCATCGCTAAGTCAGCACTGACTTAGCGCGTATTTGGTGATCGCGATGTTCGTCTGGATCCACCCGATCAAGCGGCGGTGGTTCTCTGCCTGCTTCGGCCGTGATCTATTTGGCACCACGGCTCTTTTTCTTGCTTGGGGAGGGTCCGACAGTTTTAGAGGCGGTTCACGAATGCTTCCGTCATCGGCGCATGACGCCCGCCGTCGACTTCGCCTTATAGCAAAGGAACGTTTAAAGCATGGGTATTTGAGAATCCACCCGGCGGGGGCCGCACCAAATAGGTGCGGGCGTGAATAACCCGACAAATTCCAGCGAATTTGGCAGTTTCGTCCGCTTGTCAGACAAATTCCTACAAGCGCACGATGCCCCGCTCGCCTGCGACCGACACGCTGGCGTGCGACAAAGGAGCGAAGAAGAATGTTGCAAAGGGATAGTCATGCACTACTGCCCGAGCCATCGGCATCCGGCGGAAGTGGTTTGGAACAATGTTTGTGTCACGCCTGCCTGTGCGCGGCCCATCGCCACGCTCCCCCAGGCGCAGCGTCGATCGCGGACCTCACTGCCGCCCGATTCCATCAGGGCGTCGCGACCGCGAGCCAGCCGGTGCTGATGCTGCAGCAAGTCGAAGAACGGCTACGGCTGGGGCTCCCGATTGATCGCGACACCCTGTACCGCATGCTCGACGATCAACAGATGATGATCCGCGGCACGGCCTACCTCGAAGACATGGCCCGGCTGTTCCAGTTGGCGAGGCGTGAATATGCGTAGCGCAGCGATCCTGATCATGGTGGTGCTGGCTGGATGTGCCAGTGTCAAGCCGGTGGTGCAGAACGAGAAAATCGCCGTCTATCAGCACGGCTATGCGCCGCAGAACACCGCGAAGGCCTACCAGGCGGCGACAGCCTGGTGCAGTCAGTACGGCAAAGTCGCCGTGATGGACATGCAAACCTGTCCGACGCAGTGCACGACACAGTTCAAGTGTGAATAACTGATACATCGCACACCATAAAAACCCCGCTCTGGCGGGGTTTTTTGCGGGCGTAGTGCACGCGCTTGCACTTGTGTGCGCGCTCTTTGTTCAAATTGTGCTTGCTATTGCACGCTGTCTCGTCCAAGATTCAATGCAACAGCACGCACCCAGCGTGCCGACGACAGCGAGACAGGAGTCACGCAATGGCCCTAAGTGTTGATATTCGTGCGTCCATCCTTCGGCGCACTTGGCGGTGCGAAGACCTGGCAGGCGATGCCTGTCACGCGCTCGACGCCATCGCCAACATGCCCGAAGAGCGCAAG
>CAMFLH010000201.1 GCA_945957295.1 uncultured Uliginosibacterium sp.
CTCGTGGGCTCGGAGATGTGTATAAGAGACAGAGGTAGTAGGCGGTGCTGACACCGATCACGCCACCACCGAGAACCAGGACTTTCATTGCCAACCCCTTCGCCAGACTTTGATGTGGCTAGTCTATGGAGGGTCTGGCAGTGCTATTCACTGACCTTTCGGTGCGCTACAGTGATATCGACGCCCAATCTTAGGGACAGGCCGGCAGGAACAGGGAAATATGCGCCAGCTCGACAAAACCGACCGCAAGATCCTCGACGTGCTGCAGCAGGACGGCCGCATCACGATGACCGAACTGGCCGAACGCGTGGGCCTGTCGACAACGCCCGTGGCCGAACGCGTAAAGCGGATGGAGCGCGAGAAGGTCATCACCGGCTATCACGCGCGGGTGGATCCGCGCGCGCTGGGGCTGAACCTGTTGGTGTTCGTCGAAATCCGCCTCGCGTCGAAGTCTGGCGAACTGTTCGATGAAGTGAAGCGCGCGCTGGCGTGGCTCCCCGAGGTGATGGAATGTCACCTTGTATCCGGCGACTACGACTATCTGGTCAAGGCGCGCATCACCGAGATGGCTGATTACCGCCGCCTGCTCGGGCATGTACTGAACCGGCTGCCGGCGGCGGCGGAGTCACGCAGCTATGTGGTGATGGAAGAGGTCAAGGAGACGCTCTTCCTGCCGACCGACTGATCACGTCAGGTTGCCTGCACCGGTTCCGGGTAACAGGGTTGCTGCGCCTGAATGCGGCGGCGCGTTGCCCGCGCATAGGGCACCCAGGCGAGCAGGCGCCAACGGATGAACATTGCGATGCCGCGGACCCACTCGTCCGCCGCCATTGCCAGCCATACGCCGGTCAGCCCCCATCCGGCTTGCACACCGAGCAGCCATGCAACGCCGACCGCTACGCCAAACATCGAGAAGACGCCGAACCCGACCGGGAAACGTGCATCACCGGTCGCCCGCAGCGCGTTGATCACCACCAGGTTGAAGGTGCGCCCCGGCTCCAGCAGCACAACCACCCACAGCAACTGACTGCCCGCGGCGATGATGTGCGGATCGTCGGTGAAGAAGTTGAAGATCGCATGGCCCGACAATGCTGCAATCAAAGCCAGCGTCGTCGACGCCGCAAAGCCCCACAGCAGCGCCTTGCGCACCACACGGTTTGCATCGTGCAGATGGCCAGCACCAATCTGATGCCCAACCACGATCTCGGTACCGAAACCGATCGCGAGACCCGTGAGCAAGATGAAGTAGCTGACCTGCAGCAGGTAGGTATGGGTAGCGAGTTCGCCCGACCCCATCGCCGCGACGAAGGCCAGCACCCAGGTGAACGCGATCCGGTAAGCAACGTTCTCGCCAGCACCTGGCAAGCCGATATGCGCCATCTCAGCGAGTTCGGTGCGCCGCACGATCAACCAGTCCGACCTCGTCGGCGTCACTGCCAGTCGCAGACGCCACAGCCACACATGCATTGCCAACGAAGCCACGCGGGCGAGCAGGAAGCCGACGCCGATGCCGACCAAACCCAGCCTCGGAACCGGCCCCCAGCCAAACATCAGGGGCAGACCGGCCAGCAGCGAGCACGCATACATCGCCACCATCAGGCGCAGCGTGTCGCGGGTGAATGTATAGGCCCGGAGCACCGACGACATGGTGGCGATGATCGCGTCGACCGCGAGCACGACGCCGAGAATCACCAGATAGGGCTGCGCTTCCGGCCGCAGCGCGGGCGGCAGCTTCATCAAACTGAGCAGAGGCCCGGCACCGAAGCCGACGATGGCCGCCGAAATCAAGCCCAGCCACACCGCCGCCGCAAGGCTAGCGCGTGCGATGCGCTCAGCACCCTTGCGATCACCCGCACCGAGGTATTGCGTGATCACCACGCTCGCTCCAACGCCGACGAGCCGGAACAGGATGATGAAGAAAGCCATGATCTGGTTCGACAGGCCGAATGCAGCGGCGGTGTCGTCCGAGATGCGGGCGGTCAACCATACGAACAGCAAGCCGATCGAGGCGTGCAGCAGGTGTTCGGAAAAAATCGGCCAGGTGATGGCAAAGAGCCGGGGGCGTGGGGGCGCAGGGTGTCGTGTCATTCGCAGCAAGTCCGTTGTTCATGCCGCGCTTGAGCTGTGCGCTTCTGTTTGGTTGCGCGGCGAACTAAGTATGCCTCTCGTCGCGCGCGCCGACCGGGTGGATTTTCGGGGGTTGATCGCGGCCGGGTGTAATTAGAAATGAACAAGGGCAGCTCTCGCTGCCCTTGTTCGTTATCACTCGTGCCCTGCTGGTCAGTGACCGCGCTTCTTCATCCGCTCGATCATCGCCAACTGCGCAGCGGCTTCGGCCAGTTCGGCCTGGGCACGCGCGTAGTCAAGCTTCGACTCCTGGTTCGACAGCGCTTCTTCGGCCTGACGCTTGGCATCCATCGCCTTGGCCTCATCTAGATCGCGGCCACGGATTGCCGTGTCTGCGAGCACCGTCACCAAGCCGGGCTGTACTTCAAGCACGCCACCCGCGACGAAAATCAGTTCGTCGTGTTCCTGGTTCGGCAGCTTCAGACGCACTGCGCCAGGACGGATACGGGTCAGCAGCGGCGTGTGGCCGGGCAGTATGCCCAGTTCGCCCGCTTCACCCGGCAGTGCGACAGCCTCAGCCAGACCGGAGAAGATCTGCTCTTCGGTGCTGACCACGTCGACATGAACCGTCATTGCCATTTGCTTATCTCCGCTCTAGGTTGCGCGCGCCGCCGGAGCGGCCCGCGCAAACCTGCGCCTTACTGCAGCGTCTTGGCCTTCTCGAAAGCCTCTTCGATGCCACCGACCATGTAGAAGGCCTGCTCCGGCAGTGCGTCGCACTCGCCCGAGGTGATCATCTTGAAGCCCTTGATCGTGTCCTTCAGCGTCACGTACTTGCCCGGCGACCCGGTAAACACTTCAGCAACGTGGAAGGGCTGCGACAGGAAGCGCTGGATCTTACGGGCGCGGGCGACAAGCAGCTTGTCTTCCGGTGCCAGTTCGTCCATACCCAGAATCGCGATGATGTCGCGCAGTTCCTTGTACTTCTGCAAGGTGGCCTGCACCGCACGCGCGGTCTGGTAGTGCTCTTCACCAACCACCAGCGGATCGAGCTGGCGCGAAGTGGAGTCGAGCGGATCAACGGCGGGGTAAATACCCAGCGCGGCGATGTCACGCGACAGCACAACGGTCGAGTCGAGGTGGAGGAAGGTCGTCGCCGGCGACGGGTCAGTCAAGTCATCCGCAGGCACATACACGGCCTGGATCGACGTGATCGAACCGACCTTGGTCGAGGTGATGCGTTCCTGCAGGCGGCCCATTTCTTCCGCCAGCGTCGGCTGATAGCCCACGGCCGAAGGCATACGGCCCAGCAGGGCGGACACTTCGGTACCGGCCAGCGTAAAGCGGTAGATATTGTCGATGAACAGCAGGATGTCGCGGCCTTCGTCGCGGAACTTCTCGGCCATCGTCAGACCGGTCAGCGCAACGCGCAGACGGTTACCCGGCGGCTCGTTCATCTGGCCGAACACCATCGCCACCTTGTCGAGAACGTTTGACTCTTTCATCTCGTGATAGAAGTCGTTGCCCTCACGGGTGCGCTCACCAACGCCCGCAAACACCGAGAGACCCGAGTGCTGCTTGGCGATGTTGTTGATCAGCTCCATCATGTTCACGGTCTTGCCGACGCCGGCGCCACCGAACAGACCGACCTTGCCGCCCTTCGCGAACGGGCAGATCAGATCGATAACCTTGATGCCGGTCTCGAGCAGTTCCACCGACGGGGACAGCTCGTCGAACTTCGGTGCTGCCGCGTGGATCGCGCGTTTTTCTTCGCACGCCACCGGGCCGGCTTCGTCGATCGGACGACCCAGCACATCCATGATGCGCCCGAGCGTACCGTGACCAACCGGTACCGAGATCGGCGCACCGGTACCGTTGACCTTCATGCCGCGGCGCAGGCCATCGCTGGAACCCAGCGCAATGGTACGCACCACACCGTCGCCCAGCTGCTGCTGAACTTCGAGGGTCAGGCCGGACTCGACCAGACCGTTATCTTCGGCGGCATCCAGCTGGAGCGCTTCGAAGACCTTGGGCATCGAATCACGCGGGAACTGAACGTCCACCACCGCGCCGATGCACTGAACAATGGTTCCTTGACTCATCGTCTTTCCCCAATCATTAAAACCGTTACACCGCCGCGGCGCCGCCGACGATCTCTGAGATCTCGCGGGTGATCGCTGCCTGACGGGTCTTGTTGTAGACCAGCTGGAGTTGCTTGATCACGTTGCCCGCGTTATCGGACGCAGCCTTCATCGCCACCATGCGTGCGCTTTGCTCGGACGCCATGTTCTCGGCCACGGTCTGATAGACCGCCGCCTCGACCAGACGGAGCATCACCTCGTCGATCACCGCTTGCGCATCCGGCTCGTAGATGTAATCCCACGAGCTGTCCGGAGTGCCCATGCTCTCGCCGGTGAGCGGGAGCAGCTGAAGGATGCGCGGCTCCTGCTTCATCGTGTTCACGAACTGGTTGAAGGCGATATAGACCGCCTCCACCTGCCCGCCGAGATAGGCGTCGATCATGACCTTGACCGGCCCGATCAGGCGCTCAAGGTGCGGGGTGTCACCCAGCTGCGTGACGTGCGAGATGACCTTCGCACCCATGCGCTGCATGAAACCGAGTCCCTTGTTGCCGATACAGGTCACGCGAATGTCGTTCGCGCCCGCCTCTTCCCATTCCTTCAGACGATTGACCGCCATCCGGAACAGGTTGGTGTTGAGACCGCCACAGAGGCCCTTGTCGGTGGAGACCAGAATCATCCCCACCTTCTTCGGGTTCTCGACCTTGGCGAGGAACGGATGCCGGTAGTCGGTGACGTTCGCAAGCGCGAGGTTGGCGGCAAGCCGGCCAATCTTCTGGGTATAGGGGCGGCCCGAACGCATGCGCTCTTGAGCGCGACGCATCTTGGATACCGACACCATCTCCATGGCCTTGGTGATCTTGCGCGTGTTTTGCACGCTCTTGATCTTGTTACGGATTTCCTTTCCGCCCGCCATGTCGCTCTCCGCGCCTTAGAAGGTCTTCTTGAACGCTTCGATCGCCGCAGCCAGAGTCTTTTCGCCTTCGGCGTCGAGGTCCTTGGTCTGTTCGATCTTGGCGTGCAGATCAGCGGCCTGACTGCGAACGTACTGTTGCATGCCGGCTTCGCAAGCCAGTGCGCGGTTGACCGGCACGTCGTCGAAGTAGCCCTTGTTCACCGCGAACAGCGTGACGGCCATGTCCGCAACGGACAACGGTGCGTACTGCGGCTGCTTCATCAGCTCGGTGACCAGACGGCCGCGCTCAAGCTGCTTGCGGGTCGCTTCGTCGAGGTCGGACGCAAACTGGGCGAAGGCCGCGAGTTCGCGGTACTGCGCCAGTGCGAGACGCACACCGCCGCCGAGCTTCTTGATGACCTTGGTCTGCGCAGCACCACCGACGCGGGACACCGAGATACCGGCGTTGATCGCGGGACGGATACCGGCGTTGAACAGATCGGTCTCAAGGAAAATCTGGCCGTCGGTAATCGAGATCACGTTCGTCGGAACGAAAGCGGACACGTCACCGGCCTGGGTTTCGATAACCGGCAGTGCGGTCAGCGAACCAGTCTTGCCCTTGACGGCGCCGTTGGTGAATTTCTCAACGTACTCCTCGTTCACACGGGCAGCACGCTCCAGCAGACGCGAGTGCAGGTAGAACACATCACCCGGGTAGGCTTCACGGCCCGGCGGACGACGCAGCAGCAGCGAGATCTGACGGTAGGCCCAAGCCTGCTTGGTCAGATCGTCATACACCACCAGCGCATCCATGCCGCGATCGCGGAAGTACTCGCCCATCGTCGAGCCGGCGTACGGTGCAATGAACTGCATCGCAGCGGATTCGGACGCCGACGCGGCGACGACAATGGTGTATTCCATCGCGCCGTTTTCGGTCAGCTTGCGCACCACGTTGGCGATGGTCGAGGCCTTCTGGCCCACCGCCACGTAGATGCAGATCATGTTCTGACCCTTCTGGTTGATGATCGCGTCGACCGCGACGGCTGTCTTGCCCGTCTGACGGTCGCCGATGATCAGCTCACGCTGACCACGGCCGATCGGCACCATGGAGTCGACCGACTTCAGGCCGGTCTGAACAGGCTGCGACACCGAACGGCGCCAGATCACGCCCGGCGCGACCTTTTCGATCTTGTCGGTTTCTTTGGCGTTGATCGGGCCCTTGCCGTCGATCGGCTGACCCAGCGAGTTCACGACGCGGCCGATCAGCTCGGGGCCGACCGGAACGTCGAGAATCTTGCCGGTGCACTTGACGGTGTCACCTTCAGAAATGTGTTCGTACTCGCCCAGCACCACAGCGCCGACGGAGTCGCGCTCGAGGTTCATCGCGAGGCCGAAGGTGTTGCCCGGGAATTCGAGCATTTCACCCTGCATGACGTCTGCCAGACCGTGCACACGGCAGATGCCGTCGGTCACGGAAACCACGGTGCCTTCGTTGCGCGCCGTCGCCCCCAGTTGCAGGTTCTGAATGCGACTCTTGATGAGATCGCTGATTTCAGACGGGTTGAGGTTCATACCTAGAGCTCCTAATTCTGTAGCGCGGCGGCCATCGCGGCCAGCTTGCCGCGGACCGAGGCATCGATCACTTCGTCGCCGACGGCGATCTTCACTCCGCCGATCAGTTCAGGGTCGATCTGCACGGTCGCCTTGACCTTTGCCTTGAAGCGGGCTTCAAGGTCGGCAACCAGGCGCGCAAGCGTTGCGTCGTCGATCGGGAAGGCGGAACTCACCAGAGCATCCCTGACGCCTTCATGCGCATCCTTCTGCGCCGTGAAGAGGGAAAGGATTTCCGGAAGAACCGTCAGGCGCTCGTTCTCGGCGAGCACGTTGACGAAATTCTTCTGGTCGGTGGTGAGGTCGCCAGCGACCTCGACGAACACGCGGGCGGCTTGATCAGCCGTAACGCGAGGATCGCCGAGGCTGTCCCGGATACGCGGTTCGCCTGCGACCGCCGCCAGACGCGCTAGCGCCTGAGCCCACGCTTCGAGCGCGTGGGCTTCACGTGCCAACTTGAACGCCGCTTCGGCGTAAGGGCGCGCGACGGTGACGTTTTCGGCCATGGCGTCTTACAGTTCCTGTTTCAGGTTGGCCAGCAGGTCGGCGTGGACTTGGGCGTTGATTTCCTTGCGCAGGATCCGCTCTGCACCCACCACGGCAAGCTGGGCGACCTGTTCGCGCAGCCCTTCCTTGGCTTTCTGCATTGCGGCACCTGCCTCCTGCTCGGCAGCCTCGCGGGCGGCAGCGATGATGCGTGCTGCTTCGCTACGGGCTTCATCGATCAGGGCGGCAGCCTGCTTCTCGGCTCCGGCGCGGACATCGGTTGCGGACTCGCGCGCTTTGCGCAGTTCGTCGACAACCTTTTTCTCGGCCAGAGCGAGATCGGTCTTGGCCTTGTCCGCAGCGGCGAGCCCGTCGGCGATTTTCTTCGCACGCTCGTCGAGTGCCTTCGCGATCGGCGGCCACACGAATTTCATCGTGACCAGCGCGAGCACGAAGAACACAACGAGCTGGGCAAACAGCGTTGCGTTCAGATTCACGGCATCACTCCCGAATCAGTGGAAGGAATGGACCGGATCAGAGCTTGAACGGGTTGGCGAAGGCAAACATCATCGCGATACCGACACCGATCAGGAACGCAGCGTCGATAAGACCGGCCAGCAGGAACATCTTGGTCTGCAGGGCGTTCATCAGCTCCGGCTGACGGGCGGACGCTTCCAGGTACTTCGAGCCCATGATGCCGATACCGATACAGGCACCGATAGCACCGAGACCGATGATCAGACCAGCGGCCAGAGCAACGAAACCAAGAACGTGTTCCATGACGACTCCTCTATTTCAGAAAAAGTGGGGTTGAATCAAAAAACTTACTGCTTTCGGTGCAACGCTAGTGTCAGTGGCTTTCGTGAGCCTGACCGACGTAGACGAGCGTCAGCATCATGAAAATGAAGGCCTGCAGCGCAACGATCAGAATGTGGAAGATCGCCCAGGCGGAGCCTGCCAGTACGTGGCCTGCGAAGAGCAGCGGGCCAGCTACACCGGAAGTGCCCCACGCAGCGCCCATCAGCGCGATCAGCATGAACAGCAGCTCACCGGCGTACATGTTGCCGAACAGTCGCATGCCGTGCGAAATCGTCTTGGCGGCGAACTCGATCATCTGCATCAGGAAGTTGATCGGGTACAGGAACCACTTGTCGCCGAACGGCGCGGCGAACAGCTCGTGAATCCAGCCGCCGAGGCCCTTGATCTTGATGTTGTAGTAGAGGCAGACCAGCAGCACGCCAGCGGACATGCCGAGCGTGGCGTTCAGGTCGGCAGTGGGGACGATGCGCAGGTAGGCGTGCTCGTTGCCGCTGATTTTCTGCCAGATCATTGGGAACAGATCGAGCGGCAGGAAGTCCATCGAGTTCATCAGGAACACCCAGACGAACACGGTCAGCGCCAGCGGCGCGACAAACTTGCGGGATTCGGCGCTGTGGATGATGCCCTTGGCCTGGTCATTCACCATCTCGACCAGGATTTCGACCGCAGCCTGGAAGCGCCCCGGAACACCGGACGTCGCCTTGGACGCCGCGCGCCACAGAAGAAATACGGTCAGCAGGCCGAGACCGATCGAGAAAACCAGCGTATCGACGTTAAGGACGCTCCAGTCGACGATGTTCTGCTGTGCGTGGCCGGTTGTGTTGTTATGGGTCTGTCTCTTATACACATCTCCGAGCCCACGAGACCGGAGCCTATCGCGT
>CAMFLH010000202.1 GCA_945957295.1 uncultured Uliginosibacterium sp.
GTGCCCGGGCATCGAGCCGGCTGACCTGGCTGGCCGCCTCCTGCACGGTACGCGCCACCTCTTCGACCTCTTGCCGCACGAAGGAGATGATCTGGCTCGATTCCACCGCCGACTGCCCCATGCTGCGCACATGGGTGTTCGCCTCGCCGGCGTCAGCCGCGATTTGCTCGGCGCTGGTCGACAGCTGTTCCACGTTCGCCGCAATCGCGGCGGCCGCCTCACTCTGCCGCGCACCGTTGGTGGCCAGCGCATGGGCCTTGTGCTGCAACTCGCCGGCACCCGCGCTCATCTGCGCCGCCTGGCCGCGCAAGCCGCTTGCCACATCGGTCCAGCGTGCGCGCATCGTGGCCAGTTGCGCGATCAGGCTGTCGGTATCGCCGGGGCGTACGGCAATCGTGTGCGTCAGATCGCCCTGAGCGAGATAGGCCGCGAGCTTCGCGCCGTGCAGCGGCTCTGCGCCGATCAGGCGATAGATCAGATCCACCAGTTTCCAGGCCACACCGCTGACCACAAGGCAGATCAGCAAGGCCAGTCCGACGGCCCCCCACAGCGTGCGCTCGATCGAAGCCTGCACCCGCCCGCGCGTATCGTCCTGCAGCGCATTGATCCGGGCTCCGAGGCGGTCGATCGCCGCCTGAGCCAGTTCAGCACGCGTGTCGAAACCGTCCGCGCCCTTCATCACCTGGTTACCGGCTTCGCGGCCTGTCTTGTAGGCCTCGACCATGCGCATCCCGACCTCACGCAGTTGCTCGACCTCACGCGACAGCGCTTCAACCTCAGCGGAGAACGCAGGCGCGAGCCCGCTCAGCTTCGCCAGCGAGGCGCGTGCCGCGGCGTAGGCCTTTTCGGCGTCCGCCACACCGTCCTGCTCACCGGTTGCCGACGCGTCGGTGAGGAACTGCTGTACCTGAACGATCTGCAGCTTGGCCGCTGCCAACTGATCAACCATCACGTCGGTCACGCTGTGCTCGTATTCGCTCTGCGCGCGCAGGGCGCTGAGCTGCAGCACGACAACCGCGGCCAGCACCACGACCAGCGCGATCGTGATACCGACGAACGCAAACACGAGAGGGCGAATCTTCTTCATCAGGGGGCTTTCGCTTGCAGGATTGGCCGATACGGGCTTTGAGGCACTGCACTGAATACCAGATTACGGCAGCCAATGGCATCCCTACAGGTCAACCCGGTTCGCGAGATGCGATAAGCTCGCCGCCTGCCGCATCCAAGGCGGCCGGTAACATGCAGGAGCCCCGTCTTGTCTTCCCGTATCCCCAACGCCCTGACCATCGCAGGCATCGACCCTTCCGGCGGTGCCGGCATCTATGCCGACCTGAAAGCCTTCTCCGCGCTCGGCGCCTACGGCTGCGGCGTGGTGGCCGCCCTGACCGCGCAAAACACACAGGCCGTGACGGGGGTGCACACCCCGCCGGTCGATTTCCTGCGCCTGCAGATCGACACCTTGTTCGCCGATGTTCGCATCGACGCGGTGAAGCTGGGCATGCTCGGCACCGCCGACATCGTTGTCACCGTGGCGGAGCGGCTTGCCCACCATCAGGCGAAATACGTGGTGTGCGATCCGGTCATGGTCGCCAAGAGCGGCGACCATCTGCTGGCGAAGAACGCCGTCACCATGGTGAAGGAGGCGCTGCTGCCGCAGAGCTACATGATCACGCCGAACCTGCCCGAAGCGGGTGTTTTGCTCGATCAGCGCGCGCCCGAGTCGGTCAAGGAGATGTATCGCGCGGCGGAACGTCTGCGCGAGCTGCTGCCGCTGTCTTCAGAACGCTGGGTGCTGCTCAAGGGTGGCCATCT
This sequence comes from uncultured Uliginosibacterium sp., assembly GCA_945957295.1. GTDB lineage: Bacteria > Pseudomonadota > Gammaproteobacteria > Burkholderiales > Rhodocyclaceae > Niveibacterium. The sequence goes on from CAMFLH010000202.1 coordinate 1,813, forward strand.
GCCCGGTGGCGAGTTGATGGATCTGCTGTTCGACGGCGACCGCATGGTCGAGCTGCCGGGGCGGCGTGTCGAGACGAAGAACACCCACGGCACGGGCTGCACGCTGTCCTCCGCCATTGCGGCGCTGCTGCCGCAGGCGCAAGACCAGATGCTGCCGGTCGAAGCCGCAGTGCGCCACGCACGTGAATGGCTGCTGCGCGCGATCGCCGCCGCCGGCGAACTCGATGTCGGTAAGGGCCACGGGCCGGTGCATCACTTCCACGCGCTCTGGAAACGCTGATTCAACACAGCGCCTCGCCGGGAACCCCCGGCGAGAATGGCGGTCTTGGCGTACGCCGCCCGAACAGACAACAACAACGATGCCGACACTGAAGCACCTGAGCACCCGCCTGCGCCCGTGGCGCATTCCGATCGCCATGCTGCTCGCCGTCATTCTGCTGATCGGCTGGATGCTCAGCCGCGGCAAGGAAGTCGAACTACGCAGCGCGAGCCGCCAAGCGATCGCGCAAACGCTGATCGCGACCGGCCGCGTCGAGACACCCGCCCAGGTGCAACTGGGGCTGCCGGTCGCCGGCATCGTCGAAACCCTGGCCGCGCGCGAAGGCAGCGTCGTCAAGCAGGGCGAGTTGCTGATCGCACTGCGTGCCGATGAGGCCCGCGCCAGCCTGGCTGCCACCGACGCGGCCGTCGTAGAAGCACGCGCAAGGCTCGCGCAGGTTGCGCAGGTTGCCGGGCCCGTCAGCAGCCAGCAGCAGCGGCAAGCTGAAGAGAACCTGCGTGTCGCCCAGCTCGAATACCAGCGGGTCGAGGCCCTGATCGCGCAAGGCTTTGTGTCACCGAGCCGACGCGACGATGCCCGCCGCACCCTGCAGAACGCCGAAGCCGCGCTGGCAGCCGCCCGCAGCCAGGCCGCAGCGAACCAGCCCGCCGGCAGCGAAATGGCCGCGGCGGCGAGCCGGCTGGCGCAGGCCGAGGCCAACCTGCGCGCCGCCCGCGCGCGCATGGCCAACCATGAACTGCGCGCGCCGGCCGACGGCACGGTGCTGTCGCGCGAAGTGAACGTGGGCGACATCACGCAGGCTGGCCGGGTACTGATGCGCTTCGCAGCTGGCGGCACCCTGCGCATCGTCACGCAGATGGACGAGAAGCACCTCGCGCGTCTCAAGCCCGGCGTAGCGGGCAAGGCGGTCGCCGACGCCTACCCTGGCCAGCCCTTCGACGTGGTGATCGACTATGTCGCACCCGGCGTCGACGCGCAGCGCGGCACGGTGGAAGTGAAATTCTCGGTGCCGCAGCCGCCGGCCTTCCTGCGCCCGGACATGACCGTGTCGGTCGAAATCGTCGTGGCGCGCAAGGACAGCGCGGTGGTGCTGCCGCTCGACGCCATCCACGCACCGGAGGGCGACTCGCCCTGGGTGCTGCGCGTGCGCGAAGGTCGTGCCGAGCGGGTCGCCGTCACGCTGGGCGTGCGCGGCATGGGTGCCGCCGAAATCGCGAAGGGCCTCGACGCGGGCGAACTCGTCGTCGCCGCGTCGGAACCCACCCAGCCCGGCGAACGCGTGCGCGGCAAGCCGCAGCGCAAGGCCGGCCTGCAGGGCGCACCGGGTTTGACGCGCTGAGCCGCCGATGCGCATCCGCCTGCCGTTTGAACTGCTCGTCGCGCTGCGCTTTCTGCGCGAGGGGCGTACCCAATCGCTGCTGATTCTGGGTGGCGTGACCGCGGGCGTCGCGGTGACGATCTTCCTCACGCACCTGATCGGCGAACTGCAAAGCTCGATTATCGAACGCGTGCTCGGCAGCCAGCCGCATGTGGTGATCCGCCCTCCGGACGAGGCCAACCGCCGCGCGCTGCCCGAAACACCCGGCACGCTCGCCATCGACCAGCCCCGCGCGCAGCGCCTGCGGCCGGTGGACCAGTGGGAATCGGTCGCGCGACTCGCCGCCGCCACGCCGGACGTGGTGGCCGTGTCGCCGCTGGTCACCGGCCCCGCCTTCGCGCTACGCGGCGAAGCGAGCAAGTCGGTCGCGCTGATGGGCGTCGAGCCCGACGCCTACCGCCGCATCGTGCTGATGGACAAGTACCTCACCGCGGGTCGCTTCGCGCCATCCGGCACCAACACCGTGATCGGCATCGAACTGGCGAAGGATCTGGGGGTCTCGCTCGGCGACCGCATCCGGGTGCAGACTGCGGGCGGCCGCGAGGAAGTGCTGACGATCAGAGGGCTCTTCGATATCGGCAACCGCGACCTGAACCGCCGCTGGGTCTTCGTATCGCTGCGGCTGGGGCAGTCACTGCTCGATCTCGCCGGCGGCGTGTCGCAAGTCGACCTGCGGGTGACGGATATCTTCGAGGCAGAAGCAGTCGCGCGCCCGCTCGCCGACGCCACCGGCCTCAAGGTCGAGAGCTGGATGACGACCAACGCACAACTGCTGGCCGGCCTGAAGAACCAGAGCACCTCGCTGAACCTGATCCGCAGCTTCGTGACGCTGATCGTCGCCCTCGGCATTGCCAGCGTGCTGGTCGTGTCGGTCGTGCAGAAGCAGCGTGAGATCGGCATCCTGCGTGCAATGGGCGCTGGCCGCAGGCAACTGCTGGCGGTGTTCCTGATCCAGGGTGCGCTGGTCGGCAGCGTGGGCTCCGCGCTCGGCGCATCGCTCGGCTGGGGGCTGCTGCAGATCTTCGCCTCGGTCTTTCGCAACGGCGATGGCACACCCATCTTCTCGCCCGAACTGCCGGCCAACATCGTGATCAGCGCCTGCCTCATCGCCACCGTGGTCGGCACGCTCGCCGCAATGATCCCGGCGCGGCGCGCCGCCTCGCTCGATCCGGTCGACGCGATCCGGAGCTGACGATGGCACAACCCGTGATCCGCCTCGCCGGCGTCCGCAAGTCGTACAACATCGGTACCGAGGTCGAGACCGAGATCCTGCATGGCATCGATCTCGACATCGCAGCGGGCGAATTCGTCGCGCTGATCGGCCCTTCCGGTTCCGGCAAGAGCACGCTGCTCAACATCGTCGGCCTGCTCGAACGCGCCACCGCGGGCCGCATCGAGATCGACGGCATCGACTCCGCCACGCAGGACGACGCAGGCCTCACCCGCCTGCGCAATCGCAGCATCGGCTTCGTGTTCCAGTTCCACCACCTGCTACCGGCCTTCAGCGCGCTGGAGAACGCGATGATGCCCGGCATCATCGCCGAGGGCCGCGCCACCGACGGCCATGAAGCCGCCGCGCGCGAGCTGCTGCGCCGTGTCGGGCTCGAAACGCATTCGCACAAGAAGCCGAACCAGCTTTCCGGCGGGCAACAACAGCGCGTGGCGATTGCGCGCGCGCTGCTGCTGGGGCCGCGCCTGATCCTGGCCGACGAACCGACCGGCAATCTCGACAGCCACACCGCCGACGAGATCTTCGCCTTGATGCGCGAGGTGAACCACGAACGCGGCTCGGCCTGCCTGATCGTCACGCACGATCCGCGCCTCGCGGAACGTTGTGATCGCGCGGTCACGATGATCGACGGCCAGCTGCGCGCGGGCTGAGCAGCGCCGGCCCGTGCTTGCGGGTATGCTGTTGCACCCGGTTTTTTGCCTCGACAATGCCGCTCGCCGATCTGCTCAGCCGCTTCACTGACGATGTGCTGCAGGAACTCTTCACCAGCACCGCGATTGCGAAGGGCCGCCAGTACGTCGGCCGCGTGCGCGAGCTGGAAGTGTCCGGCGACTCGCTGAGTGCGCTGGTCACCGGCAGCGCGCCGCGCCCCTACCGCACGACTGCGCGCATCAGCCAGCGCGAACTGCTCGGCGAGGTGTCGCTCGATCTGCACAGCCGCTGCTCCTGCCCGGTCGGCACCCGTTGCAAGCACGTGGTCGCCCTGCTGCTCGCGGCGCAACGCCCCGGCGCATTGGTCGAGAAGCCGCGTGCCGAAGTGCTGGCCTGGGCGCAGCAGCTGCGCAGCCGTATCGGCAAGCAACAGCTCGGCAGCAAGCCCAAGGCCGCAGCCAACCGCCAGATGCTGCACTACACCGTGACGCCAGGGCCGCATGGCACCGGGGCCTCGCTGCGCATCGACAAGGTACGCCGCCTCGCCGACGGCGAAGTCGCGCAGCGCGAGCCCTGGTACAACATCGATCAGGCGCTGCTCAAACCGCCCGCCTTCGTCGGTGACGAAGACCTCGCGGTGCTGCGCCAGATCCGCGCCATCGAACGCAGCACTGCGCGCGCACCGGACTGGGGCGAAGTGCAGATCAACGGTCGCTATGGCAGCGCCCTGCTCGATGCGCTCATCGATACCGGGCGCGCCAGTCTCGGTACCGCACACGACACGGCGCCACAGTCGGAGATCCTGCTGCAGAAGGGGCGCAGCCGCACCGCACGCATGAGTTGGCAAGCCACCCGCGAAGGCGGCCTGCGCGCTCGCCTCGACACCACACCCCCGGTGCTGGCGGTACTGCATACGCAACCCTTCCGCTACATCGACGCGGAAGGCCGCTGCGGTGTGCTGGAGGTGCCGGACGCCGAAGTCGTCGCCGAGGCACTGGCGCTGCCACCACTCAACAGTGCCGAGCTGAGCCTGGTCGCCAGCGTGCTGGCCGAGGTTGCGCCCAAACTGCCTCCGCCCACACCGGCAGCGCTGCCCAGGCTCGAAGCCCCGGCGCGCCCGGTGCTACGACTGCAGAGCCTGCATGTGTGGCAGTTGCAGGCGCACCGCGACTACCGCGACACGTTGCATGCCACTTACGACTACGCACAAGCGGTGCTCCGTTACGGCGACGCAGAGTTGCCCGCTGGCAGCAGCGAAACGCTGACCACGCTGCCCGACGGCCGTGCCGCTCGAATCGTGCGCGACAGCGCCGCCGAAACCGACGCGCTGGCCGCGCTGCGCCGCGCCGGCTTCGCACCGGTGCCGGCGCGCGTGCTGAATACCTTCGAGCGCCTGCCCGATGGCATGCTGGGTCTCGCCAGCGAGAGCGCTTGGCGCGACTTCTTCAACGCGCAGGCCCCGGGCCTGCGTGCCGCCGGCTGGCAGATCGAATGCGCGCCCGACTTCCGCCACCATGTGCTGACGGTGGACGACTGGCATGCCGAACTGGAAGAGGACGCCAACGGCTGGCTCGCGTTGTCGCTGGGCATCGAGGTCGCTGGCCAGCGGCTCGACCTTGCCCCCTTGCTGCATGCGCTGTTCCAGCGCGATGCGCGCTGGCTGGACCGAGCCGCGATCGAGGCGATCGCCGACGACGAAGCGATCGAGCTGATCGGCCCCGACGGCGCGCGCATTCAACTGCCCGCGGCCCGCGTCAAACCGCTCGCCTCGACGCTGGTCGACCTGTTCGACACACCCAGTGCCACGCTCAAGCTCAGCGCGCTCGACGCACCGCGTCTGAAGCAGGCCTTCACCGACAGCGACTGGACGCTCGAGGGCGTAGACCGCCTCGCGCCCTGGATCGCGAGGCTTGCCGATGCGGCGAACGTGGCGCCGGTCGACACCCCCGAGGGCTTCACCGGCACGCTGCGCGCTTACCAGCGCGAGGGCCTCGCGTGGATGCAACATCTGCGCGCGCACTCGCTGGGCGGCATCCTCGCCGACGACATGGGCCTCGGCAAGACGGCGCAGACCCTCGCGCATCTGCTGACCGAGAAGCGCGCAGGCCGCATGGATCGCCCCTCGCTCGTGGTGCTGCCAACCTCGCTGGTATTCAACTGGCAACAGGAAGCTGCGCGCTTTGCGCCAGAGCTGCGCGTGCTGAAGCTGCACGGCGCCGACCGCCGCGAACGCTTCGACGCGATCAATGCACACGATGCGGTGCTGACCACCTACCCGCTGCTCGCACGCGACCGCGAAGCGCTCACCGCGCGCAGCTGGCACTACCTGATCCTCGACGAAGCGCAGACAGTGAAGAACGTGCGTAGCCTCGCCGCGCAGGTTGTGCGCGAAGTCGACGCGCGGCACCGACTTTGCCTCACCGGCACACCACTGGAAAATCACCTCGGCGAGCTGTGGTCGCAGTTCGACTTCCTGATGCCCGGCTTCCTCGGCGACAGCAAGGCCTTCACGCAGGCCTGGCGCACGCCGATCGAAAAGCACGGCAACCTGCTACGCCGCGAGCTGCTCGCGCGCCGGCTCGCCCCTTTCATCCTGCGCCGCCGCAAGCAGGAAGTGGCCGGCGAGCTGCCACCGAAGACGATCATCGTGCGCAGCGTCGAACTCGAAGGCCGCCAGCGCGATCTGTACGAGACGGTGCGCGCGACGATGGACAAGCGCATCCGCGATGAGGTCGCCTCGCGCGGCTTCGCCCGCAGTCAGATCGTGATCCTCGACGCGCTGCTGAAGCTACGTCAGGTCTGTTGCGACCCACGCCTGCTGCAGACGCCGGCCGCCGCAAAGGTGAAGGAGCACGCGAAACTCGACCTGCTGATGGATCTGCTGCCAGGGCTCGTCGAAGAAGGCCGCCGGGTGCTGTTGTTCTCGCAGTTCACCACGATGCTGGACATGATTGCCGATGCGCTGGACGAGGCGAAGATCGCGCATGTGCGGCTCGATGGCAGCACGCGAGACCGTCAGGCGGTGGTGGAGCAGTTCCAGAACGGCGATGCGCCGGTCTTCCTGATCAGCCTGAAGGCCGGCGGTGTGGGCCTCAACCTCACCGCCGCCGACACCGTGATCCACTTCGACCCGTGGTGGAACCCCGCCGCAGAAGACCAGGCCACCGACCGCGCACACCGCATCGGCCAGACGAAGAACGTGTTCGTCTACAAACTCGTGGTCGCCGGCAGCATCGAAGAGAAGATCCTCGCGCTGCAGGAACAGAAAGCTGCGCTCGCCGCAGGCATCCTCTCCGAAGACCACGTCGGCGACGCCAAATTCGACGAGGCCGGGCTACAGGCGCTGTTCGCCCCCCTGCCCGACTGACCCACCCCGCAACCCCTTGGCCTTGAGGGGCAAGCCCGCTTGCGATCGCCCCCTGCGGGCCGAGGCT
>CAMFLH010000203.1 GCA_945957295.1 uncultured Uliginosibacterium sp.
GGGCCTACCCCTACACCGCCGGCGTGTTCGCCTTCAAACGCGAGAACGAAGACCCGACGCGGATGTTCGCCGGCGAGGGCGATGCCTTCCGCACCAACCGCCGCTTCAAGCTGCTTTCCGAAGGCATGCCGGCCAAGCGCCTTTCCACCGCCTTCGATTCGGTGACGCTGTACGGCAATGACCCCGACTTGCGGCCGGACATCTACGGCAAGGTCGGCAACTCCGGCGTGTCGATCGCAACGCTGGACGACCTGAAGGTGCTGTACTCGGGCTTCGACCTCTGCGCGCCGAACACCAGCGTGTCGATGACGATCAACGGCCCGGCGCCGACGATCCTCGCGATGTACCTGAACGCGGCGGTGGACCAGCAGCTGGAGAAGTTCGAAGCGGACAACCACCGCGCGCCGACCGAGGACGAGATCGAGAAGATCCGCGCCTGGACGCTGGCCACCGTGCGCGGCACGGTGCAGGCCGACATCCTGAAGGAAGACCAGGGCCAGAACACCTGCATCTTCTCGACCGAGTTTTCGCTGAAGGTGATGGGCGACATCCAGCAGTACTTCGTCGAGCACGATGTGCGCAACTTCTACTCGGTGTCGATCTCGGGTTATCACATCGCCGAGGCCGGCGCGAACCCGATCTCGCAGCTCGCCTTCACGCTCGCCAACGGCTTCACCTATGTCGAAGCGTATCTGGCGCGCGGCATGCACATCGACGACTTTGCGCCGAACCTGAGCTTCTTCTTCAGCAACGGCATGGACCCGGAGTACGCGGTGCTGGGCCGTGTGGCGCGGCGCATCTGGGCGGTGGCGATGCGCGAGAAGTACGGTGCAAACGAGCGCAGCCAGAAGCTCAAGTACCACATCCAGACTTCCGGCCGCTCGCTGCACGCGCAGGAGATCGACTTCAACGACATCCGCACCACGCTGCAGGCGCTGATCGCGATCTACGACAACTGCAACTCGCTGCACACCAACGCCTTCGACGAGGCGATCACCACGCCGACCGAGGAGAGCGTGCGGCGTGCGATGGCGATCCAGCTGATCATCAACCGCGAGTGGGGTGTCGCGAAATGCGAGAACCCCAACCAGGGCAGCTTCCTGATCGACGAGCTGACCGATCTGGTCGAAGAGGCGGTGCTCAAGGAGTTCGAGGCCATCGCTGCGCGCGGCGGCGTACTGGGCGCGATGGAGACCGGCTACCAGCGCGGCAAGATCCAGGAGGAGTCGCTGTACTACGAGCACAAGAAGCACGACGGCAGCTACCCGATCGTCGGCGTGAACACCTTCCGCAACCCGCATGGCGACGCAGTGCTGGAGAAGCTGGAACTCGCTCGCTCGACCGAAGACGAAAAGCGCTCGCAGCTCGCACGCCTCGCGGACTTCCATGCCCGCCATGCCGACGCATCGCCCGCGATGCTCGCACGGTTGAAGGACGCGGTGATCCGCGACGACAACGTGTTCGCGGTGCTGATGGACGCGGTGCGCTGCTGCTCGCTCGGCCAGATCACCCACGCGCTGTTCGAGGTCGGCGGGCAGTACCGCAGGAACATGTAGGCAGGTTCGGGCGAAACGCCGGGGGCATAATCCGCCGCTCCCGCCCTTCGCCCTTGCTGCCATGCGTTACCTGTTCTGGTGTTGCCTGTCGCTCTGCCTCGCCGCCTGCGGGCCGGAAGTACCCCACGCAAAGACGCTCGACCGCAACGGGCTGATGCGCCTCGTGTTCCCGACCTGGGCACCGAAGGGCAAGGCGGCGAACCAGACGGTCTCGTTACCGGCCGACTCGTCGCAGTCGGACAAGACCGACGAGACCGAGGCCCGTGTCAGCCCCCTGCATGTGGTTCGGCTCGACGACACGCACGCGGTGATGGTGACCGAGGCGGTAGCGGTCGACGAGCACGGCGAGCCGATGAACTGCCACGCCTGCTCCGCCAATCTCGGCGCCTACTTCTTCAGCCACGACGACAAGGGCTGGCGGCTTGATGCGCGGCAGGACAGCGTCGGCACGTCTGGCGTGAACGGTGCGATCGGCACCACGCGCGTCGAACGCCTCGGCAACGCCTTCGTGGTGTTCGCGGAATGGGGCAGTTGCTGGCAAGGCAACTGCGGCAGCTGGCTCGAAGCCTTCGGCTTCTGGCCCGGCAAGGCGAAGTCACTGACGCCCGGCATTCCGCTCGACGCCGAAAACTCCGGCGCGGTGGGCGACTGCGACAACACCGACCCGGAACTGGGCGCAACACAGCCCTGCTTCGATGTCTCCAGCAAATGGGCGGTGCGGCAAGGGCAGGTAGTGATCGACTTCAAGGGCCAGACCCAAGACCCGCCCGACGACGACGGCAAACGCCCGCCTGCCGTGAAGATCACTAAGCAGGCGCGCTACGCCTTGCAGGGCGACGAGCTGAAGCTTGTGGCGGGAAGCAATCCGGTGCCGGGGTTGTAGCGCACCACGCGGCGCGATCAGGCTGGCGTTGCCCGGCATCAAACCTGTGCGCCAGTCGAGCTTCGGGATGACGTGACTTGCGGCAGAATGGCCAATTGCCCCCGACAAGTGCCTGACACCGATGCACGCTTCCCGCACCGCCTTTGCTGCCAGTTGCCTCGCCCTGTTGCTTACCGCCTGTGGTGGTGGTGGTGGCGGGTCGTCGGGTGGTGGCACCAGCAAGGATTTCCCGCCCTCCGGCACGCTTGCCGCGCAGTGCATTGCCCCGCGCAGCGGCAGCAACCCGACTACCGGCCAGAGCTACGCGGATAAGGCCGGCAGCGCAGCGACCGAGAAGGCCTGGCTGCGTTCCTGGATCCATGAGTTCTACCTGTGGTACTCGGAGGTGCCCGATCCGGATGCCAATGCCTACGCCACGCCGCTGGACTACTTCGATGTGCTGAAGACACCGGCGCTGACACCCAGCGGCCGCGCGAAGGACCAGTTCCACTTCACCTACGCGACCGACAAGTGGATCGCGGAGTCGCAATCGGGCGTTTCGGCCGGCTACGGCGTGGAGTGGAGCAGCGTATCGCGCAAGGCGCCGCGCGAGATCCGCGTCGCCTATCTGCAGCCCGGCTCGCCGGCGGAAGCAGCGGGCCTGACGCGGGGATTGGAAGTCATCGCCGCCGATGGCATCGACGTGATCTACAGCAGCAACGTGGATGGGCTCAACGCCGCACTGTTCCCGGACGAAGTCGGTGCCACGCATACCCTGACGGTGCGCGACCCCGCCACCAACACCACGCGCGACGTAACGCTGACCTCTGCGGCGGTCACGCTCAGTTCGGTGATGAACACCCGCACGCTGGATACCGCCGACGGCAAGGTCGGTTACCTGCAGTTCAACGACCACATCGCGCCAGCCGAGAAAGATCTGGTCAACGCGATCAGCCAGCTCAAGGCGCAGGGCATCAAGGATCTGGTGCTGGACATCCGCTACAACGGGGGCGGCTATCTCGCAATCGCCAGCCAGCTCGCCTACATGGTGGCCGGGCCCGCGACGACGAGCGGCAAGACCTTCGAACGCACGGTGTTCAACGACAAGTATCCGAACACCGACCCGATCACCGGACGCGCGCTCACGCCCACGCCGTTCTACAACATCACGCTGGGCTTCTCGCTTGCGTACGGCCAGAACCTGCCGACGCTGGGCTTGAACCGCGTGTATGTGCTGACCGGCAGCGGTACCTGTTCGGCAAGCGAGGCCGTCATCAACGGCCTGCGGGGCGTTGGCGTCGAAGTCGTGCAGATCGGCAGCACGACCTGCGGCAAGCCCTACGGCTTCTACCCGCAGGACAACTGCGGCACGACCTACTTCGCGATCCAATTCCGTGGCGTGAACGCGGCCGGGTTCGGCGACTATGCCGACGGTTTCGTGCCCGCCGGCAGCGGCACCGCTGGCCTGCCTGGCTGTGAAGTGGCGGATGACTTCGCACACGGCCTTGGCGACCCGGCCGAGGCACGGCTCGCCGCCGCGCTGAGCTATCGCACCAGCGGTGTCTGCCCCGTCCAGACCGCAGCGCGCGAAACCCGCATCGCAGCGATCAGCAGCGGCCCGGCCATCGGCAAGCGCGCGCCTTGGCGCGACAACCGCATCGTGACCCACCCATGAACCGCGCAACTGCTCTCCCGATCTTCGCGGGGCTCGCAAGCCTGACGCTGACAGCCTGCCAAACCCCGCAGCAGCTGGCCGAGCACGATGCGCTGCTGATCGAGCCGGACGCCGAGGCGCGTGCCGAAGTGCGCACCGCAGCCAGCACCCTGCTTGGCGGCACGCCGGTGCTGCTGGCACCCGATGCCTTTACGCAGGACAGCCGGCTGACGCTCGAACGCATGCCGCGCCGCACGCTGATCGATCTGCCGCTGGCCGATCGCGCGCGCTTCGAACCGCACCGGCTGCGCCTGGTCGTGTCAGGCGGAAGCTGCCTGCTGCGCAACGAAAACAGTGATACCGCCGTGGTGCTGGAATCTGCGCACTGTCGTGTGCAGATCAACAAGCCGGACGAGCGCTGAGCGCTATCGCCGCAACACGCGCTACGCGGCGCTGTGCTAGCGTCTGGCTAGCGCAACCAGCTGCCGCGCGCGCAGCGGCCGCGGTCCGACGCCGGAGCCCGTCCCGATGCTTGCCCATCGCCTCGCCCTGTCCGCCTTCGTTTTGGCACTCGCCGCCCCGACCGCATCTGCGCAGGTGCGCCCCTTCAGCCTTGGGGGCACGAATCTCCAGAAGGCGGCAAACGGCGTGCTGTCGTTGATGAGCTACTCCGCGATCCCGGACATCACCTCCAGTTCGCTGTCGATCAGCAGCGACGCAACCGGCAACCCGGATTTGCTGATGTCGCAGTTCGGCGGCGGCTTCACCTGGAGCCGCGAAACGCCGATCTACCTCGAAGGCGCGGCCGCCTACAGCCGCTACGACCCGAGCTTCGTCGCCAGTAACGGCACCGAGACACGCACCGTGCCGGTGAAGTGGACTTCGCTGTCGGGTACGGCGGGGATCGGCTGGGATTTCCCGCTCGCGGAGCATCTCGTGCTTCGACCGATCTTGAACTTCTCGCTCGGTGCGGTGGCGAGCGATCTTTCGATCGGTCGGGCGTTTCTGGAATACAAGCTCGACCACGACATCGCCTTCCTCGACGGCGGGGTGCTGAAGACCTACGGCGTGGGCGGCAGTGTGATGCTCGACTACGAAGCGGCCTACGATACCCACGAAACCGATATCGAAGCGCGCATCACGAACCTGACGCTGTACAGCTTCAGCGACACCAGCGATGCCGTGCGTGGTCAGTCGAATTCCACCACCGCCAACATCTGGGCGCGCTATCGTGCCCCGACGCCGTGGCGGCTGATGGATCGGCCGGTGCGCTACGTGCTCGAGTGCGCGCACTCCGAATACTTCGGCGATCAACGTGGCGCGCTGGGCTTCGTGCGCCTGAGCCAGGTCGGCGCCGGTATCGAATTCGACTCCAGCGCTTACGACATCATCGTCACGCGCACCCGCCTCGTCGCCCGCTACGTGTTCGGCGACAACATCGGCGGGATGTCGGTTGGCCTGGCGGTAAGCTTCTGAGCCCTGCCGGGCAGGCACATCAGCCCCTCGCGGGGCAAGCCGCGCGCTTGGTAGACTCCCGCCTTTGACCGCCCGCCGCTTGCCGGCAACACCGCTCGTGAACCTCAACGTCGTCCTGCTGCTGCTCGTCACCCTCGTCTGGGGTACCACTTTTCCGCTGATGAAGGCTGCCTCGGCGACGCTCAGCGGCGTCGAAATCTCGGCGCTGCGCTTCCTGGTTGCGGGCGTCGTGATGCTGCCCTTCGTGCTGAAAGCGCCGCGCGCGACCTGGCGCGACGGCGCGCTGCTCGGCGGCGTTGCGCTGGTCTCCTACGTCACGCAGGCCTTCGGGCTCGAGTACATCTCCTCGAACCGCAGCGCCTTCATCACCAGCCTCAATGTGCTGATGGTGCCCTTCCTCGGCCTCGTGCTCGGTGGCCGCCTCAGCGCGCAGGTGCTCGCAGCGGCGGCACTCGCCTGCGTTGGTATCGGATTGCTGTCGTGGGAGGGTGGCGGCCACTGGATCGGCGACGCCGCCACGCTGGTCTGTGCGCTGGCCTATGCGGTGTACGTGATCCTGCTGTCGCGCCGCGCAGCGCAGCACAACCCGCGCACGCTCGCCGCCACGCAGATCGTTTTGATGGCGGGCTTCGCGGTGGTCTGGATGCTTTTCAGCGGGCTCGGCAGCGACCGGCTTGCCACGCTGCCGGCGCGGCTGACGCCGGCGCTGGTGCCGATCCTCTACCTTGGCATCGTCGCAAGTGCCGGCATGCTGTTCCTGCAAGCCGTCGCGCAGCGCCATATCTCGGCCGAGAAAGCGACCGTGATCTACGCGATGGAGCCGGTCTTCGCTGCGCTGTTCGGCTGGCTGTGGCTGGCCGAATCGCTCGGCCTGCGCGGTGCCTTCGGCGGCGCGCTGGTGGTGTTCGCAGTGATCCTCAGCGAATGGCGATTCAACCCGCGCACGACGACCGACCCAGCCTGAACACTTCGAAGGGCGCGGGCGATCGACGCCCGCGCACATCCCGCCGATAGCGCGTACCGACGTCGTACGCGCTACTTGAGGATCAACTCCTGCATCATCTGCGCGCCGAGTACCTCGCGCATCACGCCGCGATCGGCGCCCGCCTGTTCCATCTGCTTCATCGTGCCCATCACCTTGGCCGACACCGCCTCATCCTCAGCCACCCGATCAAGCGCCGCCCAGTTGGGGTAGGTGGTCGTCAGGATCAGATCAGGCTCCGCCGGATTACGCGCCGAGACCGAATACACCGCATAGCTGGTGATCAGGCCGGCTTTCTTGCGCGCCTCCATCAGCGTCTTGTATGGCCCCGCGAGGTAGGCAATGTAGTCGCTGAACTTGCCCGGCTTGACCTTGATGAAGCTCTGCTCCAGAACCGGGCCCTCCTTGTACTGCTTGTCCTGAGCCAGTGCGGTACCGGCCATCAGCGCGAGTACGGCACACAACGCATAGCGGAAGATCGTACGCATCTCGTTAGTCCTCATGAGGGTGTCGACCAGACGGCCGGTCTGTTGGGTATAGACGGCGCATCCGGAAAGCAAGGCGCGCATGAGGTCGGACTTCGTGACGAAATTCACGCACTTGAGCGGCACGCAACCTCGCCGTCACGAGCACGTCATCGCATGGACACAGGCTCTCTGAGCCTTGCTGCCGCGCCCCGCGCGCGAGCCGATCCACTCACCCGACCCTGACGGACTTCCACCATGCCCAAGAAAACCCTGATCGCCGCCTTGCTCGCTGCCATCACTACGCCCGCCCTTGCCGGCTTCGACCTGATTGCCATGGGCGATCTGAACGGCAGTGCGGCCGGTTCGTTTGCCGATCTGTCGGGCCTCACCGGCACGCTTGAAAACGGCGTTGCAGCAAACATCCTCGGCGGGCTGGGGTCTGGCCTGGCGTGGGCGGGTGGCAACACCTTCATCGCGCTGCCGGATCGCGGCCCAAATGCCGTGGGCTACAACAGCGCGATCGACGACACGACCAGCTACATCCCGCGCCTGCAGACGGTGACGATGAAGCTGACGGCGTCGGCCTCCGGTGCGCTGCCTTTCACGCTGACGCCGACGCTCAGCGCGACCACGCTGCTGTACAGCAACAGCGCGCTGGCCTACGGCAGCGGTGCCGGGCTCGGCGTGGGCAGTGGCGCGCTGGCGCAGAACAGCGCCGGCAAGTCCTACTTCAGCGGGCGTTCGGACAACTTCAACGCCGCGCTGCCCTCGACCAGCGCGAACAACGCCCGCCTCGACCCCGAAGGCATCCGCGTGTCAAACGACGGCAAGAGCGTGTTCATCTCCGACGAATACGGCCCCTACGTCTATCAGTTCGATCGCGCGACCGGTGCACGCATCAACAGCTTCGCGCTGCCGGCCAACCTGGCGGTGACGAATCTGAGCCCGAAGGGTGATGTCGAGATCGCCGGCAACACAATCGGCCGCGTCGCGAACAAGGGCATGGAAGGCCTCGCGATCACGCCGGACGGCAAGACCCTGGTCGGCATCATGCAAGCGCCGCTGGAGCAGGACACGAAGAAGAACGTGCGCATCGTGACGATCGACATCGCCAGCGGCGCGACCCGCCAGTACGCCTACAAGCTCACGACCGGCAGCGGCGTGAGCGAGGTCGTCGCGATCAACGACCACGAATTCCTGGTCGACGAACGCGACGGCAAGGGCCTTGGCGACAACAGCAGTGCTGCGGTCAAACAGTTCTTCAAGATCGACCTGACCGGCGCGCAGGATGTGAGCGCGCTGAGCGGCGATCTGAGCAGCAAGGCCGTCGGCAAGACGCTGGTGCTGGACTTCGCGAGCAAGCTCAGCGCAGCGGGCGTGAAGGCCAGCGACATCCCGGCGAAGATCGAGGGGCTTTCCTTCGGCCAGGACATCGTGGTCGGCGGTGAGGCCCGCCACACCCTCTACGTGGCCAACGACAACGACTTCCTCACCCACATCACCGACAGCAACCACCCGGGCGGCATCGCGAATCCGAACAAGTTCTATGTGTTCTCGTTCAGCGACAGCGACCTGCCCGGCTATCAGGCGCAGCTCATCAGCGCGGTGCCGGAACCGGCGACCTGGGCGATGATGATCCTGGGCATGGGC
>CAMFLH010000204.1 GCA_945957295.1 uncultured Uliginosibacterium sp.
ATCTACACCGTCTAATTCGTCGGCAGCGTCAGATGTGTATAAGAGACAGGGCCCCCGCATGTCCGCTACCCCCGAGCCCGTATGGCGCACCGCGCTGTCTGGCGCGCAGATCCTGTTTGTTGCCTTTGGCGCCACCGTGCTGGTGCCGCTGCTCACCGGCCTGAATCCAAGCCTTGCGCTGTTGGGCGCTGGCGTCGGTACGCTGATTTTCCAGGTCTGTACCAAGCGCCAGGTGCCGATTTATCTCGGATCGAGCTTCGCCTTCATCGCGCCGGTGATCTACTCGGTGCAAACCTGGGGCATGCCGGCCACGCTCGGGGCGCTCGCCTCCGCCAGCTTCTTCTATTACGTTGCTGCTGGTCTGGTGAAGTGGCGCGGCGTGGATTTCATCCACAAGTTGCTGCCGCCGGTGGTGATCGGCCCGGTCGTCATGGTGATTGGCCTTGGGCTCGCGCAGGTAGCGGTCAATATGTCTTCTGGCAAGGCGGGTGATGCCCAGGTGGTGCCCTATGGCACTGCGCTCGGTGTCGCCGCTGTGTCGCTGATCGCAACGATGCTGACCGCGATCCGCGCCAAGGGCCTGCTGAAGCTGGTGCCGATCCTGGTTGGCGTGGCTGTGGGCTATGTGCTGTCGCTGTTCCTCGGCATCGTCAACTTCCAGAAGGTGATCGATGCGCCCTGGCTGGCACTGCCGCAGTTCGGCCATCCCGAATTCAACCTTGCGGCGATCCTGTTCATGATTCCGGTCGCCATCGCACCGATCGTCGAGCACGTGGGCGGCATCCTCGCGATCGGCTCGGTGGTGGGCAAGGACTACACCGATTCGCCGGGCCTGCACCGCACGCTGCTTGGCGACGGCCTCGCGGTCAACGTCGCCGGCCTGTTCGGCGGCCCGCCGGTGACGACCTATGGCGAAGTGACCGGGGCCGTGATGCTGACGAAGAACTACAACCCAGTGGTGATGACCTGGGCGGCCGGTTTCGCGATTCTCATGGCTTTCGTGGGCAAGTTCGGCGCGCTGCTGCAGACGATCCCGATGCCGGTGATGGGCGGCATCATGATGCTGCTGTTCGGTTCGATCGCCGGTATCGGCCTGAAGACGATTATGGACGGCAAGGTTGAGCTTATGAACCCGCGCAATCTGTGCATCGTGTCGGTCACGCTGGTCACCGGTATCGGCGGGCTGGGTGTGCACATCGGCAGTTTCAGCCTGCAAGGCATCAGCCTGTGCGGTGTGCTGGCGGTGCTGCTGAATCTGGTGCTGCCGAAGGTGCAGGCCGAGCACTGAGCCGCTGCGAAGGGTGTGGTGGCGCGAGCCGCTCTCGGTTTGCGCGCTACGACATCTTCGTAATTTGCCGGCGCATTAAATGAAACGGGGCGCTTCATCCGACGCGCCCCGTTTGTTTCTGACCTCGCCCGCGTCAGATCTTGACGACTTCGTCGAGCGTGATGTCCACCATCAGGTCGTCCGAGATGCGTTCCAGATCCGCCTTCAGCGCGCGGGCGTCGAGGTTCTCCGCCGCCTGCAGTTCGGCCTGCGCATGGAACATGATTTCCGCGGACATCGGTGCACTGGCGGTGAAGGTATTCAGTGCCTCAACGTTTACCGCATGGCGCGCCAGCACCTGCGACACCTCGCGCACGATGCCGATGCGGTCGTGCCCGATCAGAGCCAGCGTCAGGCGGCGGCCCTTGTGGGATTCTGCGCCGTTGTTGGCCTCTTCCACGTTGACCTTCAGTGCGCCGAGATCGCCGAGTGCGCGTCGCAGCGCGTTGGCCTCTTCGCTCGCCACGCTCACTTCGACGATGCCGGCAAACTTGCCGGCCAGATGCGCCATTGACGATTCCAGCCAGTTGCCGCGGTGTTCGCTGATCGCGGCGGCGAGTTGCTCGACAAGACCCGGGCGGTCGTCGCCGATCACGGTGAGAACGAGGAAAGTGGTGCTCATGCGCGAACTCCTGTTTAGGTTTGCGTGGATTTTACGGTGCGCCGCAGTGTCGTGAGCAGGATGCCACCGAGGATCAGCGCCATGCCGGCAAAGTGGTAGGCGTGCGGCGCCTCGCCGAGGAACAGCGCCGAGAGCAAGGGCGTGAACACCGGCATCAGGTGGATGAACAGCCCGGATACCGGCCCGCCGACCTGCGCCACCGCACGGTTCCAGAACACATAGCCGAGGAAGGCCGGGAACACGCCGGTGTAGAGAATGCCGGCGAACGCAGCCGGGCTGGCGTGGATCAAGCGGCCCTGTGTTAGCTCCCAACCATACAGCGGTGCGAGCATCAACACCCCGAGCGCGGTCAGGATCGACAGCATCGCCATGGGGTGCAGACCTGCCGGGCGGTATTGCAGCAGCAGCGTGTAGCCCGCCCACACGAACACCGACACCATGATCCACAGGTCACCCGGGTTCAGTGACAGCGCGGCGAGTTTGGCCAGATCGCCATGGGCCACGATCACCGTAACGCCGCACAGAGAAATCAGCGCACCAAACGCTTCACGCGCCGATAGCCGTTTGCCGAAAAACGCCCAGGAAAGCCCGATGATCACGATCGGGATGAATGAGTTCAGCAGCACGCCGTTGGTTGCCGTGGTCTGCTGCAAACCGATGTAGGTGATGGTGTTGTAGCCGCTGATCCCGAGTAGCGAGAGCAACAGCAGCATGGTGAGGTGGCCCCGTAGCGCGCTGCCGATCTGGTGACGGTGTGGCCACGCGAAGGGCAGCGTGCAGCCGAAGGCGAGTGTCCAGCGCCAGAAGGCGAGCGCCACCGGCGGCACATCGCCACGCAGGCCGCGCCCGACCACCCAGTTGCCGGACCAGAACAGCACGGTCAGCAACAACAGCAGGTAAGGGTTGTCGAAGCGGAATCGGCGCATGGTGGCGGCTGATGGCGAATGGGCCGCCACTATGTCACCGCAGGGCGGTGGGCGCCACTCCGGCCTGCTAAAGTGCCGGCGGGCGGCTGCCGAAGCCGCCAGTGCGGTTAATGGAGGATCGAATGCAGAGTCGTGGTTTTCTGAAGCGTTTGCTTGTGAGTGCGGGCGTTGCGCTGTGGGCGTCGGTGGTCTTTGCCGCGGCGCCGGTGGTGATTGATGTGCGTACGCCGGAAGAGTTTGCTGCGGGGCATGTGGAGGGCGCGATGAACGTGCCGTACGAGCAGATCGGTGGCCGTATTGCGGCGCTGGCTCCGGGCAAGGACACGCCGGTGGTGCTGTATTGCAAGAGCGGGCGGCGCGCCGGCATTGCACTGCAGACGCTACGCGACATGGGCTACTCGAAGGTCGAGAACTTCGGCGGTTTCGAAGACGCGCGCAAACGCCTTGCCGGCGGCTGCAGCGCGGGCACCAACTGCTGACGGCAGGTTTGCGCCGTCGTTCAAGGTGACGGGCAAGGCGGCTTCACCAGCGCCAGCAGGGCCTGAAAGGCCTGAGTGACGCCTAAAGCCATGCTGGCGCCGCCGGGTGAGCGTACGGTTTCGATCTCGCCTTCGGGGTCGTAGCGCACGTCAATAACCCCGGTGCCGAGCAGCGCGATGCGCGTCGGCTTGTCGCTGTCGCCGTAAGCGAAGCGCAATTCGCGCGGGGCGGCGTCGGGCGATGTAGTGGCCCACATGCGCGTGACCCGCCCTCGCGTGTCGTAGGCGAGGCGCACGCTGCGCCCGTCGGAAGCCCGAGCGGTGTCGAGCAGCCCCTGTGCGTTGTAGTGGTACTGGATGAACAGCGCGCCGCTGCGCACCAGAATCAGCTTGCCGCTGCGCGGATGGTGGATCTGCTCCATGTCGCCTGCGCAGGTGAGCGGAGCTGCGCAGTCAGAACGTGAGGCGTCTCGCGCATCGGCCGCGATGGCAGGCTGATGCAGCAGGCAGGCCGCGACGACGGCGGCTTGAAGAAGGGGGGCGATCGATCTCGGCACGTTGGCTCCTTGCGCGGTGAGGGCAAGGGCTTTGACGTGCGGCTGCGGCGTCTGTCAGGGGGTGGTGCCTGCGTGTGCCTCGGGTTTTTCGCCCGAATCGGCCACCACACGGTCGCGCCCGAGCTGTTTGGCGCGGTAGAGCAGTTTGTCGGCGCTGTCGATCAGCGCGTCGAGCGAGGTTTCCTTGCGTCGCTGCGCCACGCCGAAGCTGGCGGAGAGTGAAATCTCGGCGTCGCCGCAACGCAGCCGGATCAGGCTGATCTTGTTCCGCAGCCGTTCTGCCAGCGCCACCGCCTGCTGTTGGTTGGTTTCCGGCAACAAGAGCACAAATTCTTCGCCGCCCCAGCGGGCAGCCACATCACCGCGCCGGGCGGCAGCCAGCAGCACCTGCCCGAGCGCGGCGAGGGCTTCGTCCCCGCGCACATGACCCCAGGTGTCGTTGAGCTGCTTGAAGTGATCGATATCGATCATGATCAGCGTGATGTCACGCTCGCGCCGCATGGCTGTGCTCAGGATTGCCTCCGCCTGTTCGCGGAATGCGCGGCGGTTCGGCAGGCGCGTCAGCGAGTCGGTACGCGCGAGATGTTCGGCGCGCACGCGTTCCTGCTGATCCTGGCGGAAGCGATGCGCGATCGCCAGCGCAAGCAGCGTTGCGTCGGCCAGCATGCCGAGCTCGACGGCGCGGTAGGTCCATTCGCTGAAGGGGATCAAGCCCCATACCGAAAGCGAACTCGCCAGCGTGCCACTCATGCCCGCCACCGCCGCACCGAGAAAGAAGCGCGCCCCGGTATAACCATGCCTCACGGCAAGCGCGCCGAGCAGCAGCATCACCAGAGCGAACAGCACCACAAAACCAAATGCGATCCAGGCCGTTGCCGCTTGGTGCCCAGTCGTCGCCGCGGTGATCACCGCCAGCAGCGCACCGGCGCTCAGGAACTGCAGCGCCTGGCGCAACCGTGGTGCGTGTCGAGCGAGGTCGAGGAAGCGTGCTGCGAACTGCAGCCCGGCGACGCCGAACAACACCATGCTGAGCAGGATCACATAGCGCTGCACGCCCGGGTAGTCGGGCCACAGCCACGCATAGCCGTGGCCGGTGTAGCCGAGATTCATCAGGATGAAGGCGGCGAGGTAGAGCGCGTAGAGCAGGTGGCTGCGTTTGCGCAGTCCGGTGTAGAGCAGCAGGTTGTAGGCAATCAGCGCCAGCAGGTAGCCGTAGACAAAGCCGTGGCTGTAGTGCGCCCAGCGGTGCGAATCACCCGCCGTATCGACTGCACGCAAGGTGGTTGGCAGCAGCATCGGGTCGTCGCTCGCTGCGCGAAGCAGCATGTCGCTTGTTCCCGGTTCAAGTCGCAGATCGAAGGCAAAGCCAAGACCGGCGATGGGCCGCTGACGCTGTGGCAGCGAATCGCCGGTTTGCCAGTGCGCCTGCACTGCGCCGTTCTGCAGCACATAGACGTCGACGTCGTCGATCCACGGGGTCTCCAGCGTCAGGCGGCGGATCTGCGCCTGCGTAGCGGTGTTTTCGACACGCCAATGCAGCCATACCGGTCGCGCACCGATACCGAAGTCCGGCGCTGGGCGCGGGGGCATGGCCCCTTCCCCGCGGCGCAGGCGCGTCATCACCTCGTCCGGGCCCAGCCGTACGCCTGATTCCTGCAACACATCCGCGTAGCGGCCGAGCGGGCCAGCCGGCGGTTCGGCTGCGGAAAGGGTCTTTGCCGCGCAGGCGGGCGAGGCAGGTACCGCAAGCAACAGGCAGAGGAAGACGACGCCAAGCGAATGGATGATCCGGTCAAACACGCGAAACCCTGGCCCCCAATGACGGCGCCGCCCGACGGCAGGCGCACCCCTTCTGGCCGAGGGTACCAGCGCCGGCCGTGCTTGGTGTAGTCGTGCGTGCCGCAGCGGTGGCGCGCTGCTTCGCTCAGGCTGGTGGCAGCATTGCGCTGAGCAGGCTCACGATGCCGCTGCTCTGGCGGGCCGGAACGCGCAAATCGAAACCACTAGCAGCACTGGTGCCGATTCGCAGCGTGCAGTCGCCGCGCGTTTGCGGTGGCGGTACGCGCAATGTCAGCGGGTGTTGCCGCAGCACATAGGTGGCGATCTTGCCGTGTGGCGATTTGCCCTTGTGCTGCTTCTCCTTGCCTGCCGGCGGATCGGTGATCACGCCGAGATAGGTGTCGGTTACCGCCAGCACGCCCGCCGGTGCGGCCGGCTTCATGAACAGCAGCCGCGCGAGCGGCGACACCTCGCTCGTCCAGCTGCGCACATCGCGCAACGCGAGGCCGCTCGGCGTCTGCTCCTGCAAGGCGGTACGGAACTTGAAGCTCAGCACGGCGAGCTCGGCTTCGATATTGCCGCCGCGCACCGCGCCCGTTGCAGCTGGTCGGGCGCCTGCGAGGATCATGAACAGCGCCTCGCGGAAAAGCTCGATCGACACCATGTTGAAACCCACCGCGCAACCCGCAGCCCCGCCAACCGACTCGATCCGCAATTGACCACCGAGCAGGATCATTGTCAGTTCGATCACTGCGGCGGCGCTGAAGGGGGCGGAAGAGGTGAGGGTGCCTGTCGCCGTTCTGGCAACCAGAATCCAGCGCGAGCCGGTCAGTGCAAACACGTTCTCAGGGCTGCTCTGCCCAACGGTGGCGAAGGCCGGTGATTGGATGATCAGTTGCACGCCCGCGGCTTCGTCGGCAAGCGCCTGCTTGAGCGCGGTAGCAAGCGGTTCGGGCAGGTCATCCGGCGAGCCGACGCTCTCGGAAAACGGCAGGGCGCGGCCCACGTTGGCGGCCTGGCGGCCAAAGGCGGATACACGGGCGACATCAGTCATGGCGAAACAGCTTTCATCAGCGCGGTGTTTGGCCGTTGCCGGTCGGACGGCACGGCGCTGCTCGGCCGCTCTTGCGGCGGCTCGGTGTGCTCGCCAGCGTACCAAGTGGGGCGCGCTATTTTTTCCTCTGCGGTGAGGATCAGTTGAGCGGGCTCAAACCGAAGGCTCTGCGGTGTTGTTGGCTGGCGTTGGCCTTCTTTTATGTCCAACGCTTCGGCTTGCGAATGGCGCAGGGAATTTGCGCCGGCCTTCCCGCTGAAGCCGGGTCCCGCCCCGGCGGGCGGGGTACTTTCTTTGTGCGAACAAAGAAAGTACCCAAAGAAAGTCGCCCCGCTTCAACGCCGCGCGCTTCGCGCACGGTCCCCTGCGCTGCTCGAAGCATCGGGTGTCTGCGCAACTCGCTCTCGCTGGCGCTCGGAGCTCGGACAGTGCTCGCCACCGCCATGCTGCGCATGTCGGAGCCCGATGCTTCTGCGCTGCTCGGCGTTTCAGAAGGGGAGGGAAAAGCGTCGACGTTTCTCCGCTGTCTAGATTTCGTAGCTCAGATGCAGGTCGGAGGCTGGAGTCCGGGAATTGAGCCTGAGCGATCTGCGGTAGCCCGGATGTCGCGCCACTTCAGCCGGGTTGCCAACATGGTCTAGACGCCGCCCAGGAGCCGTTCTGAGGTTGAGGCCCACTGAGAGCGCCGAATGCCAAGTAGCGAGCTTGCCGATCTTCGGACGCCGCTGCCACAGAGCAAGACGTCGGCAGGCTGGATGAAGCCGCCCAACTAACCCGCGCAAGGGTGCGGCGGGCAATGGTGGGGTTGGGCTTTGCTAAGCCCAACCCAAGGTGCCGTAGCGCGCTAGGTCATGCACCGCTTGGACCGACGTGCCGCGCCGAGGCCCAGCCCGGCCAAGGCCATTGCGGCCAACGCAAGGCTGGCAGGCTCTGGTACATCGTTCACCGGCGGTGCAGATGAAATCGCCCCCACGGCGTCGATATCGGCACCAACCGATCCGCCGGAGCCCCTTTCCCCTTCAGCTGGGTCGTCGGTCAGCCTGACGTAGGAGAACTTGTCCAGCGCGTCGAAGCCGAAGGCATCGATGTCGACACCCGCCGTCGCGCCGTAGACCTTGCCCACGGCAAACCAGGTCACCCCATCCTTGCTGATGTCGATGAAGGTGTCTTCCACATCCGGCCCGACCTCGAAGACCCACAGATCCAGCGCCGATGAGCCGCTGCCGGTCAGCGAGTTATCGGCGAACTTCAGTACGATGCGGCCGCCCTGACCCAGCGTCACAAAGCCGCTGCCCGAACTTCCGCTCGGTGCGCCCAGCGCATTCAACGGCGTCTGGTAAATCACGTTCGGCCCCGAGGTGCCGCCATAAGTGGGGTCGTACATCACAACCGAATCTGCGAACGACGACACCCCGCCCGGGAACTCGACACCACCGAACAGTGCAGCCTCGGCCGAGATGCTTGCCATCGCCCCCATGGCGGCGATCACGCAGCGCCTGAGCGCAGGCGACGTACCTAACGAACCCGCAAACATGATGTTCCTCCTTGATGGACAACTGCCCCCGGTTCTTTGCAAGCATCAAGGGTACCGACTCACTTAAGTGACTGATTTCACGGCCTCGTGGCTCTGCCGCGCGGGGTGTTGTGCTTGCGAACGTAAGAAAATCTGACGCTTTGCGGGATGGGCAACTGTGACCTCAGGGCTTTGGTCGGGGGGGCGTCGCGCTTGGCTTTGCGAGGCCCAATGCTTTGGCTTGCAATTTGTGCTGCCGGTTTGCGTAGGCCTTCCCGCTGAAGCCGGGTCCCGCCCCGGCGGGCGGGTTCCTTTCTTGTGCC
>CAMFLH010000205.1 GCA_945957295.1 uncultured Uliginosibacterium sp.
TCTACGTCTCGTGGGCTCGGAGATGTGTATAAGAGACAGTGAGCGTCGTGCGTTACATGGGCGCCAAATTCCTGATAGGTGCCTTGCTGAAAGAGAGTTTCGAGCCGCTCGCGGGCACCAAGTTGGCCCTTCTTGTGGCGCTGCTCGAGTTTGTCGGCGCCGCCGGCAAGCAGAATGGCTGCGCGTCGCTCCTCAAGGAGCCGAGCCAGTTTCGGGGGAAGAGTCATGACGGCCTCGCGTTCCCGGAGCCGCCTTGATTGGGCGACTCACGCAGGACACGCTACGCCGCCACAAGTGTCATCCGCTTGACAGTTATCAATCCCGGAAGGACAAAAGCACCAATCAGCGGCTGTAGAGATCGCGTGCAGCCCCTTGCAGGTCACGCCTGAGCTGCCGACGCTCTTCGGCACTGAGTCGCCGAACCGCCGGAGTGGTTTCGCTGTCGTAACGAGCGTCGAGGCGACCGCTACGGCGCCCCTCGTCCAGGCGGTCGGTCTGGTGCTCACGCCAGTCGTCGCGTCGCTGCTCTTTTTGCTCGGCGCGCAACTCTTCGCGCAAACCGGGTTGTGTCGCACGCCGCTCAAGGCCGTGACCGAAACGCAAGCCTTCCGCCACCGAAGGATGTGCGAACGCCAGCAGCAGGGCCGCAACAGCCCCGCCTCCTACGCTACGCCACATCACCTTAACCATGTGCTTCCCCTGCCTATGCGGGATGACATCCACGCTTCGTTGGCGTCATCTTCATCGTTCGGCGCGAATGATATGTTTGGCGATGGCCGTTCCTTGTTACGAGGTGTTTCATGTCGCAGTTTCCGCAACGAACCTTTACCAGCCCCGTGCTGGCGACAGCGCGTGCGAGCCGTTAGCATGTGCGCCATGGAAACCAAAGAACGCCACCGTATCCTGATCGTCGATGACGATGCCCGCCTGCGCAACCTGCTGGAGCGCTATCTTGAGGAGCAAGGCTTTGGCGTAAAGGCAGTTGCCGACGCACCAGCCATGGATCGCGCCCTGACCCGCGAGCACGCCGACCTGCTGGTACTCGATCTGATGCTGCCGGGCGAAGATGGTCTTTCGATCTGCCGCCGCCTGCGCGGCAACGGCAGCGAGCTGCCGATCATCATGCTGACGGCGAAGGGCGATGAGGTCGATCGCATCGTCGGCCTTGAAATGGGTGCCGACGACTACCTGCCCAAACCTTTCAACCCGCGCGAACTGGTCGCCCGCATTCACGCCGTGCTGCGCCGCAAGCCACGCACGCCGCCCGGCGCGCCGGCCGAGGATGAGGAAGTGGTCAGCTTCGGCCGTGTCACGGTCAACCTTGGCACGCGATCCCTGACCCGCGACGGCGAAGAAATGCCACTCACCACCGGCGAATTTGCACTGCTGAAGGTGCTTTTGCAGCATCCGCGCCAACCGCTGTCGCGCGACAAGCTGATGGAACTGGCTCGCGGCCGTGAATACGACGCGTTCGATCGATCGATCGACGTGCAGATCTCGCGCCTGAGAAAGCTGGTCGAAGAAGAGGCCTCCCGCCCCCGCTACCTGCAAACGGTTTGGGGCTTTGGCTATGTCTTCGTGCCGGACGGCCAGCGCAGCAGCTGACGCCCTGTACTAAGTGCGTATTCGCTTTGCGCCCAGCAGCCTGCTGTGGCGCACCTTCTTCCTGATCGCGCTGCTGATCGGCCTTGCGCTGGCCGCATGGTTCCAGCTGTTTGTTCGCTTCGAATCGGAGCCGCGCGCGCGCCAGCTCGGCCAGATGTTGGTCAGCGTAGTGAACCTCACCCGTGCTGCGCTGGTAAACGCCGACCCGCTGCTGCGGCTCGCGCTGCTGCGTGACCTTTCTGTACAGGAAGGCATCCGCATCTATCCTGCGGAGCCTGGCGATGAGCTGGGGCCCCTGCCCGATTCGCCGACGATCCGCGTCATCGCCGCCGAGGTCAGCCGGCAGCTCGGCAGCGAAACCCGTTTCGCCGGCAGCCGCGAGGGCATTGAGGGCATCTGGGTCAGTTTCCGGATCGACCCGGATGATCCAAACGATTTGTTCTGGGTGATGTTGCCGCGCGAGCGCTTCGAGCGTGTCCGCACCGCGGAGTGGCTTGGCTGGGGGATCGCGGCCGGCATTCTCGCGATGCTAGGCGCCTACCTGATCGTGCGTCGCGTCGCAGTACCGATGGCGCAGATCGCTGCAGCGGCGCGCATGGTGGGCCGTGGTGAGCCTCCGCCGCGCCTGCCGGAAGAAGGCCCGAGCGAGATCAACGAGGTAAGCCGCGCGTTCAACCAGATGTCGGACAACCTCGCCCAACTCGAATCCGATCGCGCGCTGATCCTTGCCGGCGTGTCGCATGATCTGCGCACGCCGTTGGCCCGCCTGCGTCTGGGCATCGAGATGACGGGTGCGCATCCCGACGATATCGAAGCAATGTCGGCGGACGTCGAGGAGATGGACAAGATCATTGGCCAGTTTCTCGACTTTGCCCGCGGCAGTGCGGACGAATCGTTTGCCGACATGGATGGCGCCGCCCTCGCGAACGATCTGATCCAGAGCTATCAGCGACGCGGTCTGGCGAACGTTGTCGCAGCCGATATCGCGAGCGCTGCGCTGCCCTTCAAGGGAAAGCCAAAGGCGCTGCGCCGTGCCGTCTCGAACCTGATCGACAACGCGCTACGCTATGCCGGCAGCGAAGCGCCGATCGAAGTCGGCTGCGAGCGCCGCGGCGCCCAGCTTGTCTTCTCGATCAAGGACAGAGGGCCCGGCATCCCGCCCGACCAGGTGGAACGGCTCAAACGCCCATTTACCCGGCTCGAGGCGGCGCGCACCGATGCGATGGGCTCCGGCCTCGGGCTCGCGATCGTCGATCGCGTTGCGCGCGCGCACGGCGGTCGTCTAGATCTTCTGCCGCGCGAAGGCGGCGGTCTGCTGGCGCAGATCCTCGTTCAGCAGGCTTCACGCGCAACGAGCAACGCATAACGACGACATCGCTATAATGGCCGGCTGATATGAAGATACTTTTCGACCTTTTCCCCGTTCTGCTGTTCTTCATTGCCTACAAGTTCGCCGACATCTACGTCGCGACCGGCGTGGCAGTGGCGGCAACGGTGCTGCAGCTGGCTTGGGCCTACTTCATCCATCGCAAGGTCGAGCCGATGATGTGGTTCTCGGCCGTGGTCGTGGTGATTTTCGGCACGCTGACGCTGGTGCTGCACGATCCGACCTTCATCAAGTGGAAGCCGACGATCATCTATTGGGGCATGGCGATCGCGATGGCGGTCACGCAGTGGGGATTCCGTCGCAACCCGATGCAGGCCGTTTTCGGCTCGCAGCTTGAGCTCCCAGAAGAAGCCTGGCGCAAGCTCAACTTCTCGTGGATGGCCTTCTTCGCGGTGATGGGCGTGATCAACATCGCCGTGGCCTATCGCTTCTCGGAACAGGCCTGGGTCAACTTCAAGCTGTTCGGCGCTACCGGTCTGATGCTGGTGTTCGTGGTGGTGCAGAGCCTGATGCTCTCCCGCTACCTTGATGAGGAAAAGAAGTGATGCTTTACGCCCTGACGGGTGAAGACACCCCGAACAGCCTCGACAAACGCCTCGCCGCACGCCCGGCCCATCTGGCCCGCCTGCAGGCGCTTGCCGACGCTGGCCGTTTGGTGCTTGCGGGGCCGATGCCGGCGATCGACAGCCCGGACCCCGGCCCGGCGGGCTTCGTCGGCAGCCTGATCGTCGCGGAATTCGCGAGCCAGGCCGAAGCGGAGGCCTGGATGGCTGCAGACCCCTACGTCACCGACGGGGTTTTCTCACGCACTACCGTCCGCCCCTTCAAACGCGTACTGCCCTGATGAACGCCCTGATCGAAGAAATCCGGTCACGCCTGACCGAGCTGGATCCGCTTGCGCTCACCCTTGAAGACGAGAGTGCACGCCATGTCGGCCACGCTGGCGCGGCTGGAGGCGGGGGGCATTTCCGCCTGCACATCGTTTCACCCCTGTTTTCCGGCAAATCGCGGATCGCCCGCCATCGCGAGGTGTATGCACGGCTTGCCGACCTGATTCCGGCCAGGATTCACGCGCTCGCTATCGACGCACGAACCCCGGATGAATCTGCCTCACCCCACGCTTGACCAAACCAGAGGAACTCCATGAAACGTGAAATCAGCCGACTGCTCGTCGGTATCGTTGCCGCCGCGATCTCGGTTGCGGCCTCCGCCGATGACAAGGCTGCCGCCAAACCGGCCGCCGCTCCGGCTGCCAAGTCTTCTGGCCCTGTTGCTACGGTGAATGGCGTTGCCATTCCGCAAGCGCAGGCCGACCTGTTCATGCAAGAGCAGATGCAACGCGGTGCCCCGGACAATGCTGAAGTGCGCAATGCGATCCGCGAAGAGCTGGTTCGCCGCGAAGTGATCGCGCAGGAAGCGAAGAAGAAGGGTGTCGACAAGAACCCGCGCTTCCAGACCGCGATGCAGCTGATGCAGCGCTCCGCCCTGGTCGGCGCCTACCTGGAAGACTACGTCAAGACGCATCCGATTCCGGAAGCCGACGTGAAGAAGGCCTACGACGAGCTCGTCGCCAAGAGCGCCAAGAAGGAATACAAGGCCCGCCACATCCTCGTCGAGAAGGAAGACGAAGCCAAGGCGATCATCACCAAGCTTAAGGGCGGCGCCAAGTTCGCCGACCTGGCGAAGGACAGCAAGGACACCGGCTCCAAGGACAACGGTGGCGATCTGGGCTGGAACTCGCCGGACGCCTACGTGAAGCCGTTTGGCGAAGCGCTTGGCAAGCTGCAGAAGGGCAAGTACACGACCGAGCCGGTCAAGACCGACTTCGGCTACCACGTGATCCTGCTCGACGACGCACGCGATGCGACGCCGCCGGCCTACGATCAAGTCAAGGCCAACATCCAGCAGCGTCTGCAACAGCAGGCCGTCGAGAAGCACATCGGCGAGCTGAAGAAGGCTGCGAAGATCCAGTAAGGATCTAGGCACCAAAGAAGAACGGCCCTTCGGGGCCGTTTTTCTTTTTGTACGCTTAATCCGCTTTTGCGGGTGGCGGCAAGGTTTCGAGGAAAGCCACTGCGTCGGACGAGCGGCGCGTACGGCTCATCGGCGGCAGGCTCTGCCACACGCGTCGGCCATACGGCTTGTCGATCATGCGCGGATCGCAAATCATCAATACACCGCGGTCGCGTTCGGTACGGATCAAGCGACCTGCCCCCTGCTTCACGTTGATGACCGAGCGGGGAAGCTGGTAGTCCATGAAGGGGTTACGCCCCTCCGATCGCATCCATTCGATGCGCGCAGCGAGCACCGGGTCGTCCGGTGGTGCGAACGGCAGCTTGTCGATCACGACCAGCGACAGCGCATCGCCCGGTACATCGACCCCCTCCCAGAAGCTCTGGCTCGCAACCAGCACCGCGTTGCCCAGCCTACGGAAGCGTTCAAGCAGTTCGCTGCGCGAGCCCTGCCCCTGCATCAACAAGGGAAAATCGAGCGCCTCACGCTCGAAGCGGCTGGCGAGCTGTTCATGAATGCGTTGCATCGCGCGCAAAGCGGTGCACAGCACGAAGGTGCGCCCCTGAGCCGCGCGAATCGCCGGCAACGCCGCCTCGACCACCGCATCGACATAGGCCGGACTATTCGGGTCGGGCATTCCTTCCGGTGCGTAAAGCAAGGCCTGCGTCGCGTAATCGAACGGACTGCCCCACACGGCGGTTTCCGGCGGCGGGTCGAGCGCGTCGAGCCCGAGTTCCTCGCAGTAGTGCCGAAAATCGCGCCCGACGGCGAGCGTGGCCGACGTGAAGATCCACGAACGCGCGGTGCCCTCAAGCTGTTTGCGGAAGAGCCCAGCCACATGCAGTGGCGTTGCGTTCAGCGATGCCGACTGGCTGTACACCTCGGCCCAGCGCACGATCTCCGGGCCGGGCGGCAGGCGCCAGCGCGCCAGGCGTTCCGCCATCTCCGAGGTGCGCTGCCAGCAGCGTTCAAGCCCTTCCGAACGTTCAGCCTGGGTTTCGAGCAGCGCGGCGAAGGCGTCCATCTCGCGCTCCACAGCATCAATCGCCGGCTCGAGCCCCTTAAGACTGCCAAGCTGGTTCCAACCGAGACGCTGGTTGTCACCGGGAAAGGCGAGGCGTAAGTCCTTGGCTGCCTTTTCGAGAGAACGCGTCGCATCCTGCAGGGGCATGAAGTCCTTTGCTCCTGCGATCGCCTCGTGGCGAGTGTCGCGTGCGAGATCCAGCAACTGTCCGGTCGAAGTGCTTTCGCCGAAGAAGAGACTGGCCGTCTCGGGCAACTGATGCGCTTCGTCGAAGATGACCGTGTTGCAGGCCGGGAGCAGCTCGGCAAGACCGGTATCGCGCAACATCACATCAGCGAAGAAGAGATGGTGATTCACCACCACCACCTCGGCCTCTTGCGCGGCGCGGCGTGCGGCCAGCACGAAGCATTCCTTGACGTTGGGGCATTCCTGCCCCAAGCAGTTGTCGCGGGTCGAGGTGACTTGCTGCCACACACCGGCGTCTTCCGAAACGTCTGGGCACTCGGCCTTATCGCCGGTCGAGGTGTGTTTGGCCCACCGCACGATCTTCGGCAGATGCAGCGCGTCTTCGCGTGTTGCGAATCGCCCTTCGCTCTGCGCCCGTTCGAGGTGGTAGTGGCACAGGTAGTTCGCACGCCCCTTCAGCAGCGCCACGCTGACCGGCACACGCAGCGCGTCGCGCACCGCGGGCAGATCGCGGTGAAAGAGCTGATCCTGCAGGGTCTTGGTGCCGGTGGAGACGATGACTTTGCCGCCGGAAAGCAGCGCCGGCACAAGGTAGGCGAAAGTCTTGCCGGTGCCGGTGCCAGCTTCGGCAACCAGCACGCGGTTGCCCTTGATGGCGTCAGCAATCGCCTGCGCCATCTCGAACTGTTGCGGGCGCGGCCGGTAACCGGCAATGCGTTGGGCGAGCGCGCCGTCGTCGGCGAAGTAGCTGGAGAGTTCTTTCATGGCGGCGGGCGCGTGGGTCGGCGATGTTAGCACGGCCGGCCGACCAGCCTGCCGCCGCTATCGTTTCATACCGGACGGTGACGCTCGGCCAGATACTCGCGTGAACGCATCTCGATCAAGCGCGAAACCGTACGCGGAAACTCCTGTGCGTTGGGGCCTTCGCGGTACAGATCCGGCGCCTCGGCCGCCGCACTGATGATCAGCTTGACGCGGCAGTCGTAGAGCACGTCTACCAGCCAGGTGAAGCGGCGCGCTTCGTTGCCGTTGTCGCGCGTCATGACCGGAATGTCCGACAGAAAGATCGTGTGGAAGCGACGCGCCAGATCCAGGTAGTCGTTCTGCGACCTCGGGCCGCCGCAGAGCGTTGTGAAGTCGAACCAGATGGTGCCTTCATGCAGGCGCCTCACCGGAATCCGGCGATCGAGCAGTTCGATTTCGCTCGACGTGCCCTTCGCGCCCGCCACCTGCTTGAATTCGTTGGATAGCTGCTCGTCCGCATCGGCACCGGCGGGCACGATGTAAATGTTCATACGTTCGAGCGCGCGCAGGCGATAGTCGGTGCCCTGATCCACTTCGAGCACATCGAAACGGCGCTTGATCAGATCGATCGTGGGAAGGAAGTTCTGCCGCTGCAGGCCGTTCGGGTAGAGCCCATCCGGCGGGTAGTTCGACGTCATCACGAACACCACGCCGCGCGTGAACAAGGCATCAAGCAAGCGCCCGAGAATCATGGCGTCGGCAATGTCAGAGACGTGGAACTCGTCGAAGCACATCAGCCGTGTTTGCCGTGCGATTGTCTCGGCAACGCGAATCAACGGGTCCTCGCTGTCTTTGAAACTGCGCAGCAGTTCATGCACCTCGCGCATGAAGGCATGAAAGTGCACCCGACGCTTGCGCTGATAAGGCACTGCATCGAAGAAGCAATCCATGATGAAGCTCTTCCCCCGCCCGACGCCACCCCAAAGATAGACGCTGCGCGGCGGATGCGGGTTGAAGACGAGCTTGCGCAAGCGTGTGCGACGAACCGCCTTGAACGCCAGCAGGTCGGAGTAAAGCGCCTGCAAGCGGCTGATGGCACCGCGCTGCGCTGCGTCAGCTTTGTACCCCCGGGCCTTCAGTAGCGATTCGTAGGCGTCACGGACGCCAAACTCAGGAACGTTGAGGATGCGGTGAGGCATGGTTGCAGCGGATCAAAATGAAAACGGCCGTTCTCGGTCAATTGACCGGTGAACGGCCGTCCAGTTGCAAGGCTTTAGAAGTGCAGCGAACGCTTGTCGACCGCCAGCGCAGCTTCGTGCATCACTTCCGACAGCGTCGGGTGCGCATGCGCTGTGCGTGCGAGGTCTTCAGACGACGCGCCGAACTCCATCGCCACGACGGCTTCGGCGATCAGCTCCGAGGCGTTGGTGCCGATGATGTGCGCGCCCAGGATCTGGTCGGTTTCGGCATGTGCCAGCACCTTCACAAAACCGGTGGTGTCGCCCTGCCCCAATGCACGACCGTTGGCCATGAACGGAATCTGGCCGGCCTTGAACGGAATGCCCGCTGTCTCTTATACACATCTCCGAGCCCACGAGACCGGAGCCTATCGCGTA
>CAMFLH010000206.1 GCA_945957295.1 uncultured Uliginosibacterium sp.
AAGGAAACCGACGACGGCATCGTCCTCTGCGACAGCATTGACGATCTGTAAGGCTTCCCGGCGCCGGATTCGGTGCCGCGCACAATCCTAAAACTCCCTTAGCGGTATCCGATGCTGTTTTCCGGTTCGATGCGCGCCCCGTCCCAACCCCTGCCTGAACGCATGGCGGGTTTGGTGCGCGAGGCGCGCTGGATTTTGTTCGGCGTGCTGGGTTTTTACCTTGCGCTGATCCTGTTCGGCTATCAAAAGTCCGACCCGGGCTGGTCGCATGCCGTACGGGTCGAGAAGGTCCTGAATCCCGGCGGTCGATTCGGTGCGTGGTTCTCTGACCTGCTGCTGTCCGTGTTCGGCGTGGCGGCCTGGTGGTGGGTTGCGCTGCTGGTGTGGGGCATCGTCGCTGGCTTACGCCGTTGGCGGCAGGAACTCGCGGGCAGCAAGCGCTCGACCTTCCTGGTCGTAGCGGGTTTCGTTGTTGTATTGCTGGCCAGTGCCGCGATCGAGGCAGTGCGCTTCTATGCCCATACTTGGGCACTACCGGGCGAGCCTGGTGGTGTGCTGGGCATCGAGCTTGGTCGCGTCGTCACGAATTACCTCGGTTTTACCGGTGGCACGCTGGTGTTGCTGGCGCTTTGGGCGGCCGGCACCAGTCTCTTCTTCGGCTTCTCATGGATGAACGCGCTCGAGCGCATCGGCTACTGGGTCGAGAACGGCGGTACCGAGCTGCGCGCGCGGATCCAAGCCTGGCAGGATCGCAAGGTCGGTCAGCAGGTGGCCGAGAAACGAGAAGAGAAGGTCAAGCGCGAGCGCAAGAAGCGCGAAGACGCGCCGCCGCCGCAGATCCGCATCGAACCCGCTGTGGTCGAAGTGGTGAAATCCGAGCGGGTGGAGAAAGAGCGCCAGCAGGTGCTGTTCGCCGATGCAGCGAGCGGTGGTTTGCCGGCGCTGTCGCTGCTCGACCCGGCGGCGAACGATGTCGAACCGCCGTCGGTTGAGGCGCTCGAGTACACCTCGCGCCTGATCGAACGGAAGCTGGCGGACTTCGGTGTCGAGGTGAAGATCCTTGCGGCCTATCCGGGCCCGGTGATTACGCGTTACGAGATCGAGCCGGCGGTGGGCGTGAAGGGTAGCCAGATCGTCAATCTAGTAAAGGATCTGGCGCGCGCGCTGTCGGTGATGAGCATCCGTGTGGTCGAGACGATTCCCGGCAAGAGCTGCATGGGGCTTGAGCTGCCGAACCCGAAGCGGCAGACGGTGCGCCTGTCCGAGATCCTCGGTTCTGCCGCCTACCACAACATGCATTCGGCGCTGACTGTGGGCCTAGGCAAGGACATCGGCGGCAACCCGGTGGTGGCCGATCTGGGCAAGATGCCGCACCTGCTGGTGGCCGGTACAACCGGCTCAGGCAAGTCGGTCGGCGTGAACGCGATGATCCTGTCGCTGCTCTACAAATCCGAGCCCGATAAGGTCCGCCTGATCATGGTGGATCCGAAGATGCTGGAACTCTCGATCTACGAGGGTATTCCACATCTGCTCGCACCCGTCGTGACCGACATGCGCCATGCCGCGCACGCGTTGAACTGGTGTGTCGGCGAGATGGAACGCCGTTACAAGCTGATGGCCGCGCTCGGTGTGCGCAACCTTGCCGGATTCAACAAACAGATCACCGACGCACAGAAGGCGGGCAAACCGCTGACCAACCCGTTCTCGATCACGCCCGAGAGTCCCGAGCCGCTG
Organism: uncultured Uliginosibacterium sp.; assembly: GCA_945957295.1. Taxonomy (GTDB): domain Bacteria; phylum Pseudomonadota; class Gammaproteobacteria; order Burkholderiales; family Rhodocyclaceae; genus Niveibacterium. The sequence goes on from CAMFLH010000206.1 coordinate 1,735, forward strand.
TCGACGATGCCGGCAATCGTCGTCGTGATCGACGAGTTGGCCGACCTGATGATGGTGGTTGGCAAGAAGATCGAAGAGTTGATCGCCCGTCTGGCGCAAAAGGCGCGGGCCGCCGGCATTCACCTGATTCTCGCCACGCAGCGCCCGTCGGTGGACGTGATCACCGGTCTGATCAAGGCCAACATTCCGACGCGTATCGCGTTCCAGGTGTCGAGCAAGATCGACTCGCGCACGATTCTCGACCAGATGGGGGCTGAGGCTCTGTTGGGTATGGGCGACATGCTCTACCTTGCCCCGGGAACCGGCTTCCCGACTCGTGTGCATGGCGCCTACGTGGCGGATGACGAGGTGCACAAGGTCGTCGAGTACCTGAAGCAGACAGGCGAGCCCGATTACATCGAAGGCATTCTGACCGGTGCGGACGAAAGTGGCGGCGATCTGATGGGCGAGGGCGGCGGAGGTGGCGAGGCTGACGCCGAAGCGGACCCGATGTATGACCAGGCGGTGGATGTGGTGCTCAAGACTCGGCGCCCGTCGATCTCCCTGGTACAGCGTCATTTGCGGATCGGCTATAACCGCGCCGCGCGCCTGATTGAACAGATGGAGAAGGCCGGCTTGGTCTCTCCGATGGGCCCAAGCGGTGGGCGCGAGGTCATCGCCCCCAACCAGCAGCGCGAAGAATAGACGGCCCAAGCCGTCGGCATGATGAGCCGACGGATGGTGCTGCATGAAAGGATTGACTGCATGCCTCATTTCAAAGTCGCCGCGCTGGTCGCGGCGTTTGCCTTTTCCGGGGTCTCAAACGCTGCCGGCCTGGACGACCTCAAGCAGTTCTTGACCCAGACGAAGGCCGCCAAGTCGCGTTTTTCGCAAACGGTGGTTGGCCGCAATGGCAAGACGACCCAGAAGGCATCGGGCACCTTCGTATTTCAGCGGCCCGGAAAATTTCGTTTCGTATACGAGCAGCCTTACGCCCAGATCATCGTCGGCGACGGCCAGAAGCTCTGGACCTGGGACAAGGACCTGAACCAGGTCACGGTGAAGCCTGTGACGCAGGCGCTCGGCGCGACGCCGGCTGCGCTGCTCACGGGCGACGGTCAGCTTGAGCGCAACTTCGTGCTGAAGGATGCAGGCCAGTCCGACGGCATGGCCTGGGTCGAAGCAACGCCCAAGCAGCAGGATGCGGGCTTCGACCGTGTTCGCATCGGTTTCGAGGGCGGGCATTTGCGTGGCATGGAAGTGCGCGACAACTTCGGTCAGACAACGTTGATTCAGTTCTCGAATTTCGAGGCCAACCCCGCGCTCGACGCGAGCGAATTCCGCTTCACCCCGCCCAAGGGGGCGGACGTGGTCGGTGAGTGAGCCGATGATCAGCGTCGGGCCGCGTCGCGAAGATCTCACCGTATGGGGGCACGGCTACGCGCCGGCAATGAACACGAACGGCTTGTCGGCGGCACGAAGGAGCGAGGAAGAGCATGACTGCTGACCTTTTCTCGACACCCAACGAGAACAACGCGCCGCTCGCAGAGCGCCTTCGCCCGCAGACGCTGGACGACGTGGTCGGGCAGCGCCATCTACTGGGGTCGGGTAAACCGCTGCGGCTTGCGGTTGAAGCGGGGCGCCCGCATTCGATGATCCTGTGGGGGCCGCCGGGTGTCGGCAAGACCACGCTCGCGCGCCTGATGGCGACGCATTTCGACGCCGAGTTCATCGCGCTGTCGGCCGTGTTCTCCGGCGTGAAGGAGATCCGCGAAGCGGTTCAGCGCGCGGAGATTCACCGCGCACAGGGCCGCCACACCATCCTGTTTGTCGACGAAGTGCATCGCTTCAACAAGGCACAGCAGGATGCGTTCCTGCCCTTTGTTGAGTCCGGGCTCTTCACCTTTATCGGCGCGACGACCGAGAACCCGTCATTCGAAGTGAATTCCGCGTTGCTGTCGCGGGCAGCTGTGTATGTGCTGGAAAGCATCAAACCTGAAGACATGCAGGCGCTGTTCGTGCGCGCGCAGCGTGATGCCTTTCCGGATCTGTCGTTCGATGCTGAAGCGCTTGAGCGTCTTGTCGGCTGGGCAGACGGCGATGCCCGTCGCTTCCTGAATGTGCTGGAAACGCTGCGCACTGCGGCCGAGGCGAGCGGCCTGAATGAGGTCTCGGCCGAATTCGTGCAGAACACGCTTGCGCAGAATTTGCGGCGCTTCGACAAAGGCGGCGACGCGTTCTACGACCAGATCTCGGCGTTGCACAAATCAGTGCGCGGCTCGAATCCGGATGCTGCGCTCTACTGGCTGGTGCGCATGCTCGACGGCGGCGCCGACCCACTCTACCTGGGGCGCCGCGTGGTTCGCATGGCGGTCGAAGATATCGGCCTCGCTGATCCGCGGGCACTCACGATGTGCCTTGAGGCTTGCCAGACTTTCGAGCGGCTCGGCTCCCCCGAGGGCGAGCTCGCGCTGGCCCAAGCCGTGATCTACCTCGCCTGTGCGGCGAAATCCAACGCTGTGTACATGGCCTACAAGGCGGCGCGTAAGTTCGTCAGCGAAGACATCAGCCGCCCAGTGCCGGTCCACCTGCGCAATGCGCCGACCAAGCTGATGAAGGAACTCGGCTACGGCAAGGCCTATCGCTACGCCCATGACGAGCCGGAAGCATACGCGGCAGGGGAGGACTATCTCCCCGAAGGGATGGCCGCGGTCAGTTGGTATGCGCCAACTGACCGCGGGTTGGAGGCGAAGATCGCCCAGAAGCTCGCATACCTGAGAGGGTTAGACCGCAACGCACGAGAGGCAGAGGGTCAATGAGCGAGCGGGTGCGCGGCTTTAAACCGCGCATACACGTGTGAAACGTGTTCGGCTTTGGCGGTCTGGCCGCCGGTGCGTGCCTGATCGAGCATCTCTTCCATCAAGTGGTCGATCAGTAGCACGCCGGAAGAAGTCTGAACCAGCCCGCAGGCAATGTGCGCCGCCACGTCATGCGGCAAGTGCTCATGTTCCGCGAGGAGATCAACGTCTTCTTCGGTCAGGTCGCAGTAATCAAGGCAGTCGCGCAGTGACAGCATGCCTGCTCCTCCGTGGGTTGGGCGGATCGTCTTGCTGCGATCGAAGCCATGATTAAGGCTAGGTGAGGTGGCCGTCAAAGCAACGCATCTGTTTCTATCGGATGTTTGTAAGTCATTGAAAATACAAATAAAATAGTGCGCCGCATCAAGTTGAAACGGCGCGGCGAAATCCCAGGCGGATCATCCACTTGCAGTGCATCCCTGCGAAACGACCCCAGCTTCGGGGCATAATTCGCTGATAGCAAAAGAAAATCAGGATTCAGACATGCTCGACATTCAGCTACTGCGCACTCAACTCGACACCGTTGCGCAGCGCCTCGCCGCCCGCGGCGTGACCTTCGACACCGCAAGCTTCCAGGCGATGGAAGATGAGCGCAAACAGTTGCAGACCCGCACTCAGGAACTGCAAGCCAAGCGCAACAGCCTGTCGAAGCAGATCGGCGTGTTGAAAGGGAAGGGCGAGGACGCGTCGGCGGTCATGGCTGAAGTCGCAGGGCTTGGCGATGAGCTCAAGGCGAACGAAGCTGCGCTGGCCGCGCTGCAAGGGCGCCTCAACGACTTCCTGATGCGCATACCGAACCTGCCTCACGAGTCGGTGCCGGTGGGTAAAGACGAAACCGAGAACGTTGAAGTGCGCCGCTGGGGTGCGCCCGCGCAGTTCGATTTCGAAGTGCGTGACCATGTCGATGTCGGCGAACGCCTCGGCCTCGACTTCGATACGGCGGCCAAACTCTCCGGTGCGCGTTTTGCGCTGCTCAAAGGGCAGGTTGCCCGGTTGCACCGCGCGCTGGCGCAATTCATGCTCGACATGCACACCGGCGAGCATGGCTACACCGAGTGCTACACCCCGTACATCGTCAATCCGGATGCGCTCTACGGTACTGGCCAGTTGCCGAAGTTCGCGGAAGACATGTTCCGTGTCGAAAAGGGCGGCGCCGATAACGTCGTGACGCAGTACCTGATTTCGACGTCTGAAATCTCGCTGACCAACACCGTGCGCGAGTCGGTGCTGCAAGCAGAAGACCTCCCGATCAAGCTGACCGCTCACTCGCCCTGTTTCCGTTCCGAGGCCGGCTCTTACGGCCGCGATACGCGTGGCCTGATCCGCCAGCATCAGTTCGATAAGGTCGAGATGGTGCAGATCGCGCACCCGGAGAAATCCTACGACGCGCTGGAAGAGATGGTCGGTCATGCAGAGAAGATCCTGCAGCGCCTCGGCTTGCCCTACCGCGTCGTCGCGCTGTGCTCGGGCGATATGGGCTTCTCCGCCGCCAAGACCTATGACCTTGAAGTCTGGTTGCCGGCTCAGAACACCTACCGTGAAATCTCCAGCTGCTCCAACTGTGAGGGTTTCCAGGCGCGCCGCATGCAGGCCCGTTTCAAGAACGAGCAAGGCAAGAACGAACTCGCCCACACACTCAATGGCTCGGGCCTCGCTGTGGGGCGAACCCTCGTGGCTGTGCTGGAAAACTACCAGCAAGCAGACGGTTCGGTGATCGTTCCGGAAGCGCTTCGCCCCTACATGGGTGGCATCGAAGTGCTGCGCCCGACAAATTAATCGCCAAAGCGCTAGCCAAAACAAAAAAGCGCTGTATAATCGTGGGCTCGATTTCGAGACCGCGGAGAGGTGGCAGAGTGGTCGATTGTACCTGACTCGAAATCAGGCGTACGTGCAAGCGTACCGTGGGTTCGAATCCCACCCTCTCCGCCACCCCATCTGTAAGTCATTGATGGGGTTGGAGTCCTAGTAGTTTCAAGCTTTTCTGGCTGTTGTCTTGGGAACATTTCGGGGAACGCTCCCCGGTAAAATGCCCGGATGACAGCCAAGAAAATGCCCCGTCCCAAGCTGGAAGCTCACGGAACCAAGTTCCGCTACCGCGTGCGAGTTCCCAAGGAACTGGCCCAGCACTTCCCCAAAAAGATCCTGGTCAAAACCTTTGACGGTCCTATTGCGTCCGCTGAGGTGGCCTGCTTGGCATGGGAAGCGGAGCTGCGGGCTAAATTTCACGGCCTGCGGACTACGGGCAAGCTGCCTGACCTTCCCATCCCGCCGCGTCACGGGCTGCCACTCACTGAGCCGGGCGCCGTCCTTCAAGAAGAACTTGAGCGCTACAAAGCGGAGCGCCTGGCCGCTGACGAGTCCTGGCCGCGTGTCGCTCCTGTTGCGGGTGAGCGCACTGTTGAGCAGCGCCTAGCGGTGCTGGGCATTGACGAGCACGCAGCCCAGGAAGCGGAAGAATCACAGTCTTCCTACCTCCTTGACCCGTACATTGCACGAGCGCGGCAACGGCTCCGTGCGGTTGGCGTTGAGCTGCGGGAGGAGTTCGCAGTCAGCGCCGGGGCTGCGTTTGCCCATGCTGACCTTGAGATTGCGGACATGATCCGCAGACGGGCAGGGCGCGAACTCGTCAGCGTCCCTAGTCCCCAACCCAGGAAGCACCTAGCGGGCCTGTCTGCGCCCGTTGCGGGGCTCCATCGCCTCGCTGACGCGCTCCCCATCTGGCAGGCATACAAGAAGCCCGCGCCGGCTACCGTTGAAGTCTATGAGGGCGCCGCTGCGCTGTTCGCGTCCCTCTATCCTGACCTGTACGCCGAAACGATCCAGACGGAGCACGTCAGGGGCTTCATTGAGAAGCGGATGGAGGCGGGGAAGTCAGCCAAGACCATTGAGAAGGAGCACGGCGCAATTCGGGCGCTGCTGTCCTTTGCGGTCAAGCAAGGCTGGCGGGCGGATAACCCCGCGAGCAATGCCTCCCTGCCGTCCGACAAGGGCGCGAAGAAGCGCCGCAGCATGACCAAGGACGAGCTGGCCCAGGTGTTCGCGTCCCCCATCTTCACGCGCGGGCTGCGCATGGTGGGCGGGAAGGGCGAGGCCGGGTTCTGGCTGCCCTTGCTGGCGCTCTTTACCGGGGCTCGTCGTGAGGAGTTGGCGCAACTGACGGCGGAGCGTGTCAGGGTGGAGGAGGGCGTGCCGTATCTCGCCATTGATCCTATCGACGATGACGGCAGCCTCAAGACAGACGAGTCACGCCGCGCGGTGCCCATTCACAGCGAGCTAATCCGCCTTGGTTTCCTGGCCTTCGTGGAAGACCGCAGGCGAGCCGGTGGCGGTCACCTGTTCCCACTACTCAAGCCAAACAAGCGCGGGCAGTACGCCGCCAAGTGGGGCGATTGGTGGGGCCGCGAGTTCCGCAAGGCTGGCGTCAAAGATGCGACGGTGGCGCCAATGCACTCCTTCCGGCACGGCTTCATCACGGAGCTGCGGCGCCTACGGGTGCGCGAGGACGAGGAGCGGCTAATCACAGGCCACTCGGTGAAGATGGGCAAGCGGGACGCCCACGACGGCTATGGCGAACACTTCGTGCCAGGACTGGCGGAGGTGGTCAATCGTGTGGATTTCCGAGGGCTGGACCTGTCAGCGGTGACGCCCTACAAGGCAGCCCGAAAAGCGGCTGAATGATTCCCTTGGGGCCGGCCCTTGGGCAACTCCGGTCCCCTTCAAATGTTGGCACCGCTTGAAATCTGACCGGGCGTTCCGGTTGAAATTTGATCAGGAC
>CAMFLH010000207.1 GCA_945957295.1 uncultured Uliginosibacterium sp.
GCGATAGGCCTCGCCCGCTACTTCCTCCACGCCGGCCACGCAGCGGCCGGCGAGAAAGGCAAGCAGGCGAATCCAGTCGAAAGGCGGGCGGAAGGCCAGTTCGAAGCGCAGCCCTTCGCCGGGCGCCGGCGCCGCACTCGCCCGCCGCAAGTCAGATGGAGTGAGCCCGTAATGGCTCTGAAACAGCGTATTGAAGCGGCGCAGGCTGCCGAAGCCGGCAGCCAGCGCCACCTCGGTCACTGGCAAAGCAGTGTCGGCCAGCAAGCGCTTGGCCATCAGCAAACGCTGCGTCTGCACATAGGCCACCGGTGTCACGCCGAAGGTGTCGGCAAAGATCCGCCGCAGATGGCGATCGGTGATGCCGAGCCGGGCCGCGAGGCCTTCCAGCCCGGCCTCGTCGACTTGCCCGGCCTCGATCCGCTGCGCTGCCGCCCAAGCCAGGCGCGAGGCTGAGTCGATACCCGCCTGCCCCGGCGCAAGCTCCGGGCGACAGCGCAGGCAGGGCCGAAAACCGGCTGCCTCGGCCGCCGCCGCGTTTGCGAAGAACAGGCAATTGGCGGCCTTCGGCGTGCGCACCCGGCAGACCGGACGACAGTAGATGCCGGTAGAGGTCACGCCGACATAGAAGCGGCCATCGAAGCGGCTGTCGCGTGCGACGAGCGCGGCGTAGTGGGCGCCGTGTTCGGCGGGTTCGCGAGGGGTTTGGGCACTGCGGTTCATGGGGCGGATTATCCGCCCCTTCCCACCCCCTGCTCGCCGTTTTCGGACCTGATATTCCGACGCCCTGCGGCGCCGCCTGCAGACTCAAACGGCAATGCCGACGGTCAGCGTGGCGGTGTAGCCGTTGGCGGCATCTCCGGTCAGGGCGGCCATCTGGTAAGTCGTGCCATCGCTGAAGACATTGTCGGCGGCAAAGCTCGTAACCGATGTGTTCTGGCCCCGCGTGACGTATAGCGTGGAGTTGTAGACGGCCGTCGTATCCGCCTGCGGGAAGGCGATCTGCGAGGTCGCCGTCGCCGTGACCTGCAGCTTGTCGGCCAGATAGATCTGGAAATGCACATGCGTGATCCGCCCGGCGTACCAGCCCGGGTAGATCGTCGTGAACGTCACTTCGCCATTGGCATCGGATACCTGGATACCGCGCAGGAAGGTTTGCCCCAGCGTATTGCCGTTGGTGTTCGTGCTGTAGCCGGAATACACGCCGTCCTTGTCGCAATGCCACACGTACACCGCCGCGTTCGCGATCGGCGCACAGCTGCCATTCACGTTCACCAGCTTCAGCCGCAACGTCAGCGGCACACCGGTCTTGCCTTCAGTGATGTCCTGCCGAACCATCGCCGCGTTGCTCAGGATCGCCAACAAGGGATACGGGCCCTGCGTTTCCTGTGGAATGACGGCGCACGCACCTGCAGTGCTGCCAGTGCCCGTAGAACTGCTCGTGCTGCCCGTGCTACCCGTACCTGTCGTGTCGGTGCCGCCGGTGCTGACAGTGCCGGTTGCCGTTGTGGCGGAATCCGATCCCCCACAGCCCCACACCACGGCAGCCCCCAGCGAACCGATTGCGCCGAGCAGGCGGCGTCGTTCCGGTGCCGCGCTCGGCCCGGTCGAATTCTTGGTACCCATGATCACGCTCTCCCCTTATGGTTTGGGCCGTACGCTCTGATCACGCGTCGGCTAGGCCGAGCCTAAGCGGCCAGCACCGCCGCGGCCGTGACCCGCCCGTGCGTGGATGTTTCGCGATGTGACTCAAATCCGGTCCGCAAACCGGTTGGCACGCACGCTGGCAACGCGCGATCATTCGTGCTCTATCAGTTATGCGAACCATGCAGGAGATAGCCCCATGAGCGGCCCCCAGAGCGGAATCCTCGCCCCACTGCCCCCGGCAGCCCGTTACCTGAGTTTTTCCTTGCTGCAGGGTGCCGATGCGCGTGGCGCGCTGCGCCGTATCGCGGCAGAGGTGGATGGCGAGCAGACAGTGCTGGGCATCGGTGCGAGCCTCGCCACCGCGCTGGGACGACATGTCGAAGGGCTGACGACATTCCCGAGCTTTGCGGCGGCCGCCGTCGAACTCCCCAACACCCCCGCGGCGCTGTGGCTATGGCTGCGCGGCGAGGACCGTGCGGCGCTGATGCAACGCGAGCGGCAGATCGAAGCGCTGCTCGCCGACACCTTCGTGCTTGAGCATTCGCTGGAGGGGTTCCTGCATCGCGGCGGACGCGACCTGACCGGCTACGAGGATGGCACCGAAAACCCGCAAGGCGACGATGCCGCGGCCGCCGCAATCGTGGCGGAAGATGTGGCGACGCTCGCGGGCTCGTCCTTCGTCGCGGTGCAGCAGTGGCTGCATGACTTCAAACGCTTCGATGCGATGCCCAAATCAATGCAGGACAGAGTGATCGGTCGCGAACGCGAGTCGAATGAGGAACTCGACGACGCCTCCGAATGCGCGCATGTGAAGCGCACCGCGCAGGAAAACTTCTCGCCCGAGGCCTTCGTGCTGCGGCGCTCGATGGCGTGGATCGAGGGCGAGCGCGCCGGGCTGCAGTTCGTTGCCTTCGGTGCATCGTTCGCCGCATTCGAAGCGCAGCTCAAGCGCATGAGCGGCGCCGAGGACGGCATCGTGGACGGCTTGTTCCGCTTCACGCGGCCGCTCACCGGGGCCTACTTCTGGTGCCCGCCGATGCGCGCTGGCGCGCCTGATCTACGCCTGCTGGGCGTCTGAAGCGCCGAGAGATGCGCCGGCTCAGGCCGGCGCAACCACCATCGCGCGGGCGACGACAGACTCGACCGCCAGCTCGGTGTGATCACATTGGATGATCGTCAGCGGGCGCTGCTGCAACACGCTGACAGCCTGGCCGACCGCAATGCCGTAGGCGAGAAACTGATCCTGCAACAGCGTATCGAGCGTGGCATCGAAGCCGCGGAAACGGACGGTTGCACCGGGGGTGGCGTCGGCGAGACGCATTTCGTTGGGGCTCATCGCGGCTTACCAGGAGTGCTTCAGGATCAAGTGGAAGATGCCGCCAACCAGGAAGGCCGTCGGCATGATCAGGCCCAGCATCGCAGCGGCGATCTTACCGCCCTGCTCCTTGATCACGATCATCACGCTGGCGATGCAGGGCACGAACAGCGTAATCGTGATCATGCCAACCACCGTCTGCAGCGGCGTCAGCTGGTGGCCCAGCGCGAACAGACCGGTCGCGCCGAAGTCACGACGCAGGAAGCCCATCACGAACGCGGCGCTCGCCTCTTTCGGCAAGCCAAGCCAGCCAGTCACCAGCGGCTCGCCCTTCTCGATGATCCACGGCAGCGCGCCAACGCGGTCCAGCACGAACATCAGCAGCGTGCCGAACAGGAACAGCGGAATCACTTCGACGAGGTACCACTTCAGGCGGCCGGCCGTTTTCTTCAGCACATTGCCCATCACCGGCAAGCGCATCGGCGGCATTTCGGTCACCAGCGGAATGCGGCGCCCCGGAATCAGCTTCGCCGCCAGCCAGCCGGAAGTCAGCAGGATCAGCAACACCGAGCTCAGCCAGATCAGTGTGGCCGAGAACGAGATGCCCGACAGCATGCCCATCACCACGCCGAGCTGCGCCGAGCACGGGATCGCCAGCGCGAGCAGGAAGGTCGAGATCACCCGCTCACGCTTGGTGTGCAGGATGCGCGTCGTGAGTGTCGCCATCGTCACGCAGCCGAGGCCCAGCACCATCGGCAAAACCGCGCGGCCGTTAAGGCCGATCAGCGAGAAAGCCCGGTTCGCCAGCACTGACAGACGCGAGAAGTAGCCCGAATCCTCCAGCACGCCGAAGGCCAGGAAGAAGGTCGTCACGATCGGCAGAATCAGCGCCAACGCGTAAGTCATGCCCATGGTCCACAGCCCGTACTGCCCGACCATCAGATCGGACGCCCATTGCCAGGGCACATGCGCCCGCACGAAGCCTTCCATTGCCGGATTCAGGACTTCGCCGAAGAGCGTTTTTTCCGTCAGGTTGACGAGGAAGCTCGCGCCAAACACACCAACAAATTCATAAACCGCGAACAGCACCAGCAACAGGATCGGCAAGCCCCAGATACGGTGCACCGCAAGCCGGCCAAGCCGCGTCGACAACAGCTTCGCTTTCGGCACTTCCTTGCGCAGGTAAGCGCCCGCAAGGCGATCTGCCTCAGCGGCGCGGGCCTGCGCTAGCGCGGTGGACAACGGTTCGGCACTGGCGGCCTCGGCCGCCTCGCGCAGCGCCACGAGTTGTTGCGCCTCGGCCCCCAGGTGCGCGGCGAGCCAGCGTTCGACTTCGGCATCGCGACCGAGGAACAGCACCGCCAGACCACGCGCGGCCAGCGGGGCTTTCGGCGCCCGTGCGGCAATCCAGTCCGCCGCTTGCACGACAACCGCCTCAACGGCAGCCGGGTAGTGGAAGCGGTGTGCCGGGCCGCGGCTGGCGTAGGCATGCTTGAGCGCCTCTGGCAAGCGCTGGAGACCTTCGCCGCTGGTGGCAACCGTTTCGATCACCGGCGCACCGATGGCCTTCGACAAGCCCTGCAGATCAACGCCAACGCCGCGCGCGCGCGCTTCGTCGGCCATGTTCAAGGCCAGCACCCAAGGCAACCCGAGGTCGGCAAAGACCAGCGACAGCGCTAGCGTGCGGCGCAGATTCTTGGCGTCGCCCACCTGCACCAGCGCACGAAGGTTCTCGTGCAGCAGCGCCCGCATCGTTGCGTGCTCATCATCCGAACGCGCCGGCAGCGCCAGCACGCCAGGGGTGTCCAGCACCTCGGCGCCGCGCTCGAAGCGCGCCGAAGCACGCGACACATCGACCGTCGTGCCCGGGTAGTTCGACACATTCACGTAGGTGCCGGTCAGGCGATGGAACACCACCGACTTGCCGACGTTCGGGTTGCCGACGAGGGCGAACACCCCCGGCGCGGAGCCATCGGCCGCAGCGCCGGCCTGACGGTCCAGCGTCGCTGTGTCGTTGGTGCAATGTGTCATGTACGCTACCTGCAGAATCGTGTGGACCAGCCGTGGCAGCGTTCTTCGGAAAAGAACGCCAACGCGAATCGTTATCAATTATATATCTCCTGCGCCCTGGCGCCGGATTGTTTTGTATCAAGCACTTGCCTATGCCGACCTCGCCCCTACGCACAGCCCTGATTGCCGGTGCCTCCGGCCTCGTCGGTCGCGAACTGCTGGCGATGCTGCTTGCATCGCCGGAATACGAGCGCGTCGTCGCACTGGTGCGGCGCCCGGGCGGGGTGCAGCACCCGAAGCTCGATGAACGGGTCGTCGATTTCGGCGCGCTGCCCGCCGCCGATCCGGCGCTCGTAGCCGACGACGTTTTCTGTTGTCTGGGTACAACGATTCGGGTGGCCCGCTCGCAGGAAGCGTTCCGCATCGTCGATCACGACTATCCGCTCGCACTCGGCCGACTCGCGAAGACCACCGGCGCCCGGCGCTTCTTGCTGATTTCAGCGCTTGGGGCTGATGCGAACTCGACCGTGTTCTACAACCGGGTCAAGGGCGAAACTGAACGCGATCTGGCTGCGCTGGGCTTGCCCGCGCTGTGGTGCCTGCGCCCCTCGCTGCTAGACGGCCGACGCGAGGAAGCGAGGCCTGGCGAGCGGATTGCCCTGGTGGTCGGGCGTGTGATCGCGCCCTTGATGGGCGGCCCGCTACGGCGCTACCGCCCGGTCAGCACAAAAGCCGTCGCGCGCGCGATGCTGCGTTGCGCACTGGGCGACGGCTGCGCGGCGGGCGTGGTCGAATCGGAAGAGATCGCGCGCCTGGGTTCCGCCTAGTCGAGCGTCAGCACCGCGCCCGGCACCGGCGTCTCCGCCATGATGCCGAAGCGCGCATGCACCGCCGCGGCGAGCCCGGCCCGCGCCGGGTCTTCTCCGTGCGTCAGCACCACCCGCGGATGCCCGGACGCCAGCGGCGCAAGCCAGTCAAGCAGGCCCTCGCGATCCGCATGCGCCGAGAAGCCTTCCAGTTGCACGACTTCGGCGCGCACCGCGATCGTCTCGCTGAAAATCTCGACCTCGCGTGCGCCTTCGGCAAGCTGCCGCCCGAGCGTGCCCGGGGCCATGTAGCCCGGCAGAATCACCAGCACGTCTTCACGCCACAAGTTGTGACGCAGGTGATGCAGCACACGGCCGCCTTCGCACATGCCAGCCGCGCTCATGATCATGCAGAACTCACCGCTGACGTTCAGCAAGCGCGACTCTGCCGACGACTCGACGACCCGCAGCGTATCCGGCAACTGCCCACGTCGGCCGAGTCGCTTGGCCTCCTGATCATGCAACTCGCCGTGACGCGCGTAGATCGCGCCGGCACGGGTGGCCATCGGGCTATCGAGAAACACCGGAAACGCAGGCACGATGCCATCGCGGAACGCGTGCGCCAGTTCATACAGCAGCACCTGGGTGCGACCGACGGCGAAGGCCGGCACGATCATGCGGCGGTGCTCGGCCACGGCGCGCCGCAGCAGCGCATGGAAGCTCGCCAGCGTGTCGGCACGGGGTGGTCGGCTGCGATCGCCGTAAGTGGATTCGAGGAAGACCACGTCCGCCCGCGGCGGCGTTTCCGGATCGCGCAGAATCGGCGCGTCGCGGGTGCCGAGGTCGCCAGAGAACACCACTGTCAGCGGCTCTGCACCTTGGCGCGCAATCTGCATCTCGACGCTGGAAGAGCCGAGGATGTGGCCGGCATCGAAGAAGCGAATCGCAATGCCTGGCGCGATTTCGCGCTGCTCACCGTAGGGCAATGCGACGAAGCGGCGCACGAGGCTCTCGACATCGTCCACCGTGTAAAGCGGGCTTTGCTCGCGCCGCCCCGCCCGCCGCAGTTTGCGGTTGGCGCGGCTGGTATCTTCCTCGGCGATCTTGGCTGAATCGAGCAGCAACACCTCGGCCAGCTCCAGCGTCGCAGGCGTGCCGTAGATCGGCGCGCGCGAACCGTGCGCGGCAAGCAAAGGCAAGCGGCCGGAATGGTCGACATGGGCATGCGTCAGCACGCCGGCCACCAAACGCTTGGGCTCGACCGGCTCGATCACGCGGTTGCGACCCTCGATATCGCGCCCGCCCTGGAACATGCCGAAATCGACCAGCACCCGCGCCTGTTCGGTCTCAAGCCAGTAGCCCGAACCCGTCACCTCGCCGACCGCACCGCAAAACCGTACGCTGACCATCGCACTGCCCCCCGGCTCGTGCCCCAGCTTCAGCGCTGGGCGCCTGCAAGGCAGATTGTCCGCCCGCTGGGGGAGCGACTCAAGCGGACCGCAGCAAACACCCCACCTTGCCGAAGCTCGGGCTGTTGGCCAGATCCGCCGGTGTAACGGTCGCTGGATTGGGCCACGGATCCTCGATTGCCGCGGGTTGAGCAAGCCCGCGCGCGGCAACGCCGGCCCGCGCACGGCGGATCTGATCGGCCTGCGCCGCGATATCGGCATCCGGCTCCGGCGCGCCGTTGACGCTGCTCACCTGCAGCCCGCGCACATCGCCTGCTGTCGGTGCAGGCGGCAATGTTCGGTTGGGCGAACGATGGCGCGCCGCTTCGTATTCCTTCAGCAAGGCGAGCCAGTCAATGTGTGGAAACGGCGTCGCAGGCTGATCAAGCACCTCGATACGCGGGCGCAAGCGCCCGGCCGGTGTCGTGGCTGCTTCAGCAAAGCTGCGATAGACGAACTCGCTGCACACCATGCGCGCCGGGTCAGTGTGGATCACATGATCGAGCACGACGCGCAGGAACCACTTCGCCGCCTCAGGCCAATCGAGCTTGCTGCGCAGCGCGCAGACGACACCCAGTTCAAACAGTTCGTCGAGCGGGTAAGCCGCGCCCATGAAGCCATCCATCTTCGCCTGCAAGGCGGCGAGCGCCTGCGGCTCAAGCCCGGTATCGGCGCCACCGAAGCGGAACACATCGATCAGGGTGAAATCCGCAGCGTCCACCGCGCGGTCCGCCAGCCCGGTCTTTCGCACGCCGACCGACACCGCCTCAGCCACCGTCTGGCCATCAAACACGAGTGCGGCATGGCTATAGCCGGAATCACTCGCCCATGCGATGAGTTTGGAAATTTCGCCGCGCCCCATGTGCAACAGCACATCGCCCGCACGCACGGCAGTCAGATCAATCGGATCAAGCAAGGGACTCTCCTTCGGCCGCCAACATCGGTGGCGCCACGAGTGACGAAAGTGGTGCCAACGCCACGCGATTGCGGCCTTCGCGTTTTGCGGCGTACAGCGCGGCATCGGCGCGCGCGATCAGATCTTCAGCCGACAAGGCGTCGCCGCTGCTGCTGGCAACACCCACACTGCAACTC
>CAMFLH010000208.1 GCA_945957295.1 uncultured Uliginosibacterium sp.
TACACCGTCTAATTCGTCGGCAGCGTCAGATGTGTATAAGAGACAGATCATGGTGGGTGGCCATCAGGCGGCATTTGAGCGTGCCCGCCCGGTGCTCGAAGGCATGGGCAAGACGGTGACCTGGATCGGCGAGAGCGGTGCGGGGCAGGTGGCCAAGGCCTGCAACCAGATCCTTACCGGTGCCGGTGTGGCGATCGTGGCCGAGGCGCTGCATTTCGCGCGCGCTTCCGGTGTGGACCCGGCGCGGGTGCGCGAGGCGATGCTGGGCGGCTTCGCCTACAGCCGCATCCTGGAGAACCACGGCCAACGCATGCTGGATCGAAACTTCAAGCCGGGCTTCAAGGCCTGGATGCACCAGAAGGATCTGCGCATCGTGCTCGACGAGGCGCACAAGATGGGCGTGGCCTTGCCCAACAGCGCGGCAACGGCGCAGATGCTCAATGGTGCGGTCGGCTGTGGCATGGGCGAGGACGACTCGATCTCGCTGCTGCGCATGCTCGAAAAAATGTCGGGTCGGGAGTGATCATGCGCGCGCTCGCTCGCCTGCTGATCCTGGGCTGGCTGCTGCTTGCGGCCGGCTGCGCGATCATGGCGCTTGGCCTTCAGAAGCCCGAGGTCAGCGTCGAGGATGTGTCGCTGCTGCCGCGCGGCGGCATGTTGCAGCAGCGCATGCATCTCACGCTACGCGTCAGCAATCCCAACGAGAAAGACATTACCGTTGATGGGCTGACCTTCGGGTTCGAGATCAACGGCCAGAAGGTCGCAACCGGCATGACCGGCCAGTCGGTGGTGTTGCCGCGCTTGGGCGAGACGACGGTCGGCGTCGATGTATCCGCGTCGCTGATCGAACTGCTGGCGAAGTTGCCGAAGGTGCTCGATGGGGGCAAGGCCTTCGGCTACCGGGTGCATGGCGAAGTGCTGACGCGTGACTATGGTCGTTTGCCCTTCGACCGCAAGGGTGAACTGTCAATCGACAAGCTCGCCGAGAAGGCCGGCGGCGCCCCGCCGACCGGGCAGCGTGGGCAGTTCTAGACAGGGTCCGCGATGAGCCTGCTCGCCGCGCTTTTTGTAGCGTGTTCTCCGTGACCCTGCGCTGCGTGCTCAGCGCACGCCGTAGCCCTTGAATTTCTCCCGAACGCGGGCGATTTCATCGTCCGGCAGCAGCACTGGTTCGCCGAGCTGACAGGCGCGCCAGTACTGTTCGGCAAGGCTTTCGAGTTCGACCGCCAGGGCCTGGGCGTGGCGAAGGTCGCGGCCCGCGACGATCATGCCGTGGTTGCCGAGCAGGCAGCCATTGCGCTCGTCCATGGCGATCAGCGTTGCTTCCGACAGGGCGGTCGTGCCGTAGGTGGCATAGGCGGCGCAACGCACGTCGTGGCCGCCGAAGCGGGCGACCATGTAATGGAAAGGCGGAATCGAGCGGTGCAGGCAGGCGAGCGCCGTGCAGAAAGGGGCGTGCGTATGGATGACGGCGCCGAACTCCGGGCGTGCGGCGTAGAGGTCGCGGTGCAGCTGCCATTCCGAGGAGGGCGCGCGCGGTCCAGCGTAGCTGCCATCGGCGGCGACTGCGACAAAGTCGATTCGCGTCAGTTCTTCCCAGGGCAGGCCGGACGGGCTGATCAGCATCCCGTCGCCTTGGCGCACGCTGAGGTTGCCTGCAGCGCCCGGGTTGAGGCCGAGTGCTGCTATGTGGCGTGCGCTGGCGAGTAGCGCGTCGCGCAGGGACTCGACGCTGTTCATGCGAGGGCCTCGGTGATGCGGTTGGCGTCGAACCGACCGCGTTCGGTGAGGATGCCCGCGATCAGGCCGGCGGGGGTGACGTCAAATGCCGGATTGGCGCATGGGCCGTCGAAGATGCGCAATTGCGCGGCTTCGCCGGCCTTATCGAGCCCGTTAAGTACGCACACTTCGTCTGCGCTGCGTGCTTCGATCGGGATCGAATCGCCATCGGGGCAAGCGGCGTCGACGGTGCTGGTGGGCGCTGCGATGAAGAACGGCACGCCATGCTCGCGCGCGGCGAGCGCCTTCAGGTAGGTGCCCACCTTGTTAGCGGCGTCACCGTTGGCGGCGATACGATCGGCCCCGGTGATCACGACGTCCACCAGTCCCTGGCGCATCAACAGACCTGCCGCGTTGTCGGCGATCAGCGTGTGCGGCACGCCGCCCTCCGCCAGCTCCCAGGCGGTGAGCAGGCCCTGGTTCCGCGGCCGTGTTTCGCTGACCCACACTTCGACCGGCAAGCCCTTGGTGTGTGCGACATAGATCGGCGCGAGCGCCGTACCCCAGCCGCAGGTGGCGAGTGCACCGGCGTTGCAGTGCGTCATTACCCGCAATGGGCGGTCGAGCCCGGAAGCCAGCTCGGTGAGCAGCGCTGCGCCGTGTTCCCCCATGGCCCTGTTGGCGGCAATGTCCTCGGCATGCACCGCCAGCGCTTCGGCCCAGGCAGCGTTCGCGCGCGCATCCGGGGCGCTCGGGTGCAGTCTTGCCGCCATGCGGGCGAGTGCCCAATGCAGATTGACCGCCGTCGGGCGCGTGCGCCCAAGGCGGGTCAGCGCGTGCTGCAGCCCGGCGTCACTTGCGTCGACGCGCATCGCGATCGCGACGCCGAAAGCTGCGGTGGCGCCGATCAGCGGCGCGCCGCGTACCTCCATGGTCTCGATGGCCCTGGCACAGGCTTCGAGATCGGAGAGGGTGAGCGTGGCGCGCGCGAAGGGCAGGCGGGTTTGGTCAAGAACGGCGATTGCGCCGTCGAGCGGGATAAGGGGGGCGAGTTCCATGCGGCGATGATCGCCGCTCGTTTCGGGCGGGGCAAGCCGCCCGATCAAACCTGTGAGCCGTCAGACTTGCGGGCGACGGGTTGCGAGCCAGTCATGCAGGGCCTCGCGCTCCATCGGCCGGGCGTACAGGTAGCCTTGTGCGTCAGGGCAGCCGAGGCTGAGCAGTGCGCTGGCCTGATCGGCGTCTTCCACCCCTTCGGCGATCACGCCCAGCCCCAGCTTGCGGCTGAGCTGAATCACCATTTCGGCGACCTGGCGGCAACGCTGGTTGGTGCATAAGTCCTTCACGAACGAGCGGTCGATCTTCAGGCGGTCGACGCGCAAGCGTTGCAGGTAGGACAGCGACGAGAAGCCGGTACCGAAGTCGTCGATCGCCACTTTGACGCCAAGTTGCGCCAGCTCGTTGAGTTTGCCGGCGACGAAGTCGGCGTCTTCCATCGCCATCGACTCGGTGATTTCCAGTTCGATCAGGTTAGGCGTGGCGCCGGTGTCGGCCAGCGCGGCCTTCACCTGGTTGATGAATTCCTGGTGGCGGAATTGCGCGAGCGAAACGTTTACGGCCACCTGCAGGCGGGGGAAGCCCGCCGCGGCGATCTTGGCCTGTTCGTAGCACGCCAGTCGCATGACCCAGTTGCCGATATTCACGATCAGGCCTGAATGTTCGGCGAGCGGAATGAAACGATCCGGCGGGATGAAACGGCCGTCGTCGCTACGCCAGCGAATCAGCGCCTCTACTCCGACGGGTTCGCCGCTTTCGATGCGCACCTGGGGTTGATACATCAGGAACAGGCGTTCGTTGTCGAAGGCGCTGCGCAATCCTTGCAGCAGTTTCACGCGCTCTTCAATCTCGACGTTCATGTCGCGGGTGAAGAAACTGTGTTCGCCGCGGTGGCGGCTCTTGGCCCTCTTGAGCGCCAGATTGGCGTTCTTCAGCGCATCGGCGCTGCTGCCATCTGCGTCGCGCAGCAGCAGGTAGCCTTGCGTGGCGGAGACCACGATCTCCTGTTCATCGACGATGAACGGTTCGGCGAACACGCCAGAGAGTGCGGTGGGGGTTACTGCCGTGACGTCGCCCAGGATGCCGAACGTGTCACCCGCGATCCGCGCCACGATTGCGCCGGGGATGCGATCCCGTAGCCGCAGCGCAACGGCGAGCAGCAGCTTGTCGCCGAACTTGTGCCCAAGCGCGTCATTGGTCTCGGCGAATTCGTCGATATCGACCAGCGCGACGGTGGCGTCGTTCTTTCGCGTGCTCTGGATGCGCTCGTCGATGCATTGCAGGAAGCGTTGCCGGTTCGGCAGGCTCGTCAGGGCATCGACATAAGCGATGTTCTGCAGGCGGCTGAACAGGGCTGTGTTCTCGAAGCCTGCCGCAATGTTGGTGCAGAACACTTCAAGCAGATGGCGGTCGATCTCCTCGATGGCATGCGTGCTCTCAAGATAGACCGCGATACGACGACCGGAGCCGTTCAGCAGCAGTGTGGTGGAGCCGTGGTCGTACTGGTTCTTGCCGGATTCGAGCGCGCGGTTGAGGTGCTCGCGCACCGTACGGTCGGGGATGTCGCGGATCGCGCGATTGATCAGGCCGCTGAACTTGCCGCCTGCCGCCACGACCTGCACACCGTCTTCGCCGGTGCCGTTTTCCTGCGCACAGATCAACCCCTCCGGGGGCAGGCGCAGCAGGGCGGCGAGTTGCGTGATCACGCCGGCGGCAAAACCCTGGATGCCGCGCAGTTCCATCAGTTCGCCGCTGGCGCGCACGATCATGTCCAGCCCGCGACGGTTGGCGTTGATCGCACGGATCTGGTCGTAGGATCGGATCGCGACCGTCAGCGTTGTGTAGAGACGGGTGTGGGTGAGCTCGGACTTGGTCTTGTAGTCGTTGATGTCGTAATCGCGGATTGCCTGGATCTCGGGCGCGTAACCCGGCTGCCCGGTGCGCAGCACGATTCGGGTCTCCTGCAGGCCGAGCTCTTCGCGAATGATGTGAACCAGCTTCAGCCCGGCATTTTCACTTTCCATCACCACGTCGAGCAGGATCACCGCAACGTCCTGCTCGCGCCGCAGGAACTGAACCGTTTCGGCTGCGCTGTAGGTGTGCAGGAATTCCAGCGGGCGCCCGAGGATCGGCGTGCCCTTGAGTGCAAGTTCGGTTGATGCGTGTACATCCTGATCGTCATCGACGATCAATACGCGCCAGACTGCCCCTGTGCCGTGCTCCGCTTCGTCATCGCCTTCCGGCGCAAAGACCAGCTCGTCATCCGCCGCCAAAAGATCGGTCACCGCCATCTCCCTGGTCTGTGTCGGGCTCATTGCCCATTCAGAGCCTCTCCCCAAGGTAAACGGACGCGCCGCGCATGACTTGAGGCCCCTGCGAAAGCTTACGCCGGAATAGACTTGCGCCTCTACCAACGGTTCGCGGATGCCACGGCGTCGTAGCCGCGGCCCGCCGTAGCAAGCAAGAGTGAGTGAGGAGCGCTGATTTGGAGACACCGGTTCCGATCGAAAGCCGGCTGCCCGATGTGGGCACCACCATCTTTACCGTGATGTCGCGGCTCGCGCAGGCCTGCGGTGCGATCAACCTGTCACAAGGGTTTCCGGACTTTTCGCCCGACCCGGCACTGGCTGCCGCGGTGGCCGAGGCGATTGCCGCCGGGCATAACCAGTACCCGCCGATGATGGGCCTGCCCGCGCTGCGCGAGGCCATCGCACGCAAGCTGGACGTCGAATACGGCGCGCAGTACGACGCAGAGTCTGAGATTACGGTTACCGCGGGCGCGACACAGGCCTTGTTCACCGCCATCGCCGCACTGGTCAGGCAGGGGGACGAGGTGATTGTGTTCGAGCCTGCTTACGATGCCTACGGCCCGGCCGTGCGCTTGCAGGGCGGCGAGCTGCGAAGCGTGGCGCTACATGCGCCGGACTGGCGTCCAGACTGGACGGCCTTCAAGGCCGCGCTCAGCCCGCGCACGCGGCTGGTGATCGTGAATACGCCGCACAACCCAACGGGTTCCGTGTGGCCACAGGAGGATATGCAGCAACTCGCTGCACTGCTGGATGGCTCTCGCGTGTGTGTGTTGGCCGACGAAGTCTACGAACACATGGTGTTCGACGGCGCCCCGCACCAGAGCGTTGCGCGCCACCCGGCACTGGCGTGCCGGGCAATCGGTGTGTCGAGCTTCGGCAAGACCTACCACGTCACCGGCTGGAAGGTGGGTTATGTCTTCGGCCCCGCCGCCCTGATGGCGGAATTTCGCAAGGTGCATCAGTTCAACGTCTTCACGGTGAACAGCCCGGCTCAAGCGGCCTTTGCGTCGGTGGCGGGGCGGCCGGAAACCTGGCGCGGCCTGGCGGCCTTCTATCAGGCTAAGCGCGACCGGCTGCGGACGCTGTTGGCGGCCAGCCGCTTCCGGCTGCTGCCGTGTGCCGGCACCTACTTTCAGCTGGTCGACTATCGCGCGATCTCGGACCTACCCGACGTGGCATTCGCCGAGTGGCTGACCCGTGAAGCGGGGGTGGCGGCGATTCCGGTGTCGGTGTTCTCGCGGGTGCCGCGCAGTGAAGGGCTGGTGCGCCTGTGCTTTGCCAAACAGGATGCAACGCTGGACGCAGCTGCCGCCCGCCTGGCCGTGCTCTGAGCGCCCATTGGCGGGTGGTAGACTCGGCGCTTTCTGCATTGCGATGGGATAGCTGCCGTGCGCTACATCTTCCTCTTCCTGCTCGGCCTCTTCGGTATCTGGTGGCTGCGCCGCAAGCTCGACGACAGCGCGTCGCGCCCGCGCAACGGCAACCCCGCAGCCCAGGCGCCCGCCGAACCTGAACGCATGGTGGCCTGCGCGCAATGCGGCCTGCATGTGCCGGAAAGCGAAGGCGTGGCGGAAGGCGGACACTTCTACTGCAGCGACGCGCATCGTCGCCTCGGGCCGCACACCTGATGAGTGCTGGCGCAAGCCACGCATGGCAGCCGGCTGAGTCGCGCTGGGAATCGCTGCGCTACTACAGCTTCTATCGGCTAATCGTTGCATGCGGACTGATATTGATCGGTCGCATGTTTTTGGTCGAGGGAAGTGGCGGCGAGTGGAGCGGCGTGGTCGCGTGCTACTTGTTCGCTGCGGTGGTGTTGCTGTATTTCCTGAGTGCGCCGCGATCTCGCTTTGAGTGGGTGGTAAACACTCATATCGCAGTCGATATCATCGCTCTTAGTACGCTAATGTACTTAGGCGGTGGCCACAAAGGCGGCCTTCCATACATGATGATGGTGGTCGTCGCTGCCGGAGGTCTGCTTGGCGAGGGGCGTTTAGTCTTTTTTTATGCCTCGTTGGCTTCGGTGGCGGTGTTGGTTGTTCAGGGGCTGCGTGCGCTGGCCCTTGATGGCGACGCCGTAACCGACATTGCCGCCGTTGGTTTCGTCTGCATTGGATTCTTCGCCGTGGCGACCGTTGCCCGCCTGCTCGCAACCCGAGCCCTTGCCAACGAGGCGCTGGCCCACCAGCGCGGCGCTGCGCTGCGGCGGCAAGAGCGAGTCAACGAACAGATCATTGCGGACCTCCACGACGGCGTGCTGGTGCTCGATGCCGACGGCAACGTGATGCAGGCCAACCGAAAGGCTGGCGAGTTGCTGGGCGATCTTCCCCACAACGGCATGCCGATCGAAGTGTTGTCGCCGGAGCTCGCGGCGGCGGTCGCGAGCGGCGATGCCGCGGTGCGCGTGGGCGAAGTCGGAAGCCAGGTCCGCGTCCGCACGCTGAGGCTGGGCGAGCAGGGTGACACGATTGTCTATCTGGAAGACATGGATCGAATCGAGCGCGAGGCGCAGCAGATCAAGCTGGCGGCGCTCGGACGCCTGACCGGCGGCATTGCGCACGAGATCCGCAACCCGCTGGCCGCGATCAGTCATGCCAGCGAGCTGCTGGGCGAAGAAAAGCGCGCCGAGATGCAGCAGCGGCTGACGCGGATCATCCACGACAACACCCGGCGCATCGACCGCATGGTGCGCGATGTGCTGGAACTGGGGCGGCGTGATCGCGCTACGCCGGAGAGCATTCCGCTGCTGGCGTTTGCGCGCACCTTTCTGGACGAGCAGGTGAGTTACGAAGGCCTCGATCCGGCGCTCGTGTCGCTGGAAGGCGAGGCTGCGCTGCGCGTGCGCTTCGACCGCATCCATCTGCAGCAGATCCTGTGGAACCTGCTTGGCAATGCCCGCCGTTATGCCAGCGGTGCACCAGGCTGCGTTCGTATTCAGGTGCTCGCTGGCGCCGAGGACGAAGTCATGCTGGATGTCATCGACGATGGGCCCGGCGTGCCGCCGGAGGCCCGCTCCCAGGTGTTCGAGCCCTTCTTCACCTCCGACCCGCGAGGCACCGGGCTCGGGCTCTACATTGCGCGTGAGCTGGCGCAGGCCAACGCTGCCGAACTCCACCTCTGCGAGTCGCGCGGCGGTGCGCATTTCCGATTGATCGCCAAGGGGGTTGCATGAGCAGTGCAAGTGAGCGACGCAGCCATATCGATGCGGCCGTGCTGATC
>CAMFLH010000209.1 GCA_945957295.1 uncultured Uliginosibacterium sp.
GGTGGCCGTACCGTTGGTGCTGGCGTCGTCGCCAAGATCATCGAGTAATTGTTGTTTCCGAGTGGGCGTCCGATGAAAATCGGGCGCCTGCGACAAGCTCTGGTCTTCGCCAGAGCTTTGTAGTCTCTGCTGCAGGGGCATAGCTCAATTGGCAGAGCGTCGGTCTCCAAAACCGAAGGTTGGGGGTTCGATTCCCTCTGCCCCTGCCACAACGCATAGCGGGTAATTTCCACCCATGGCCGACAAAATCAAGTTTGCGCTGGCGCTGCTGCTCGTGGCTGCCGGCGTGGCTGGCTTCTATCTACTTTCTGCGCAGCCGACGGTGGTCCGTGTGCTGGCGGTGCTCGCCGGCGTGGCCGCGGGTGTTGCGGTGGCTTGGGTGACCGAGCCTGGCCGTCAATTTGCCGTGTTCGCGTCCGATGCGGTGACGGAAGTCAAGAAGGTCGTCTGGCCGACTCGCAAGGAAACGCTTCAGACGACCGGCATCGTGTTTGCCTTCGTTGTCGTGATGGCGATCTTTCTGTGGGTTGCGGACAAGTCGCTCGAGTGGGCGCTGTATGACCTGATCCTCGGCTGGAGGCATTCATGAGCATGCGCTGGTACGTGGTTCACGCCTATTCCGGCTTCGAGAAGTCGGTGCAGCGTGCACTGGTCGAGCGCATCGCACGCGCCGGCATGCAGGACAAGTTCGGCCAGATCCTGGTGCCGGTTGAAGAAGTCATCGAGATGCGCAACGGTCAGAAGGTTACGACCGAGCGCAAGTTCTTCCCCGGCTATGTGCTGGTGGAAATGGACATGGATGACGAGTCCTGGCACTTGGTGAAGAGCACGCCGAAGGTGACGGGCTTCATCGGTGGTACGGCCAACAAGCCGACGCCGATCACGCAGAAAGAAGTCGACAAGATCCTGCAGCAGGTGCAGGAGGGTGTCGAGAAGCCGAAGCCCAAGGTGTTGTTCGAAATCGGCGAGATGGTTCGCGTCAAGGAAGGTCCGTTTGCGGACTTCAACGGCAACGTCGAGTCGGTGAATTACGAGAAGAGCCGACTCAACGTGTCGGTGACGATTTTTGGGCGCGCGACGCCTGTCGAATTGAGTTTCGGCGAAGTCGAAAAGGTTTAAGTCGTACCGGCCCGCCTTGTGCGGGCCTTGCCACGTCGTGCGAGCGGCGAGGCGTTGAGGAGCGCAAGTAGGTCCGCCGAACGCGCGCTTTCACTCATCAATCAGGAGCCATCATGGCAAAGAAAATCATCGGCTACATCAAGCTGCAGGTGCCGGCCGGCAAGGCGAACCCGTCGCCCCCAATCGGCCCGGCGCTCGGTCAGCGCGGTCTGAACATCATGGAATTCTGCAAGGCCTTCAATGCCAAGACGCAAGGCATGGAAGTCGGTCTGCCGATTCCGGTGGTGATCACCGCCTTCGCGGACAAGTCCTTCACCTTCATCATGAAGACGCCGCCCGCGACGATCCTCATCAAGAAGGCTGCCGGTCTGCAGAAAGGTTCACCGAAGCCCCATACCGACAAGGTCGGCAAGATTACCCGCGCTCAGTGCGAAGAGATCGCCAAGGCCAAGCTGGTCGATCTGACCGCTGGTGACCTGGAAGCCGCTGTCCGCACCATCGCTGGCTCCGCGCGCAGCATGGGCATCACCGTGGAGGGCCTCTGAGATGGCTAAGCAATCCAAGCGTCTGCAGGCTCTGCGCTCGAAGATCGATCGCAACCGCGTCTACACCGTTGCCGAAGCGCTCGCGCTGGTGAAGGAAACCTCGACCGCGAAGTTCGATGAGTCGGTGGACGTGGCCGTCAACCTCGGCGTCGATGCGAAGAAATCGGACCAACTGGTGCGTGGTTCCGTCGTGCTGCCTGCCGGTACCGGCAAGTCGGTTCGCGTGGCGGTGTTCGCACAAGGTGCGAAGGCTGAAGAGGCGAAGGCCGCTGGCGCCGATGTCGTCGGTTTCGACGACTTGGCCGAACAGGTCAAGGGTGGCACGATCGATTTCGATCTGTGTATCGCTACGCCTGACGCGATGCGTGTCGTCGGTGCACTGGGTCAGATCCTCGGCCCGCGCGGCCTGATGCCGAACCCGAAGGTCGGCACCGTGACTATGGATGTCACGACCGCCGTGAAGAACGCCAAGGCAGGTCAGGTTCAGTACCGTACCGACAAGGCCGGCATCATTCACGCGACGATCGGCCGTGCCTCGTTCACGGTTGAAGCGCTGCAGCAGAACCTTGGCGCGCTGCTGGATGCGCTGATCAAGGCGAAGCCGGCTGCCGTGAAGGGCCAGTACATCCGCAAGATGGCGGTTTCGAGCACGATGGGTGGCGGCGTCCGCGTCGAACCCACCAGCGTCTCCGCCTGATGTGGTGCGGTGGCGTAGCGCCACCGCAATAGCAAGAACTTTGGGCCAAGCCACCTCCGGGTGGCTTGGATCGTCAAAGACCGCGGGTGCTTGAGGTTTCGGCCGAGAGCTTAATCGTGCAAACAACCTGCGCAGACGGTGTATCCAGAACAGGATTTCGCTGGCTTCGGCCGGCACGCTCCTGATCCAGGTCGCCGTGGGTGTGGCGGTCCGCAAGGATCGCCGCGAGTTGACTTGATAGGAGGAAAGACCTCATGGGTCTGAATCTAGACGACAAGAAAGCCGTCGTAGCCGAGGTCGCTGCACAGCTGGCCAACGCTCAGACCGTCGTCGTGGCCGAGTACGCAGGCATTGAGGTGACCGACGTCACCGTGCTGCGTGCGAAGGCGCGCGCGTCTGGCGTTTACCTGCGTGTGTTGAAGAACACCTTGGCGCGTCGCGCGGTGGCTGACACCGCCTTCGCCGGCCTTGCCGAGCACATGACCGGCCAGCTGATTTATAGCTTCTCGGCCGATCCTGTCGCTGCAGCCAAGGTGCTGAACGACTTCGCGAAAACCAACGACAAACTGAAGCTGAAGGCTGGCTGCTACGCGGGCAACGTGCTCGACAAGGCGGGCGTTCAGGCGCTGGCAAGCATCCCGAGCCGCGAGGAGCTTCTCTCCAAGCTGCTGGGCGTGATGAAGGCGCCGGTTTCGGGCATGGCGGTTGCGCTCGGCGCACTGGCCAAGAAGCGCGAAGCCGAAGGCTCTGCCGCCTGATCAGTTGGTCTGGTTTTCCGTACGGTTTGTACAAATCTGAATTTGGAGTGTTTTGAAATGGCGATCACCAAAGACGACATCCTGGAAGCCGTCGGTTCGATGACGGTTATGGAACTGAACGACCTCGTGAAGGCGTTCGAAGAGAAGTTCGGCGTTTCCGCCGCTGCGATGGCTGTTGCTGGCCCGGCGGCTGGCCCGGCTGCTGCTGCTGAAGAGCAGACTGAGTTCACCGTTGTCCTGACTGCTGCCGGCGACAAGAAGGTTGAAGTCATTAAGGTCGTGCGTGCTGCGACCGGCTTGGGCCTGAAGGAAGCGAAGGACCTGGTCGACGGGGCTCCGAAGCCCGTCAAGGAAGGCATCGCCAAGGCCGACGCCGAAGCGCTGAAGAAGCAGCTGGAAGACGCTGGCGCCAAGGTCGAAGTCAAGTAATCGACCTGCGAAAGCGTGGGCTGGTGACGTTTCGGCGTCGCCAGCCTTTTGTGCTTTATTGGATGCACAGGAAAGCGCGCTGGATCAGCGCCCTTTCCTGTGTCTTCTGAATCGACTGCAGAAGGCAGGAACTGGTCGGACGGGAGTTCTGCCGGGGCTTCGGACCCCGCACCCCCGTCGTCCGCCAGAGGTTGGTAGAGGCCAGCCACCAGATCCGCAAACCCAGTCGAGGCTAGCCAGTCCGAACCACAAATGACTCCGGGGGGTCATACGGACGGACTGCCAGTGCCCTTCGCTTACCGGAGAACTCATGGCCTACTCGTTCACCGAGAAAAAGCGCATTCGCAAGAGCTTCGCAAAACGTGCGGACGTTCTCGATGTGCCTTTCCTCCTCGCTACCCAGCTGGAGTCCTACACGTCCTTCCTGCAGGCCGACGTGCCGCCGCAGGCACGCCGTGACCAGGGTCTTCAGGCCGCTTTCAAATCGATCTTCCCGATCACCTCGCATTCGGGCAATGCCCGTCTGGAGTTTGTTTACTTCGCACTCGGCGAGCCGGCGTTCGACGTCAAGGAATGTCAGCAGCGCGGTCTGACCTTCGCGTCGCCGCTGCGCGCACGCGTGCGCCTGGTGATCCTCGACAAGGAAGCCGCCAAGGAAACCGTCAAGGAAGTGAAGGAGCAGGAAGTCTACATGGGCGAAATTCCGCTCATGACGACGACGGGCTCGTTCGTGATCAACGGTACCGAGCGGGTCATCGTGTCTCAGCTGCACCGTTCGCCGGGCGTGTTCTTCGAGCACGACCGCGGCAAGACGCACAGCTCGGGCAAGCTGCTGTTCTCGGCACGGATCATTCCTTACCGCGGCTCGTGGCTCGACTTTGAGTTCGACCCGAAGGACTTCCTGTTCTTCCGCGTCGACCGTCGCCGCAAGATGCCGGTCACGATCCTGCTGAAGGCGATCGGCATGACCGCCGAGGAAATTCTCGCGACCTTCCACGATTTCGATACCTTCACGCTGAAGGGCTCGGATTTCGAATTCGCGCTGGTGCCGGAACGCCTGCGCGGCGAAGTCGCACGCTTCGACATCACCGACGGCAATGGCAAGGTGATCGTTGCGAAGGACAAGCGGATTACTGCCAAGCACATTCGCGAGCTCAACGAAGCGGGCATCAAGACGATGGCGGTGCCGGAAGACTTCCTGCTCGGTCGCGTTCTGGCGAAGAACGTGGTTGACGCGGAGACCGGTGAGCTGATCGCGCGCGCCAACGACGAGATTACCGAAGAAGTCCTCGCGAAGTTGTCGCGTGGCGGCGTGCAGTCGTTCGAGACGCTCTACATCAACGACCTCGACCGCGGCGCCTACATTTCTTCGACGCTGCGGTCGGACGAAACCGCCGACCAGTGGCAAGCGCGTGTTGCGATCTACCGCATGATGCGCCCGGGCGAACCGCCCACCGAAGACGCCGTCGAAGCACTGTTCCAGGGGCTGTTCTATGCGCCGGAACGCTACGACCTGTCGTCTGTCGGTCGCATGAAGTTCAACCGTCGCGCCTATCCGGAGCGCCTCGACGACAAGGCGCCGGAGTGGCAGCGTCGTCTGTACGAGCGCGTCGGTCCGCAAGGCGAAGAGGGCGCTGGTGTCCTCTGTAACGACGACATCCTCGCGGTGGTCGGCGTGCTGGTGGAACTCCGTAACGGCCGCGGCGAAATCGACGATATCGATCACCTCGGCAACCGTCGTGTGCGTTGCGTTGGCGAGCTGGCGGAGAACCAGTTCCGCGCAGGTTTGGTGCGTGTGGAGCGTGCGGTCAAGGAGCGCCTGAACCAGGCTGAATCCGACAACCTGATGCCGCACGATCTGATCAATGCCAAGCCGATCTCGGCTGCGATCAAGGAATTCTTCGGGTCATCGCAGCTGTCCCAGTTCATGGACCAGACCAACCCGCTGTCCGAGATCACGCACAAGCGTCGTGTCTCGGCCCTTGGCCCGGGCGGTCTGACGCGTGAGCGCGCTGGCTTTGAAGTGCGTGACGTGCATCCGACCCACTACGGTCGCGTGTGCCCGATCGAGACGCCGGAAGGCCCGAACATCGGCCTGATCAACTCGCTCGCTGTGTACGCGACGACCAACCGCCATGGCTTCCTGGAAACGCCGTACCGCAAGGTCGATAACGGCAAGGTGACGCAGCAGATCGATTACCTCTCCGCGATCGAAGAGGGCGGCTATGTGATCGCCCAGGCGAACGCAGAGCTCGATGGCTCCGGAGCGCTGATCGACGAACTGGTGTCGTGTCGCCACAAGGGTGAATTCACCCTGGTGACGCCGGATCAGGTGCAGTACATGGACGTGTCGCCGTCGCAGATCGTATCGGTTGCGGCTTCGCTGATTCCGTTCCTTGAGCACGACGATGCGAACCGTGCGTTGATGGGCGCGAACATGCAGCGTCAGGCCGTGCCCTGCCTGCGTCCGGAAAAGCCGCTGGTCGGCACCGGTATCGAGCGCACCGTGGCGGTGGACTCGGGTACGACGGTGCAGGCACTGCGCGGCGGTCTGGTCGACTATGTTGACGCGGGCCGTGTTGTGGTGCGCGTGAACGACGATGAGACGGTGCCTGGCGAAGTGGGCGTCGACATCTACAACTTCACCAAGTACACCCGCTCGAACCAGAACACCAACATCAACCAGCGTCCGGTCGTGAAAATCGGCGACCGCATCGCCAAGGGCGACGTGCTGGCCGATGGCGCCTCGACCGACCTTGGCGAACTCGCGCTGGGCCAGAACATGCTGGTCGCGTTCATGCCGTGGAACGGCTACAACTTCGAAGATTCGATCCTGATCTCCGAACGCGTGGTGGCCGACGACCGCTTCACCTCGATCCACATCGAGGAGCTGACAGTGGTGGCGCGTGACACCAAGCTGGGTGCTGAAGAAATCACCCGCGACATCGCGTCGCTGGGCGAGGCGCAACTGGGCCGTCTGGATGAGTCCGGCATCGTCTACATCGGCGCCGAAGTCGATGCCGGCGACGTGCTGGTCGGCAAGGTCACGCCTAAGGGCGAAACCCAGCTGACGCCGGAAGAGAAGCTGCTGCGCGCGATCTTCGGCGAGAAGGCTTCCGACGTGAAGGACACCTCGCTGCGCGTGCCGTCGGGCATGAACGGCACCGTCATCGACGTGCAGGTGTTTACTCGCGAAGGTATCGAGCGCGACAAGCGTGCTCAGTCGATCATCGACGACATGCTGCGTGGCTTCCGTCAGGATCTGGGCGATCAGATGCGTATCGTTGAACGCGATGCGTTCTCGCGTATCGAGCGTCTGATCATCGGCCAGGTTGCCAACGGCGGTCCGAAGAAGCTCGCCAAAGGCACTGCGATCACCAAGGACTACCTCGACCAGGTCGAGCCGCACAGCTGGTTCGACATCCGTATGGCCGATGAGACCATCGCTCAGCAGCTCGAGTCGCTGAAGGAAGGCCTCGAGAAGACCCGCAAGGACTTCGACCTCGCTTTCGAAGCGAAGAAGAAGAAGCTCACGCAGGGCGATGAGCTGCCCCCGGGCGTGCAGAAGATGGTCAAGGTTTACCTGGCTGTGAAGCGTCGTCTGCAGCCTGGCGACAAGATGGCAGGTCGTCACGGTAACAAGGGTGTGGTGTCGAAGATCGTTCCGGTCGAAGACATGCCGTACATGGAAAACGGCACCGCCGTCGACATCGTGCTGAACCCGCTGGGCGTGCCGTCACGGATGAACATCGGTCAGATTCTTGAAACCCACCTCGGCTGGGCAGCCAAGGGCCTGGGCAACAAGATCAATGAGACCCTGCGTCGTCAGGCGACCGCCAAGGAAGTCCGCACGCTGCTCAACGAGATCTACAACACCAGTGGCAAGGACGAGCAGATCGATACCCTGACCGATGGTGAAGTGGTCGAGCTGGCGCAGAACCTGACCAAGGGCGTGCCCTTCGCGACACCGGTGTTTGACGGCGCGACCGAAGAAGAAATCGGCAAGATGCTCAAGCTTGCCGGCCTTGAAGGCGGCGAGCAGGTCACCTTGTTCGACGGGCGCACCGGTGAGGCTTTCGAGCGCAAGGTGACGGTTGGCTACAAGCACATGCTGAAGCTGCACCACTTGGTCGACGACAAGATGCACGCGCGTTCGACCGGCCCGTACTCGCTCGTCACCCAGCAGCCGCTGGGCGGTAAGGCGCAGTTCGGTGGTCAGCGTTTCGGTGAAATGGAAGTGTGGGCGCTGGAAGCCTATGGCGCGGCCTACACCCTGCAGGAAATGCTGACGGTGAAGTCGGACGATGTGACCGGTCGTACCAAGGTCTACGAAAACATCGTCAAGGGCGAACACAAGATCGATGCCGGAATGCCGGAATCCTTCAACGTGCTGGTGAAGGAAATCCGTTCGCTGGCGATCGACATCGACCTGGACCGCTACTGAGACGGCCGGGCCGTCTCGGAATGGAGTGACGAAAGATGAAAAGCCTGCTCGCTGATCTGTTCAAACAGAGCCTGCCGAACGAGGAAGAGTTCGACGCGATCACCATTGGTCTCGCGTCGCCGGAGAAGATCCGCTCCTGGTCCTTCGGTGAAGTGAAGAAGCCGGAGACCATCAACTACCGGACGTTCAAGCCGGAACG
>CAMFLH010000210.1 GCA_945957295.1 uncultured Uliginosibacterium sp.
ATAGGCTCCGGTCTCGTGGGCTCGGAGATGTGTATAAGAGACAGTGTCTAAGCTGATCAAGAACGGCGCAGTTGTCGAAGACAGCTGGACGCTGGTGCGCTACCCCGCCGTGGAAGAGGCGGTGCAGAAACAGGCCGGCAAGGTCGTGCAGTTCAAGGTCACCGGTACCGAAGCCGCGTCGGCCGAACTGATCGCGCAAGTGCAGATTCCGGCGGGCCGCGCGATCGTGCCGCTGGCCGTGCTCCGCGCCCGTAAGGATGAGCTCGCCCCGCGCGTTGCTGCGGGTGAGATCGGCGTGTGGCTGGAGAGCTTCGAGCTGGTCGAGGACCTCGCCGCCGCGCTCGACGACATCAACGCCCTGCCCGTCATCGCCTACGACTTCCCGAAGTTCGTCGATGGCCGCGGTTTCTCCGCTGCAGTGCTGCTGCGCAGCCGCTATGGCTACAAGAACGAGCTGCGTGCGATCGGCGATGTGCTGCGCGACAAGCTCTACTTCATGCAGCGTTGTGGCTTTGATGCCTACGCGATCCGCGCCGACCGCTCGGCCGAAGATGCACTGGCCTCGCTGCGCGACTTCAGCGAGCCCTACCAGGCCTCGACTGCGGAGCCGCAACCGCTGTGGCGCCGCCACGTGCGCGCCTGAACGGAGATCCGCGATGAGCGAAACAGTGTCCTTCCTCAAGCCGCGCGCCAAGAACCCGGCGACCTCACCAGCCCTGACCGACGAACTCCGCACCACGGTTGCCGTGAAGCGCAGCCGCACGCTGGAACTGCTGCATGCGGCGGTCGAGGAATTCGGCAATGCTGGCGAAGTCACCTTCGCCAACAGCTTCGGCGCCGAAGACATGGTGCTGACCGACCTGATCCTCGCCGAGCGCCTGCCGATCGAAGTCTTCTCGCTCGACACCGGCCGCCTGCCGGCGGAGACCTACACCCTGATGGGCGAGGTCGAGAAGCGCTACGACACGAAGCTGAAAGTTTTCTTCCCGGACGCAACGGCAGTCGAACAGTATGTGCGTACCGAGGGCATCAACGCCTTCTACGACTCGGTCGAGCTGCGCAAGGCCTGCTGCGGCATCCGCAAGGTCGAACCGCTGCGCCGCGCGCTGGCCGGCAAGCGCGCCTGGATCACGGGCCTGCGCGCCGCACAGAGCACAACGCGCACCGAACTCGCACCGCGCGAGTTCGACGCCGGCAACGGTCTGGAGAAGTTCAACCCGCTGTTCGACTGGAGCGAGCAAGAGGTGTGGGCCTACATCCGCATCCATGAGCTGCCCTACAACGCGCTGCACGACCAGTTCTACCCGAGCATCGGCTGCGCGCCCTGCACGCGGTCGATCGCCGTTGGCGAGGATGTGCGCGCCGGGCGCTGGTGGTGGGAGAATCCCGAGTCCAAAGAGTGCGGCCTGCACGTGAAGAAATCCTGAGCGCCCTTCGCTCACGCTGAAAGCAAACGAATGAGTACGCTGACCAAACAAACGCTGTCGCACCTCGACTGGCTCGAAGCCGAAGCCATCCACATCATGCGCGAGGTCGCGGGCCAGTGCGAACGCCCGGTGCTGCTGTTCTCGGGCGGCAAGGATTCGATCTGCCTGCTCCGCATCGCCGAGAAGGCTTTCCGCCCCGGTCGCTTCCCCTTCCCGCTAATGCACATCGACACCGGCCACAACTACAAGGAAGTCACCGACTTCCGCGACAAGCGCGCCGCCGAACTGGGCGAGCGCCTGATCGTGCGCTCGGTGGAAGACTCGATGAAGCGCGGCTCGGTGGTGCTCAAATCGGCCGATGAATCGCGCAACAAGCACCAGTCTGTGACCCTGCTCGAAGCAATCGCCGAGTTCGAGTTCGACGCCTGCATCGGCGGTGCACGCCGCGATGAGGAGAAGGCTCGCGCGAAGGAACGCGTGATGAGCTTCCGCGACGAGTTCGGCCAGTGGGACCCGAAGAACCAGCGCCCTGAACTGTGGAACCTCTACAACGCCCGCGCCTTTAAGGGTGAGAACATCCGCGCCTTCCCGATCAGCAACTGGACCGAGATGGACGTGTGGCAGTACATCGAGCGCGAGAAGCTCGAACTGCCGTCGATCTACTTCGCCCACACGCGGCCGGTGGTGCGCAAGGGCGCGCTGCTGCAGCCGGTGACCGAGCTGACGCCGGCCAAGCCGGGCGACGTGGTCGAAGAGGTGCTGGTGCGCTTCCGCACCGTCGGCGACATCACCTGCACCGCGCCGGTCGAATCGAACGCGACCACCGTCGAGCAAATCGTCGTCGAAACCGCGACCACCACGATCACCGAGCGCGGCGCTACGCGCCTGGACGATCAGACCTCGGAAGCGTCGATGGAGCAACGCAAAAAAGAAGGCTACTTCTGATCGACCGCGAATAGTCCTGCTGCGCACGCCGATCCCGCGCCTGCGATGCTCGCCGTACCGGATGTACGGCTGCGCTTCTCGCCACGGCCTCGGCGCGCTCGCGACGGACTCTTCGCAATCGATCCCGCCGGTCACTGAATGAAAGAACTTTGAGAATGTCCGCGATGGAACACCTTCCGACCCAAGAAAACGGCCTGCTGCGCTTCATGACCTGCGGCAGCGTCGACGATGGCAAGAGCACGCTGATCGGCCGCCTGCTGTACGACACCAAGGCGATTCTGGCCGATGCGCTGACCGCGATCGAGAAGACCTCGAAGAAGCGCGGCCTCGAAGCGGTCGACCTCTCCCTGCTGACAGACGGCCTGCAAGCCGAGCGTGAGCAAGGCATCACGATCGACGTGGCCTACCGCTACTTCGCCACCGGCACGCGCAAGTACATCATCGCCGATGCGCCGGGCCACGAGCAGTACACCCGCAACATGGTGACCGCGGCCTCCACCGCGAACCTCGCGATCATCATGATCGACGCGCGCAAGGGCGTGCTCGCGCAGACCCGCCGCCACAGCTACATCACGCACCTGGTGGGCATCCCGCATCTGGTCGTCGCGGTGAACAAGATGGATCTGGTCGACTACGACCAGGCCACCTACGAGCGCATCTGCGCCGAGTACCGCGCGTTCGCCGACAAGATGGGCCTGACCGCGCAAGGCTTCGATGTGCGCTTCATCCCGGTGTCCGCGCTGGCTGGCGACAACATCGTCGAACGCGGCGACGCAATGCCCTGGTACGAAGGCCCGACGCTACTCGACATCCTCGAAGCCGCGCCGCCCGCCGGCACGCATGAGCGCAGCGAAGCCTTCCGCTTCCCGGTGCAGTACGTGATCCGCCCGCAAGCCTCGGACGACCCGGCGCTGCACGATTACCGCGGCTTCGCCGGGCGTATCGAATCGGGCACGGTACAGGCGGGCGATACTGTCACGGTGCTGCCCTCCGGCATTGAATCGCGCGTCAAGGCGGTGCACATCGGCGGCGAGCCGATCGACGTTGGCCACACCGAACAGTCGGTCACGCTGCTGCTCGAAGACGAAGTCGACATCTCGCGTGGCGACATGATCGTCAAATCCGGCAACGCGCCGGAAGCGAAGAAGGAATTGCGCGCGATGCTGTGCTGGCTGTCGGAAACTCCGCTGTCGCCGGCGCGCACCTATCTGATTCGCCACACCTCGCGCACCGTGAAGGCCAAGCTGAGCGGCATCGCTTACAAGGTGGATGTGAACTCGCAGGAGCACACCGAAGCCACGCAGCTGGCGATGAACGACATCGCCGAAGTGAGCTTCAAGCTCGCGCAGCCGATCTTCGCCGACCCCTACACCAGCAACCGCGAAACCGGCGCCTTCATCGTCGTCGACGAATCGACCAACAACACGGTTGGTGCGGGGATGGTGCTCTAAGCTCCGCGCAACGCGACTCGCAACGCCCGGCCTCGCCGGGCGTTTTCGTTTCTCGCGCTGGAATTTGCGCAGCGCCGGTGTGCATCCCCCATAACCGTAACGCGAAGCTGTGCCCCCGATGCTAGATTGAATAGCGCACACGCCAAACCACCCGGGACCCGGCGCTGAGTGCTCGCGGAGGACTTTGCATGCTCGCGTTGGTGATCCGGATGGGCAAACTTGGCACAACGCTGGCGGTCACTGCGGCCTCGGTAGCCGGTTCAGCCCTGATCACCGCCAGCATCTTCAACGCACTGGACACCGAGCTACCACTGGTCGGCTGGATTGCGACGTTCGCCACGCCGCTGGTGGTTGCTCCAACGATGAGCTGGGTCATCCTCTCACTCCTGTTCAGGATTCACCGCCTCGAACAGCAGATGCGGGATCTCGCTACCTACGACGCGCTAACCACCCTCTACAACCGAGCGCCGTTCCTCGTCTGCTGTGAGCAGTATCTGACACTGGCCCGGCGTAACAAGCGGCCGCTGGCGGTGCTGTTCATCGATATTGACCACTTCAAGTCGATCAACGACACGCATGGCCACGAGGTCGGCGATCTCGCGCTGCAGGCCGTCTCACTGCTCGTGAAGCAGTCCCTACGTGACAGCGACGTGGCGGGCAGGATGGGAGGGGAGGAGTTCGTCGTCGCGCTGCCAGAAACGGGTATGGCGGGAGCAATCGCCGTCGCAGAGAAGATCCGCATAGGAATCGAGCAAGCGCCGATCGCGATCGGTCATGAGCGCTTGCGCTGCACCGTTTCAATCGGTCTGTCGGTCTTTCATCACAACCAGGACCTGGGTATCGACGCACTACTGAGCGAGGCCGACAAGGCGCTATACGAGTCAAAGCGCTCAGGTAGAAACCGCATCGCCGTTCACCGGGAGACGCAACATACGACGAGTGCTGCAGCCATCGGCATCGAGGGGCTCGCACTCAAGCCCCACGTCTAGGACGATGGCGATCGTGCGGGCAGACCACGCCAATTGCACCGCCTGCTGCCCGGCAGCGGCGCTATAACGTACCACTTGACCGGTCAGGGCGCTCGCTCCGGGCACGATGGCGTGATTGGCGCCGGAGCCCCGCAATGGCAGCCCAAGCGACACGCAAAAGCCCCGTTGAACGACAGCATCACGGCATAAGCCGCACCTTGCCCGAATGCCGCGCAAGCAGGGCGTCCACCTCCCCACTGCGCACCAAGGTTTCCAGCGTCTTCCGGATCTGGGCGCGGTCAGCAGGTGTAACCCGCGCTTGGAGCATCGACCAACCGATACGGTAGGGCTGTGCGCCAAAGGGCAGGCCACGCACGTTGTCGCCCAGCCCCGCCGCGTCGGTCGACCGGCGGTAGTAAAGCGGCGAACCGAAGAAGCCCGTGATGCGACCGGCATTGAGCTTGCGGGCTAGCGTGTCCATGTCTTCCGAGACATCGACGCGAACCGGGTCGATCCGCGCGAAATAGGCTTTGACCTCGGGCGGCTCAGCGCCGCGGCGCATGCGCCCGACCAAACCCTCCGGCAGGCTCGCGGCAGCCTCTGCAGTGGGAATGCCGCTGCGACGATCGACGACAAACTCGACCGGAAGCTGCGCAACCGGAACAAACTCGCGGTCGGCCGGCGCGTCGCGCCCACGGCTAACGTTGCCAAGGACATCAGCCTCGCCCGCCTCTGCCAGCGCGATCAAGCGTTCGGGCGGCACCAGCTCAACCCGCATCACACAGCCGCTGCGCCTGGCCACGAGTGCCGTCAGTTCGGGCAGGAAACCGGCAGGCTGACCACCCTGCTCGTAGAGATTGGCCCCGCCCGCCGAACCGAGCACGACATAGGGGCGTTCGCAGCCCGCAATGGCCGACGCCGCCGCGGACGCCAACAACGCAGCCTGGGTCATTCGAAGCAGTGATCGCAGGGTTCGCGGCATCGCAGCGCGCCAGCAGCTCGGATTCGTCAGGCTAGCGCTGCAGGTACGGATAGGTAAAGCCCACGAAATGCACCAGGTTGACGAGAAAGTGCGTCAGGATCGCGGCCTCGATCCGGCCGTTGCGCGCAAACGCACAGCCATAGCCCACGCCAGCCAGCGTGGCGATTGCGGCGTACAGCGGCCCGCCCCCCAGATGCGCTGCGCCGAACAGGATCGCGCTCACCAACACGGCCAGCAGCGGGCCAGCCCGATACCCGGCCAGTGCCGATTGCAGGCGCGCCTGAATCAGGCCGCGGAAGAACACCTCCTCCGCGACACAGGTAAACAACAGATTGCCGATCAGGAATGGCGCCGACACGTCTGGCCAGCCCGAAGCCCATCGCGGGTCCCAGCGCACCAGGCCAGCAGCTAGGCTGACGCCGACCACGCCGGCCACCGTCAAGGGTGCCGCAAAGCTCAGCGCGCGCGCCACTTCTCGCCAGCCGGCGCGCGACGCCGCGAGCGGGCAAAGGCCGAGCAGCAGCAAGCCAGCGAGCCCTTTGTCGAGGCTCATCCACACCGAAAAGGGCACAGCGCCCGTGGACACCTGCAGATTGCGTGCAAGCACCGGGTTCGACACCCCCGGCACCCCATGCAAGGCAAGCGCCAGCGCAAGCAATCCGGCCAGCGTCGTCAGCAGGGTCCGCCAGCGCGCGTCCTGCATCCGCCCTAACCCGTATACCGAAGCCGCCAGCGCAGCGACAACCAGTACCGCCCAAACACCAAACACCCCGCTTGCAACACCCAGCGCGACCGTCGCACCGGCCAGCCAGGGCCAGAGCGGCCATCGCCCAGCCAGCGGCGGCGCCCAGGCAGCCAGCACCGCGAGGCCCAGCAGCGCGGCCGTCAACAGCGGCGCGGAGGTGTAGATCAAGCGAGGGCGCCGGCCAGCAGCGCCGGCAGTTCGCGCATGTCGCCGAACGCGGTGGCGCCCAGCGCGCACACCCGTTCCGCCGGTGTGAAGCGCGCGAAGCCCAGCACCCGCATGCCGGCAGCACGCGCCGCGCGGATGCCGTTCTCGCTGTCCTCGATCACGACGCAATCCTCGGGCGCATAACCCATCGTGCGTGCCGCGTGCAGGTAAACGTCCGGTGCCGGCTTCGGATTCGCCACATCCTCCGCGGCGCTGAAGCAATGCAGGAAGCGTCCTACGAATCCGAGGTGCTGCAGGCGCAGCTGAATCTCCGCGTGGCGGCTGTTCGACGCGAGGCACACCGGCACGCCCTCGCGCGCAAGCTGATCCAGCACCGCCGCGACGCCGGGGATTGCGTCCGCCTCGCCGACCGACGCGTCGATCGCCGCATCCACCTGCGCAACGAAATCCGCTGGTGGCGTCCAGTGATGACGTGCCGAAAGCACCGCGACGCGATGTCGCAAGGCGGCGCCGTTGAACTCGCGCAGCGAAGCCTCCGCGTCGAGCATCAGGCCGTGCGCCGCGGCATGTTCGATCAGCTTGCGGTTGGCGAGTGGCTCGCTGTCGACCAGCACGCCATCGCAATCGAAGATCACAAGCCGGGGCGCAGCCATGCTCATTCCTCGGCGAAGCTCGCCAATGCGGCGGCGATCTCGTCGGCGGTCACGCCCTCGGCCGCCTGCACCGGCGCACCGGCCAGCGCCGCAGCGCCTTCGTTCTTCAAGCGCCCGACCCACTGGCCGGCATCGCGCCCACCGTCGAAGCCCTCGCTCTGCAGCAGCAGTCGGCCTTGCGGATCGGTCAGTTTGAAGTAGAAGCGACCGTCGGCCTCGCGGTATTGCTTGAACACCGGCTTGGCGGCGGCCTTGGCGGTTTCGGCCGCCTTGGCCGTCGGCGCGGCGATCATCGGACGCAGGCCGACCGCCTGGCGCAGCTCTGCGAGCAGCGGCGTTGCCAGCGCGCGCGCCTTGCGTGCGCCTTCCTGCAGCGCCTCTTCGATCGTGGCCGGGTGCGCGATAAGTTCTTCGTAGCGCGCGCGCATCGGTGCAATCTCGCGTTCGAGCTGTTCGACCAGGCGTTGCTTGGCGTCGCCCCAGCCGAGACCCGCACGCAGGTCGGCACGGAAGGCCTCGCGTTCGGCCAGCGTCGCAAAGGCGTCGAACAACGCGGTGAGACTGGTGCTGTCGGGGTCTTTCGGCTCGCCAGGCAGGCGGGAATCGGTCACGATGCGCGCAATCGCATCGCGCAGCCCCTTCGCGCCGCCCTCGAACAGCGGCACGGTGTTGTCGTAGCTCTTCGACATCTTGCGGCCATCCAGGCCCGGCAGCGTCGCCACCGCCTCGTCCACCGCCGCCTCGGGCAGCGCGAAGAACTGGCGGCCATTGCCGAACAGATGGTTGAAGCGCTGCGCCACGTCGCGCGCCATCTCGATGTGCTGCACCTGATCGCGGCCGACCGACACC
>CAMFLH010000211.1 GCA_945957295.1 uncultured Uliginosibacterium sp.
CTACACCGTCTAATTCGTCGGCAGCGTCAGATGTGTATAAGAGACAGGTGTCTGGGTGGCGGGCTTGAGCACCATTGCGCAACCGGCGGCGAGCGCCGGGCCGGCCTTGCGGGTGATCATCGCGTTCGGGAAGTTCCAGGGCGTGATCGCGGCGCAGACACCGATCGGCTGCTTGATAACGATCAGCCGTTTGTCGGCCTGGTGCTGCGGAATCGTGTCGCCGTAGATGCGCTTGCCCTCTTCGGCAAACCATTCGATGAACGAGGCGCCATAGGCGATCTCCCCCTTCGCCTCGGCAAACGGTTTGCCTTGCTCGGCGGTCAGGATGCGCGCGAGATCATCCTGGTGCTTCATCATCAGGTCGAACCAGCGGCGCAGGACCGCCGCACGCTCCTTGGCGGTTTTCGCCGCCCAGGCTTTCTGTGCGATGCGGCCAGCTTCGATTGCGCGGCGCGTCTCGGCGACACCGGCCATCGGTATCGTCCCCAGTTTCTCCCCCGTTGCAGGGTTGATGACCTCGGCAGTCTTTCCACTGTCGGCGTCACACCAGCGGCCGTCGATATAGGCCTGCTGGCGCAGCAGGTCCTTGCGTTGCAGTTCCATGAGATTTTTCCGTCAGCGCATTGAGCCGCGCCGGACGCCCGCCCGGCGCGAAAATACCGGCCGCCCCGCCCCCCAGCGAGGCGGCCGGCGATGGATCAGAACGAAACCACCGTTGCGACCCCGAACAACTGGTTGTCCTTCTTGTAGGACCCGTCCTTCACGTTCTCGAACACATGCTTGTTCGACCCGTCGTAGCGGTATTCCATCTTGAACGCCGTGTTCAGGTTGAACGCATAGCCCAGCCCGAACGTGAGCGCATAGCGGTTGGAACCCTTGCTGTCCGGGTCCTCGCTCCAGGTGCCGGAGGCGTCGTCATAGACGAAGCCCGGGCCGATGCCGTTGCGGCCATCAGAGAAGGTGTAGCCGAGCAGACCACCACCGTTCTTGCTGTTGTTGATGTAGTCGGCACGCATGATGCCTTCGAGCTGCGGCGTGAACTTGTACGCCGCAAGGCCGGAGAGGCCCCACCAACGGGCATCCTGCAATTCGCCGGTGTCGGCATTGGCGTAGATCGCGGCCTTCTTCTGCTGGCCGAACGACACCTGGCCCTGCACTGTCCAGTCACCACGGATGAAGTAGCCGTCGAGCTCGAAGAGGTTGAGTGCAGAGTCCTTGCCGGATTCGTCCGGATACAGGGGCACTTCCTCTCCAGTAGTCGGATCAATCGTCGTCTCGCCGGAGCGGAAGTTCGCCGCCTTGCCATGCACGCCGGCGAAGCCGAAGCCGTTGAATTCACCCTTCGCGTAATCAACGCGATAGGCGAGTACCGGTGCCTTGTTGCCACTGTTCTTCTTGCTCGCGTTCATGTTCGCGAGCAGGCCTTTAACGATCCACTTGCCGCTGGTGAGCTCCAGACCGGCGCCGGTGTAGGCGGTGGGCAGCGTGAAGTCGAACAGCAGGTTGTGGGTGATCAGCTTGTTCTGCGTGCCGGGCAGGTATTCATAACCGGACCAGTCCGGGATCTGGCCGGCGATGAAACGCGTCTGCAGGTCAGTCAGCGGCACCGACACGGAGGCCTCGGCAATGATGTTGCCGGCGCTGAACACTTCACCCACACCACGGTTGGGCTGCAAGGTCAGACGCCATTTCGTGCCGCCATCCATTTCTTTCTGGATGTCGAGCTGGCCCATACCGAAGTAGCCATTGTCGTAGTTGTAGCCGTCGTCTCCCACCTGGTTCAGGAACTGGAAGCCGGCGCGATCCTGGCGCTGGTTGTAGATGAAGGTCGGGTCCACATAGCCGCTGATCTTCAGGCCCCGCAGGCCGGATGCATCACGTGCGTCTTCCAGCGCCTCGGCCTTCACCGCGATGCGGTTGAACTCGGCCTGCTGGTCCGGCGTCATGCCTGGTTGAACGGCCTCTGCGGCCGGCGCGGCAGCGGCGGCTGTCGGCGCAGCGGCGCTCTTCGCCTCCTCGGCCTTGAGTTTCTGTTCGAGTTCGCCGACCCGCTTCTGGAGCGCGCGCAACTCGTTCAGCAGCTCCTTGTTCGACTGGGCCTGCGCGACAACCGGAAACGCGGCGGCCAATGCCAGTGCCAGCGTGGTGACCTTCAAGGCATTCATCGGGCTCTCCTCTTGGGTGAAATCTGTTTGGTCTGGTGAATGGGTCAGGACGCGCGCTGGGCGGCGGCCATTTCGCGGGCGCGGCGGCGCTCCGCACGGGCAATCAGGTAGCTGGCGGTAATCACGGCAATCGACACGACCGCGATGATCACGGTGGCGACGGCATTCACGCTGGGGTTAAGGCCAAGGCGTGCGCGCGAGAAGATCACCAGCGGCATCGTCGTGGAGCCGGGGCCGGACAAGAAGGCGGACAGCACCACATCGTCGAGCGACAGCGTGAAGGTGAGCAGCCAAGCGGACGCCAGGGCCTGCGCGATCATCGGCATCGTGACGAGGAAGAACACCTGGTGCGGCTTGGCCCCCAGATCCATCGCGGCCTCTTCGATCTGCGGGTTCAGATCCTGAAGGCGGGCCTGGATCACCACGGTGGCGTAGGCCAAACCCAGCAGCAGATGGCCCATCCAGATCGTCATCGCACCACGCTCGGGGAAGCCCAGCCAGTGCTGCACCGACACGAGCATCAGCAGCAGCGAGAGACCGATGATCACCTCGGGCATCACCAGCGGCGCGTTGACCATGCCGGTGAAGATCGTGCGGCCGAAGAAGCGCTTGTACTTGACCAGCGTGAAAGCAGCGAACATGCCGATCACCACCGACGCGCAGGCGGTAAAGAACGCCACTTTCAGCGACAGCCAGAAGCCGGTGAGCATCTCGGTATCGCTCATCAGCTTGCCGTACCACTTGAAGGTGAAGCCCCCCCAGGTGGTCGGCAGCGGCGAGTTGTTGAACGAGTAAATCACCAGTGCCACGATCGGCAGATAGAGGAAGGCATAGCCCCCCGCCAGCCACGCCTTGCCGAACCGGCGATTGAAGGTTTCGCCGAAGATCGGCGGCTTCTTGCCATTCATCAGCGGGCCTCCTGCGCTTCAGCCTGGTACTTGTTGAAGATCGCCAGCGGCACGATGATCAGCAGGATCATCACGACCGCCACCCCCGAGGCCATCGGCCAATCATTGTTCGAGAAGAACTCGTCCCACAACACGCGGCCGATCATCAGCGTCTCTGGCCCGCCAAGTAGTTCCGGAATCACGAACTCACCCACGCAGGGGATGAACACCAGCATCGAGCCGGCGATGATGCCGGCCTTGGAGAGCGGCACGGTGATCTTCCAGAAGGTGGTCCAGGGCGTGGCGCCAAGGTCGGCCGCGGCTTCGAGCAGGCGCAGATCCATCTTCGCGAGGTTCGCGTAGAGCGGCAGGATCATGAAGGGCAGATAGGTGTAGACCATGCCCAGCACCAGCGAGAACGGTGTGTTCATGAACTTGCCCAGCGCCGGGATCAGACCCGCAGCAACCAGCAAGTGGTCGACATGCAACCATTCGAGCAGGTTGGCCACCCAACCGTTTTCGCCCAGCAAGCCCTTCCACGCATAAACGCGCAGCAGGAAGGAGGTCCAGAACGGCAACATCACCATCATCAGCAGCGCGGGTTGCAGTGAAGGCTTCGCGCGCGCCATGAAGTACGAGAACGGATAGCCGATCAGCAGCGACAACACCGTGGTGATCGCCGCGTACTTCAAACTTGCAAGATAGGTTTTGAAGTAAAGCGGATCTTCGGCAATGAACTCGTAGTTGCTGAGCTTCAGCGTGAGCTGGAGCAGGCCATCCTTGTAGGTCAAAAGATCCTTGAAGTGCACCGTCTCCATTTCCGAGACGCTGATCTTCATGACGATGAGGAAAGGCAGCAGGAAGAACACCAGCAGCCAAGCGTAAGGCACGCCGATCACCGCCGTGCGTCCGCTGAGCAGCTTCGACTTGCGCAAGCGCGCGAGGAAGGATTGAGGTCTCATCGCGCGCCCTTCACTGCGTGAGCACAACCTGCGACAACGGTGTCCAGCTCGCCCACACCTCATCGCCCCAGGTCAGCGGATCATCGCGATGGCGCGCGATGTTGCTCTCGCTGACCTTGAGCACGAGGCCACTGCCGAGCTGGATGTGGTAGACGGTGTGACTGCCGAAATACACCATGTCCTTGATCGTGCCGCGAACATGGTTGTATTCGCCTTCCGGGCGCTCACGGGTGACATGGATCTTTTCGGGGCGCACCGCCACCGACACCGGCATACCTTCGTTACCGGTAATGCCGTGGCCGACGTAGTGCTTGCAGTCGGCACACTCGATGATGACGTGGTCCGGGTTGTCGTCGATCAGCGTGCCATCCATCAGATTGACGTTACCAATGAAGTCCGCGACGAAGCGGTTCGCCGGCGTTTCGTACACTTCGCTCGGTGCGCCGATCTGCAGGATGTTGCCCTCGCTCATGATCGCGATGCGCGAGGCCATGGTCATCGCCTCTTCCTGATCGTGCGTCACCATCACCACCGTCACACCGACCTGCTCGATGATGTTGACCAGCTCGATCTGCGTTTCCTCGCGCAGCTTCTTGTCCAGCGCGCCAAGCGGCTCATCAAGCAGCAGCAAGTCCGGCCGTTTGGCGAGGCTGCGCGCCAGTGCCACGCGTTGCTGCTGGCCACCCGAAAGCTGGTGCGGTTTACGTTTGGCGTACTTGGAGAGCTGTACCAGCTTGAGCATCTTCTC
The DNA here is from genome assembly GCA_945957295.1 of uncultured Uliginosibacterium sp. GTDB lineage: Bacteria > Pseudomonadota > Gammaproteobacteria > Burkholderiales > Rhodocyclaceae > Niveibacterium. The sequence goes on from CAMFLH010000211.1 coordinate 4,763, forward strand.
GACGCGCTCGACGATCTGATCCTTCGGCATGCCGTCACGCTTCAAGCCGAAGGCGACGTTCTCCTCCACCGAAAGGTGCGGGAACAGCGCGTAGGACTGGAACATCATGTTGATCGGCCGCAGATACGGCGGCAGGCCCGCCAGATCGTGGCCATTAAGAATGATGCGCCCGGAGGTCGGGGTTTCGAATCCCGCAAGCATCCGCAAGAGCGTCGTCTTGCCGCAGCCGCTCGATCCGAGCAGCGCGAAAATCTCTCCCTTGGCGATGTCGATGCTGACGTGATTGACCGCCTTCACGCCGCCAAAGTCCTTTACGACGTCCTTGATCTGAAGAAACGCCGGTGCTTGCGAAACCACCATTCCCCTCCCTCCGTTCCGTCTCGTTCAGTTGGGCTTACAGGCCGGTCTTGAACGACGTGTAGATGCGCGTCATCTGGCGACGGATGTCGTTGTTGATCGCATCTGGCATGGCCATCTTCTTCATGTCGGCGTCGCTCAGGAACACCGTCGGGTTGCTGGCCACTTCAGGCTTCACGAACTTCTTCGACTCCTTGTTCGGATTCGCGTAGAACACCTTGTTCGTCAGGCTGCCATGCACTTCAGGGCGCATGATGTAGTTGATGAACTTGTGCGCGTTGTCCGGGTGCGGTGCGTCGGCCGGGATGACCATCGTGTCCATGAAGACGATGCCGCCGGTCTTCGGAATCAGGGCCTGGATGTTCTGGCCAGTCTTGCCGTCGATCGCACGCTGACGCGCGATGTTGATGTCGCCGGACCAGCCGAGCGACAGGCAGATCGAGCCGTTCGCCATGTCGTTGATATAGCCCGATGAGCTGAACAGTGTCACGTACGGGCGGATGCTCTTGAGCAGCGCGGGCACCTGGCCGTAGTCCGCAACGTTCTTGCTGTAGGCGGGCTTGCCGAGGTAGTGCAGCGCAGCCGGCACCACTTCAGTGGCGGAATCCAGGAAGGACACGCCGCAACTCTTGAGCTTGGAAATGTATTCCGGCTTGAAGACCAGATCCCAGGCGTTTTCCGGCATCGGCATGTTGCCCAGGGCTGCCTTGACCTTGTCGACGTTGATACCGACGGTGGTATAGCCCCACAGCCAGTTCACCATGTACTGATTGCCCGGATCGAGCTTGGCAAGCGCGGCCTGAAAGTCCGGGTCAAGGTTCTTCAGGTTCGGCAGCTTGCTCTTGTCCAGCTTCATCAACAGGCCACCATCGGCCTGGATCTTCGCCCAGTAGGAGGACGGCACCACCACGTCGTAGCCCGTCTTGCCAGCCACCAGCTTGGCATGGACGATTTCGTTGTTATCGAAATTGTCGTAACGGACCTTGATGCCGGTTTCCTTCTCGAAGTTCTTGAGCGTGTCTTCCGCGATGTAGTCGGACCAGTTGTAGACGTTCAGGACTTTCTCTTCTTCCGCGTGGGCGGCGAGGGCCAGCGTGGTGAACATGCCGACCGCACATCGCTTGAGGTTGCGGCTCGAGAACACTTTCATTGGAAGCCTCCGGGTGGCTGAAAAACGAGTGGCGGACATGAAATCGGTACTTCAAGCCCGGCCGTCTGTGCGCTCACGAACGTACGGCCGGGTATGTGACGACAACTTAGCAAAAATCGGACCCGTGCACCTGCACAAAATGAGCTTTGATCAGATCCAGTTGCGCGCCTTCAGATCCGCATGGGTTTTATCGAGACAGCTGCGGATCAGGGCGACCATTTCGTCAATCTGCGCCTTGGTGATCACCAGCGGCGGCGCGATGATCATGCGGTCACCCACCGCGCGCATGATCATGCCGTTGCCGAACATGTGGCCGCGGCAAACCATGCCCACTTCCAGTGCAGGATCGAAGGCCTCCTGCGTCGTTTTGTTCTTCACCAGCACCAACCCGGCCACAAGACCGCAGGTTTCTGCGATGCCCACCAGTGGGTGGTCGGCCAAGGCTTCGAATTTCTCCTTGAGATAGGGGCCAGTCTCGTCGCGCACCTGTTCGACAAGGTGTTCGCGGCGAATGATGTCGATGTTCTCCAGCGCCACCGCGCAGGCCACCGGATGCCCGGAGTAGGTGTAGCCGTGATTGAACTCACCGCCCTTTTCCAGAAGCACCTTTGCGATGCGGTCGCCCACCATCACACCCCCAAGTGGCACATAACCTGAAGTAACGCCCTTGGCGAAGGTCATCAGATCCGGCTTGTAGCCGAACTTCTCGCAGCCCCACCACTCGCCGAGGCGACCGAACCCACAGATCACTTCGTCGGAAACCAGCAGGATTCCGTATTTGTCGCAGATGCGCTGGATCTCGGGCCAATAGGTTTTCGGCGGAATGATCACGCCACCCGCACCCTGCACCGGCTCGCCGATGAAGGCCGCTACCTTGTCGGCGCCGAGTTCGAGAATCTTCTCTTCCAGCCAGCCCGCAGCCTTCAAGCCGAACGCATCCGGGTCCATGTCGCGGCCGTTCTCGTACCAATAGGGCTGCTCGATATGCACGATATTGGGGATCGGCAGATCCCCTTGTGCGTGCATGCCGCTCATGCCACCCAACGAGGCGCCACACATCGTCGAGCCGTGGTAGGCGTTGTGCCGGCTGATGATCACCTTGCGCTGCGGCTGACCGAGCAGATCCCAGTAGCGGCGCACCATGCGCACCACCGTGTCGTTGCCTTCGGAGCCGGAACCCGAGAAGAACACATGGTTGAACTGCGGCGGCGTCACCTCGGTCAGCAGTTTGGCGAGCTGCGCTGCCGGCACGTTGGTGGTCTGGAAGAAGCTGTTGTAGTACGGCATCTCCAGCAACTGCTTGTAGGCCGCGTCGGCGAGCTCCTTGCGGCCGTAGCCCACATTCACGCACCACAAGCCCGACATGCCATCGAGGATCTTGTTACCCTCGGAATCCCACACGTAGATCCCCTCTCCCTTCACCATCACGCGCGCGCCCTTCTGGCCCAGCGCCTGGTTGTCGGTGAAGGGGTGCAGGTAGTGCGCACCGTCGATCGCCTGGATCGCCTTGGTATCCACCCGGGTGTTTTCGTTCATGTTCATGGTTTCGTATTCCTTCGAATGCTCTCGCAGACAAGACGGGCCCGATGCGCACCACCCGGGTGCGCGTCAGCTGGGTCGATCAGACATGCAGCAACAGGTGCTCACGTTCCCAAGGGCTGATCACGCGCATGAACTCTTCGTATTCGTGATCCTTCACCGCTGAATACACGGTGACGAAGCGCTCGCCGATCACCTTGCGCAGCGGCTCGCAGCCACGCAGCAAGTCGAGCGCCTCGGCGAGGCTGCGCGGCAACTGGTAGTCGGAGTCATACGCGCTGCCGCTGGCTTCCGGCGTCGGCTCGATCTGCTCCTTGATGCCGAGGTATCCG
>CAMFLH010000212.1 GCA_945957295.1 uncultured Uliginosibacterium sp.
TCACGAACGTTGCCGACACGTTCTACATCATTGGTACAGTGGCGGGGCCGCATCCTTACCCGATGATGGTTCGCGATTTCCAGTCGATCATTGGCCGCGAAGCTATTGATCAAATGCAGGCGGATTTCGGGCGCCAGCCCGACGCCGTAATCGCCTGCGTTGGCGGTGGCTCCAACGCGATGGGGATCTTCCACCCGTATATCCCGCATCCTTCGGTCAAGCTGATTGGCGTCGAGGCTGCCGGTGACGGTATCGAAACCGGGCGCCATGCGGCTTCCCTGTCGGCTGGAACGCCCGGTGTGCTGCACGGCAATCGCACGTACCTGCTGCAGGATCCGAATGGCCAGATCATCGAAACCCATTCGATCTCGGCGGGCCTTGATTACCCGGGCGTTGGCCCGGAGCACGCTTGGCTGAAAGATTCGAGTCGGGCTGAATACGTTGGTGTGACTGACGCAGAAACCTTGAACGCTTTCCATACGCTGTGTCGCATGGAAGGAATCATCCCAGCTCTGGAGTCTTCACACGCGATTGCCCATGCGATGCGCTTGGCGCCGACCCTGCCGAAGGACAAGCTGCTGCTCGTTAATCTCTCCGGTCGAGGCGACAAGGATATGCATACGGTCGCCGAGAAATCTGGCATCAAGTTTTGATGCGCTTGCCCCCACATTGAAGCCTTCGATACCTACAGCATGTCCAGAATAAAGACCGTATTTGACCGACTCGGTGCCGAGCAGCGTACCGCGCTGATTCCCTACATTGCGGCGGGCGATCCGTCACCTGCTGAAACACTCCCGCTGATGCACGCGCTGGTTGCCGGCGGTGCGGACGTGATTGAACTCGGTGTGCCGTTTTCCGATCCGATGGCCGACGGCCCGACGATCCAGCGCGCCGCCGAGCGGGCGCTCAAGCATGGCGTATCGCTGAGAGACGTGCTGGCGATTGTCAAGGCGTTCCGCGAAGCCGACGCGGCGACGCCTGTCGTGCTGATGGGATACGCCAACCCGATCGAGGCGATGGGGATCGAACGCTTCGTTGCGGCTGCGGTGGATGCCGGGGTCGATGGCGTGCTCGTCGTCGACTATCCTCCTGAAGAAGCGACGACCTTTGCCAATACGCTCAAGGAAGCAGGGCTTGACCCGATCTTCCTGCTCGCGCCGACCTCCACCGATAGCCGGATGGCCGGCGTCGCGGAAATTGGTAGCGGTTATGCCTACTACGTATCGCTCAAAGGTGTGACCGGCGCTGCACATTTGGATATCGCGGACGTCGTCTCGCGTATTCCGAACCTGAAAGCGCGGCTCGGCATGCCGGTGGGTGTTGGCTTCGGCATTCGCGACGCGGCGTCTGCACGCGCGATTGGCGCCGTAGCGGATGCGGTCGTGATAGGCAGTCGTGTGATCGAAGAGATCGAAGGCGCGCCGGCCGGCGAAGCCCCGCAACGTGTGCGGGCGTTCCTGTCGGAGATTCGCCTCGCGCTCGATGAACCTGTTGTGGAGTCTGCCCGATGAGCTGGTTGAACAAACTCCTTCCTCCGAAGATCAAACGTGATGCGCCTTCCCGCAAGTCGATCCCGGAGGGCCTGTGGAGCAAGTGCGAGGTCTGTGAGGCGGTCTTGTACCGCTCCGACCTTGAGGGCAACCAGCATGTGTGCCCGAAGTGCGGTCATCACAAGCGTTTGCGCGCTCGCGCACGGCTGGACTTGTTGCTCGACCCCGATGCGCGCTTTGAAATTGGTGCCGAGGTTGTCCCTGTTGACCCCTTGAAGTTCAAGGACAGCAAACGCTATCCGGATCGCCTGTCCGCGGCAAACGACGAAACGGGCGAGGGGGATGCGCTGGTGGTGATGCAGGGTGCCATCAAGACCGTGCCTTGCGTAGTCGCGGTTTTCGAGTTCGACTTCATGGGCGGCTCGATGGGCTCGGTCGTCGGTGAGCGCTTTGTGCGCGGCGTAACCGCTGCGCTCGAGCAAGGTGTGCCGTTTATCTGCTTTACCGCCTCTGGCGGCGCCCGAATGCAAGAGGGGTTGTTCTCGCTGATGCAGATGGCGAAAACGACCGCGTCGCTCACTCGGCTGTCCGAGCGGCAGCTACCGTTTATCACGGTGCTGACGGATCCGACGATGGGTGGCGTGTCGGCCAGCTTCGCGTTCGTCGGCGATGTCGTGATTGGTGAGCCCGGTGCGCTGATCGGTTTTGCGGGCCCGCGCGTGATTGAGCAGACCGTGCGCGAGAAACTGCCTGAGGGCTTCCAGCGCTCGGAGTTCTTGCTCGAAAAGGGCGCTATCGACATGATCGTTGATCGCCGTGCCTTGCGCGATGAGTTGGCTGACCTGCTGTCGTTGCTGACGCGGCAAAGCGCCCCAAACTAAGCACAAGCGGTCCGTCGCGATGGTATCGAAGTCCCTGGCGGACTGGCTCGAGTACGCCGAGCGTCAGCACGTCAACGCAATCGAACTCGGTCTGGATCGTGTCAGGCTCGTTGCAGCAGCGCTTGGCGTGCGGCAGGCCTGTCCAGTCATTCTGGTTGGCGGTACGAATGGAAAGGGGTCGACCTGTGCGATGCTGGAGGCGATTCTTCGCGCCGCCGGTTATCAGGTCGGGCTCTATACCTCACCCCATCTGGTTCGATATACCGAGCGCATCCGAATCAACGGCACCGAGGTTTCGGACGAAGCCTTGTGTGAGGCGTTTTCGGAAGTCGACGCAGCGCGTGGTGAGACGCCGCTAACCTATTTCGAACTGGGCACCCTGGCCGCCTGGCAGGCATTCGGCAAATCATCGCTGGATGTGATCATCCTTGAAGTCGGCATGGGTGGGCGGCTCGATGCAGTTAATGTTTTCGAGCCAGACTGCTCGATTGTGACCGGCGTTGCGATTGATCACACCGATTATCTCGGTACCACGCGCGAGCAGATCGGTTACGAGAAGGCGGGGATCTTCCGCGCCAATACGCCAGCAATTTGCTCGGACCCAAATCCGCCTGCTTCCTTGGTTGAGCATGCGCGATTGATCGGCGCGGATCTCCGCCTGATTGGGCGCGATTTTTCGTATGCTGGCGATCGCCAGCAATGGAGTTTCGTCGGGCGTGCGCAGAAGCGAAGCTCCTTGGCGTATCCCGCCCTGAGAGGGGCAAATCAGCTTCTCAATGCGTCGGGGGTGCTGGCTGCACTGGAAACGCTTGCGGACCGTTTACCGGTCTCGATGCAGGCGGTTCGAGAAGGGCTGCTGCATGTCGAACTGACAGGTCGCTTCCAGGTGTTGCCTGGGCGCCCGACGGTCATTCTCGATGTTGCGCACAATCCTCAATCGGTTGGCGTCCTCGCAGAGAACCTCTCCAATCTGGGATACGCGCCAGAGACTTATGCGGTAGTCGGCATGCTCGCGGACAAGGACGTCGTCGGGGCAATTTCGTTGATTTCGCGTCGTGTCGATCACTGGCTTGCATGTTCGTTGCCGGGCCCGCGTGGGCTGTCCGGTGAAGCCCTTGCTACAAAGCTGCGCGAGGCTGGCGTCTCGGGCGACATCGAGGTTTGCGACGGGCCGGCGGCCGGTCTCCAACGGGCCAAGGATCGCGCGCAACCGGATGATAGAATCGCAGTCTTTGGATCCTTCCTTACCGTCTCCGACGTACTTCGATCGTCGGGACGTCATTGAGACCCGCGCGCAGCTGCAATGGCCGAGACCGACACCCAACTCGAACTGAAGAAGCGCGCCCGCCGTCGCCTGGTCGGCGCTGGCGCGCTGGCGCTTTTAGCTGCGATTGTCCTCCCGCTCGTAATGGAGCATGAGCCGAAGCAAGCGGGTCAGGATATCCAGATCAGAATTCCTAGCCAGGAGGGCGCGAATTTTGCGTCGCGCGTGATCCAGGGGGCTGCTCCCGCGCCAACCAAACCGGCCGTGCCGGTTGAAGATGACAAGATCCCGTCGAGCACGAATGTGCCGTCACCAAGTGAGGGCGCGACGGCATCGGCCCCGGCGCCGAAGGCACCGGAGCCTGCGCCGGCGCAGAGCGCGCCTAAGCCGCAAACGCCGGAAGAGCCGCATGTGGCCAAAATGGAAAAGCCGGCAAGCACAAAACCAGTGGAATCGAGCGCCAAGAAATCGGAGTCCGAGCGCGCGGCGGCGATTCTGAGTGGCGAAAAAGCGACGACGGTTGAGGCGGGCAGCGGTTATGTTGTGCAGCTTGGCGCCTTTAAGGACGCCAGCAACATCTCGGCGGTCCGGAGTAAGGTCAAAGCGCAGGGTTACAGTTCCTACACCGAGGTGTTGGGCGACAAGACAAGAGTTCGTGCCGGTCCCTTTGCAACACGCGATGCGGCCGACGCTGCAGCCGCTAAGTTGCGCAAGGCGGGCTTGGCCGGCGTTGTGACACCGCGCTCGTGAGTTGATGAGCGGCTTCGACTACGCGGTCATAGCAATTACGCTGGTTTCGCTGGCGATCGGCGCATGGCGCGGGTTGGTCAGCGAAGTCCTCGCTCTGCTCGCGTGGGTGATTGCGTTCTTTGTCGCCAAACATTTTTCGCCGCTCGTCGTGCCGCTGTTCAGTGGCATCACGAGCGAGCCGTTACTACAGCAGGCCGGGGCGTTTGCGTTGGTGTTTATCGCGAGCTTGTTGGTGCTCGGTTTGTTGCGGTTGCTGCTACGTGAATTACTTCATGCCGTGGGGCTTGGTCTTGCGGATCGGGCTTTCGGCGCAATGTTCGGGTTGGCGCGCGGGTTGTTGCTGGTGTTCGCACTGGTGATGGCCGGTGGGCTGACAAATCTCCCGCGCCAAGCTTGGTGGCACGACGCGGTATTGGCGCCGCCGCTTGAGGCGGCGGTGCTGGCGGTGGCGCCGTGGATGCCGGAGCCACTCGCTAAACGGATTCAATTCAGATAGGTGATCGACGATGTGCGGGATTCTGGGTGTAGTAGCGACTACGCCGGTCAACCAGCTGTTGTATGACGGGCTTCAGGTGTTGCAACACCGCGGGCAGGACGCAGCGGGCATTGCGACGGCGCAAGCAGGCAAGTTTCACATGCACAAGGGCTCGGGGCTGGTGCGGGATGTCTTCCGCACGCGCAACATGCGTAACCTCACCGGTAACTGGGGGATTGGCCATTGCCGCTATCCCACAGCCGGTTCGGCCTATAACCCGGCCGAAGCCCAGCCGTTTTATGTGAATTCGCCGTTCGGTCTGATGCTTGCGCACAACGGCAACCTGACCAACGCCGATGAGCTCAAGCGCGAGATGTTCCTCGCCGACCTCCGACACATCAACACCAACTCGGACTCCGAGGTACTGCTGAACGTACTGGCGCATGAGCTGCAGGAACATGCCAAAGGGCCGCGGCTGGAGTCGGAGCAGATTTTCAAGGCTGTCGCTGGCGTCATGCGTCGCGTTAAAGGCGCTTACGCTGCCGTGGTGATGATTGCGGGCTATGGTCTGTTGGCTTTCCGTGATCCGCACGGCATTCGCCCGCTCGTGATCGGCAGCAACGAAGCGCTGGGTGGTACCGAATACATGGTCGCTTCGGAAAGCGTCGCGGTCGATGTGCTTGGCTTCAAGCTGTTGCGCGACATCGCTCCGGGCGAGGCGGTGCTGATCAATACCCAGGGCCACTTGGAGAGCCGCCAGTGCGTGTCTGGGCTGCCGCATGCGCCTTGCATGTTCGAGTTCGTTTACCTTGCGCGCCCGGATTCGCTGATCGACGGCATTTCGGTGTACGACAGCCGCGTCAAGATGGGCGAGTACCTCGCAGAACGCATCCTCAAGAAATATCCCGATCTGAAGATCGACGTCGTCGTGCCGATTCCTGATTCCAGCCGCCCGGCAGCGATGGAACTATCGAATCGTCTGGGGGTGCCGTATCGCGAAGGCTTCGTGAAGAACCGCTACATCGGTCGGACGTTCATCATGCCCGGGCAGGCGGTGCGTCGTAAGTCGGTGCGTCAGAAGCTCAACGCAATTCACCAGGAATTTGCTGGCAAGAACGTGTTGCTGGTCGACGATTCGATCGTTCGCGGTACGACGAGTCGCGAGATCATCAACATGGCGCGCGAAGCAGGTGCAACGCAGGTGTTCATGGCCTCGGCGGCGCCGCCGGTGCGCTTTGCCAACGTCTACGGCATCGATATGCCGAGCCGCAACGAACTGATCGGCGCTTTCCGCTCTGAGGACGAGATCGCCCACGAGATCGGGGCTGACGCACTGATCTATCAGGATCTCGACGATCTCAAGAAGGCCGTCAAGGAGCTCAACCCGACGATCGAAGTGTTTGAGACGTCGTGTTTTGACGGTTTCTATGTGACCGGCGATATCACGGCGGCGTACCTGAACGAGATTGAAGACGCCCGCAACACAGACGTACCGGCCTCAAACAGCCGTGACGATGAAGGCGATGAAGACAACGACGGCGGGCAGATGGATCTGAATCTCGTCTCGCACGAGGATCGCTGACGATAGACAGGGGTCGTCACGGCCCCCAATCAATCAGTACGAAGAGAAACGCCGCGAAGAAGTTCGCGGCGTTTTTTTTCGCGCTTTGTCTAGCGCTCTGATGGCGGTAGGGCCTGTAGGAGGCTCTTGCGCGTGATGGGCTTGGTCAGCACAGCGTCGAACGGGGTGCCTTGTGTGATTTGCGCGATGTGGTCCGGGCTCTCGCCGGTGTAGGCGACGATCCAGGTGTCGGGCTGAGCGCCGCTCTCGCGCAGCCGGCGACAGACTTCGTCACCGCGCAGACCTGGCAGATGGAGATCAAGCAGGATGCAGTCAAAGTGGTCGAGGCGAGCGACGTCAAGCGCTGCCTCGCCGTCGGCGACTTCCGTCGTCGCCCAGCCGAGCTGGCCCAGAATCAGGGCAGGGAGCCGACGGTTCGGCTCGCTGTCGTCAACGATGAGCGCTTTGTTCATCAGCAGGAGCGGAACGCGAACCCGCCTTCCGGCGACCACTCCAGCCATTCGGATTTGTCTCGCCAGTCGTGCAGCACCCAGCGCTTGCAAGTTTTCCCGTCCACTACATGGCTATGGCAAGCGGGGCGATGAGTATGGCCGTGAATCAGATCAGCGTGGTCTGCGTCGCGAATCGCAGCCTCCACCGCAGCGATGTTCACGTCCATGATCTCGGTGTCTTTGTCCTGCTTCGCGTGCTCGCTCTTCATTCGGATCTCTGCTGCCAGAGCGAGCCGTTCCTGAAGGGTTTTTGCCAGCACGGCTGCCCGCCACTGCGGGTTTCGCACCATCGTGCGGAACTGTTGGTAGGCAACGTCGTCGGTGCACAAGGCGTCACCGTGCATCAGCACGTGGCGAGTTTCGCCAAGCGAGAGGGCGTAGGGTTCTTCGATCAAGCTCGCGCCAGCCGCCGCAGCGAAGCCGCGATCGAGCATGAAGTCGCGGTTGCCTTGCATGATGTAGATCTTTGTTCCGTTTGCCGACAGGGCGGCAAGCGCATCGGCGATGCCGCGAGCGGCCGGGTCGACCAGCGCGTCGTCGCCCGGCCAGGCATCAAACAGATCGCCAAGGATGTAGAGCGCTTCAATGCCACGCGCCGGGCCGCCGATATAGCGCAAAAAGGCGACTGCCACCTGAGGGTGCTTCGGACTCAGGTGGAGGTCGGAGATGAAATGGATCATGCAGGCAACCGCTCGTGGTCAGACGACTTCAGCGCGTTCGATGATGACGTCTTCGTTCGGCACGTCCTGGAAGAAGCCGCGGCGACCAGTCTTGACCGCACGGATCTTGTCGACGACATCCATGCCTTCGACGACCTTTCCGAACACGCAGTAGCCCCAGCCTTGCAGGTCGGGCGAGCGATAGTTCAGGAACTCGTTATCCGCGACGTTGATGAAGAACTGTGCTGACGCCGAATGGGGTGCCTGGGTGCGCGCCATCGCGATGGTGCCGCGTTCGTTCTTCAAGCCATTGTTGGCTTCATTTTCGATCGTGTCGCGCGTCGGCTTCTGCTGCATATCGGGCGTCATGCCGCCGCCTTGCACCATGAAGCCATCGATCACGCGATGGAAGATCGTGCCGTTGTAGTGACCGGACTCGACGTACTCGATGAAGTTCTTGAC
>CAMFLH010000213.1 GCA_945957295.1 uncultured Uliginosibacterium sp.
TTCCTGTTCGCAATGGGGCGCCCCGCACCCGACAAGCCACCGATCGTGCCGGGGCAGGGCGCAGTGACGGTGACTGCACATGTTGACCCGCTACCGCAGGCTCTGGTGCTGACGGCGATCGTTATCGGCTTTGCCATGACCGCCTTGGTTGTCGCGCTCGCCATTCAACGTACGCGTCGCGGTATCGACGCAGCGGAGGGCTAGGCGCGTGGCATTTCTTTCCAGTCCGCATCTGGTGATTGCCCCGGTCGCGCTTCCGCTGGTGTCGGCAATCCTGACACTCATGTTTCCGCGCTTCGCTCGGGGGTTGAGCCTTCTCGGCGCGGTTGCGATTCTTGGTGCCGCGATGGCGCTGGTCGTGCAGTCTGCAGCCGGCAACGACGCCGTCTACCTGCTGGGGAACTGGCAGGCTCCGTTTGGCATCGCGCTGCTGTCGGATCGCCTCAGCGCTTGGGCTGTGTTGGCTACGGCATGGGTGTTGTTCGGAGTTTTGCTCTTCATCGTGGGCGGCGATCAGGATCGTGGCGCCTACGCGCATCCGCTGTTTCATGTGCTGTGGATGGGTGTCAACGGCGCATTCCTGACGACCGATGTGTTCAATCTGTTCGTGTTCTTTGAAGTCATGCTTGTGGGGTCATACGGCGTGGCCCTGCTCGGCGCGGGCACCCGCGAAGCGGGCGCGACCTTGCGTTACGTGGCCATCAACCTTGCTGGCTCCGCGTTGTTCCTGATCGCGGCGGGCTTGCTGTATGGCGTGGCCGGCAGCCTGTCTTTCGCCGATCTTGCCCAACGCCTGCCAGCACTCCCAACTGACGATCAGCCGCTTGCACGGGTTGGTGTGGGCCTGTTGGCGGTGGTCTTTCTGCTCAAAGCCGCTGCGTTGCCGTTGAGTGCCTGGTTGCCGCAGACCTACGGCCGCATCTCGCCTGTGTCAGCGGCGGCATTTACTTTGCTGACCAAGTTGGGGGCCTACTCGCTCCTGCGGGTCACGAGCCTCTGGGGCAGCGTGCTTGATGAGGGTTCCTTTTCCAACGGGGTGTTGCTTGCTGGCGTTGGCACGATGCTGCTGGCCGGGTTTGGCGCGCTCGCAAGCCTTTCCTTGGCGCAAGTTGCCACCTGGGGCGTACTTGGATCGAGCGGTTTCCTCCTGATTGTCTTCAACGCCGGATTGTTGCAGGCCCTCGCGGCGGGCTTGATGTATCTGCCGGTCAGCGCGGCCAGCGCCAGCGCGTTGTACCTGGTGGCGGATCTCCATACTCGCCGGCGCTTGGGTAACGCAAAACTCTGGTTGCTGGCTGCGGCAGTCTGCGCCGCAGGCTTGCCGCCAGCAGCATCGTTTCTCGCAAAGATCCAAGCGCTGCACGGTTTGCTCGCGTCTCCAGCCCACGCATGGGTGGCGTTCGCGCTCCTGGTGGCCAGCCTGCTGCTGGTGGTTGGTTTTGCACGCGCCGGCCTGCGGGTGGCCGGATCCGGTGGCGACCAGGCAAGTGCAGTCGAGCGCATCGCGCTGTGCTGGTTGTGCGGCGGTGTTGTCGCCGTGGCCCTTTTCGCCGCACCGACCCAGCGTTACAGCCTGGCTGCGGCGGATGGCATTACGCACGCGGACAGCTATGTCCGCATGGTGCTCGGCGCGCAATCCATGAGGGCCCAACCATGAAGGCCGGTCGTGTGTCGATCGTGTGGTTCGTCGGTCTCTGGGCGGGGTGGCTACTGCTGCAGGGCAGTACGTCGACCGGAAACATGCTGCTCGGTGCGCCTTTGGCTTACCTGGTGGCTTATTGGCTTGGGCCTAAGCGTGCACAGGGGCCGCGATTGCGGCTGCTGCCCTTATTGCGGTTGATCGCGCGTGTTGCATGGGACATTCCAGCTTCGAATCTGGCGGTCGCCTGGCTTGTGTTGGTGCGGCCCGGGCGTCTGAGGTCGGCCTGGGTCAGCGTGCCGCTCGCGCTGCCGAACGACGTGCGCGTGGTCGCCCTGGCCGGCATCGTCTCACTGACGCCCGGTACCTTGTCGGTCGACTACGACGCCAAGGGTTCGCGGCTTTGCGTACACGCGCTGGATACCGACAACCCGGATGCGGTCGCACAGGCCATCAAGGCGCGCTATGAATCCCTGTTGCTGGAGCTTTACGCATGACGGCGATCGTTCTGCCCTACGTCGCGCTGGCCTATCTGCTGGCCTTGTTGTTGTGCGGCATTCGGCTGCTGCGCGGTCCAGCGGCCCACGACCGTGTGTTGGCGCTCGATACCCTTTACGTGATTGCCCTGGCCCTGATTGCAGTGCTGGGCATCAAATCGGGCAATCCATTCAACTTTGAAGGCATGCTCGCCATCGCGATGCTTGGTTTTGTCGGCACCGTGACCGCGGCGCGCTATCTGATCCGCGCAAGAGGGGGTAGAGATGCCGATCTGGGCTGACACCTTGGTCGCGGTACTGCTGGTCCTCGGCGGCGCCGCCGCTCTGGTGGGCGCATGGGGCCTGGTGCGACTTCCGGCCTTTATGCTGCGGCTGCACGCACCGACGAAGGCCGCGACGCTCGGTGCGGGCTGCGCACTGGCGGCGCTCGCGATCTACTTTTACTTCATCGACGGTGCGCTCAGCCTGCGCTATCTGATTCCGCTGGGATTTGTGTTCATCACTGCGCCAGTGAGTGCACACATGCTGGCGCGTGCGTGGCTCGCCTGCGAAGAGCGTGAGCGGCCCTAGCCGTGTTCAGCGGCCGGCCGCGGCATAGGTGAGGGCAATCGATGCTTCAACCACTTCATAGAGCGGACGCATCATCGGCTTCAGATCGCGCTTGATCACCGCTGGCCGAAGGTAAGAAGGCACCCGCTTCCCGCGGTGCTCGATAGCCCCCCCGATCTGCTGTATGTCGAAGCCGATCCGCGAGAAATGCATGGCCAGCCGCGGCTCGGTGAGCACGAAGAGATGCTCGATCCCCTCTCGCAGCGAAATCACGACACAGGCGAGGTACAGGCTCACTGGGATGAACGGAAAGCGTGGCGTTGCACCGCCTGCGCGAAAGTCGTCATCACTGATCGACACCGGCTTGTCCTGTTCGTCCTTCCGGCGGCGGAAATCCGATACCACGGCCAGTCGCGACACCTCGGCAATCGCTGATCGCGGTAACGCCGCCGGATCAATCACCGAGCGGTCGAGCGTGGTGGCGCAGTACTTTTCGAACGGCAGCGGCGCGCTTGGATCGTCCGGTTTGGCGAGGATCATCCGCGTGCAGCCGACCGGACGTGCGTTCTCGCCTCGCGTGCGCAAAACGCAGTGGAGCGAATGCTCATCGTAGTCGTCGGTCTCTTCGCGATTCGCCCGCTCATCCTCGAAATGCAGATCCTTGCAATACACCTCGTGGCGGACGAAGAACGCCTCGTGCCGTACCGCCTCATCCAGTGCCGGCACGATCTCGAAATACTTGCTGAAGCTATCACCCAAGTTGCCAGGAACTAGTTCGGCTGACATTTTTGTCTCCGTGCCTGCGGATGCGGGGCTCTTTCACATCGAGCGCGTTGTTTCACTGAGCCTATACCGTAGGACTATGATGACGTGAGCGTCTATGTGCTTGTTGGCCTGCAGGGCCAACTACTTGAGGAGCATCAGAAATGACTCAAAGTATGGCGTCAGGTTTTGAATACGACAACGCGTTCTCGCGCAATCTGGGTTGGACGACTGAGGCCGAGCAGGCTCGGCTGCGCAATGCGCGTGTTGCCGTTGCGGGTCTGGGGGGGGTCGGCGGTTTCCATGTCACGACGCTCGCGCGTTTGGGCGTCGGCAAATTTTCTGTCGCTGATTTCGATGCCTTCGACTATCCCAACTTCAACCGTCAGGCTGGTGCAATGGTCAGTACCGTCGGCCGAGAGAAGGCCGATGTCATCACCGCCATGACTAAGGACATAAATCCCGAAGCGGACATCCGCGTGTTTCCGAAAGGGGTCGACGAGTCCAACATCGAGGCTTTCCTGGACGGCGCTTCCGTTTACGTCGATGGTCTCGACTTCTTCGCCTTCAAGGCGCGTCAGCTCGCGTTCGCAACCTGCCACCGACTCGGCATTCCTGCGGTGACCGCCGCGCCGCTGGGGATGGGTACATCGGTGCTGGTCTTTCTGCCGGGCGGCATGAGTTTTGAGGATTACTTCGGTTTTGAGGGGCGTTCCGATACCGAAAAGGCGCTTCGTTTTCTGGTCGGGCTGGCGCCTCGTCGCCTCCACAACAGCTATCTGGTTGAGCCCAACCGCATCAGCCTGAAAGACCGTAAAGGGCCGTCGACCGTAATGGGCTGCATGTTGTGCGCCGGCGCGGCAGCCACCGAGACCCTCAAGCTTATCCTCGATCGCGGCGGGGTGCGAGGTGCCCCTTGGGGCTATCACTTCGACGCCTACACCAACCGCTTGGTTCGAACTTGGCGCCCGGGTGGGCACCGAAATCCCCTGCAGCGTCTCGCAATAAGCATCGGCGCTCGCATGCTCGCCAAGGCGGAATAAGTGACTGACTCGCGGGGTGTCGACAGGGCTTACAGCTACCTCGATCGGTCTACTTCGCGAGCCATCTTGGCGCGGACCGTTGCTATCTAAGTGGTTGAAAAAAAAGAAAATCGCAAGGCTGGCTAAACCTTGGCACAACGGTTGCTTATAGATCTACGACGGGCGAACTGGCCCCGATCGATAGAGATAACTGAAAGGAAGCAACCGTGAAACTGACCAAGCTCTCAAAGATTGCTGCGTCGTTGGTGCTCGTCGGTGCGGCTGCGCAAGCGGTCGCGGGCCCCGTGTACATCAACCGTGGTGCAAGCATCTTCGGTGACGGCAAGACCGGTGAAATCACCCAACTCGGCCTGACGGGTAGTCTGGCTACCTCGATCTACGAGCCGGTGGTTCCTGGTGGCCCGATCGGCCCCGGCGCAAAGATTTACGACACTAACATCAAGTCGATCCTCAACAGTTTTGGTGTGATCGGCAACACCACTGGTGCGTCGATCAACGGTACGCCTGGCGTAAATATCAAGGACACAGCATCGTCCGGCCAGCGCAACATTGATGCACTGAACCCGCTTGATCCGCTGACCGACGATACCGAAGGCTTCAATACCCCAGGTGGCTGGGGTATGAGCTTCAACTACTACTTCACGGGCGGCATCAGTGCTGGTGGCACGCCGTATTTCGACGGCGGTTATTTCGATCTGTTCTATGTCAGTGGTGACGCCAACAACGGCAAGCAGCTTCTGCATATGAATGTCAATAACTCCGATATTGCGGCTGCGAATCTGGATATCCTCGGCACATTCACGTTTGACTTCAACGGTGATGGCGACATCACTGATGCGAACGAGACGGCAGATCCGTTCGTGGCCGGTTTCTGGAATGACATCCTGTCGGGCAAGACCTTTGCCGAAGTCGAAGGCGATAGCGGAATTCTGTCGTGGTCGCTCGACACCAACGTTGATCCGCCGATCCCGACGCCGTCGCAACTTCGCGCCTTCGTGGGTGCTGACGGTAAAACCCGCTATGTGCGTCAGTCGCAGCTCGACTCTTCGATTGACTTCGAAGTGCCGGAGCCCGGTACGCTCTCGCTGCTGGGTCTGAGCATGCTCGGACTGGCGGTTGGTGCCCGTCGCAAGATGAAGTAAGCGGTTTCGCTTCAAGCAAAGCGGAACGGCCCGAAAGGGCCGTTCCGCTTTTTTGTTGTTGGCAAACTTGAACCGTGTCATTTTTGGCGGCCGCGTCGGCGGGGCTCGCGTACCATCGTTCGGGCGTTTAGACGTTTGTGTTCGTTAATTGGGGGGTCGTCATGACTCGCGTTTCTCTTGCTAAGAGCTCTTGGCTCGCATTGATCGCCGCTGCTGTCCTGTTACTTGGTGGGTGTGCCACGCAGTACCCGCCGGCGCCTAGCGGCGCAGTTGCTGCCGACTACAACTACCTGATTGGCGCAGGGGACATGTTGAGCATCGTCGTTTGGCGCAATCCCGAACTCTCGATGGGGGTGCCGGTGCGGCCGGATGGCAAGATCACCACACCCTTGGTTGAAGACCTGCCAGCGATGGGTAAGGACCCTTCGACACTGGCTCGCGACATAGAGAAACAGCTCGCGAAGTACATCCGTGATCCCATCGTCACGGTTGTTGTGACCGGATTTGTTGGTCCTTACAGCGAGCAGATTCGCGTTGTTGGCGAGGCTGCAAAACCCCAAATTCTTCCGTACAAACAGAAGATGAGTCTGTTGGATGTGATGATCGCGGTCGGTGGCATCACTGACTTTGCTGACGGCAACAAGGCGAGCATTCTGCGCACGGCTGAGGGCGGCAAGCAATACAGCGTTCGCCTCAAAGATCTACTCAAGCGGGGCGACGTTTCCGCAAACGTTGATATGCGTCCGGGCGATGTTTTGATCATCCCGCAGGGTTGGTTCTAAGCGCGTTTTGCCTCAATTCGACAGGTCGTAAAAATTGGAAGAACTTCTCGCAAGTGCAATCGCGCACGCCCGCGGAATGTGGCGTTACCGCTGGTGGGGCTTGCTCGCGGCCTGGATTGGCGGTGTTGTGCTGGCCGTCGTGGTCATGCTGATCCCCGATAAATATGAAGCGCGTGCGCGGGTGTTCGTCGACACTCAGTCGGTCCTCAAGCCGCTGATGCAGGGTCTTGCAGTGCCGACGAATGTCGAACAGCAGGTGACGATTCTGAGTCGGACGCTGATCAGTCGGCCGAACGTCGAAAAGCTCATCCGGATGGCAGACCTAGATCTTGACGTGAAGACACGCGAACAGCGCGAGGCACTGATCGATGATCTGATCAAGCGCCTCACGGTTACTGGCGCCGGGCGCGACGATCTGTTCGTGCTGACGTTCAAGGATACGAATCCGGAGCGTGCCAAACGTGTGGTCCAAGCGCTGGTCTCGATCTTTGTCGAATCAGGTTTGGGTGATAAGCGCAAAGACTCGGACGAGGCGCGACGCTTCATCGAAGAGCAGATCAAGAGCTACGAGACGAAGTTGGCGGATGCCGAGAATCGTCTTAAGGAGTTCAAGCTCAAGAACCTAGCGCTTTTCGGCGACTCAGGGAAAGACGCCGTCTCTCAGATCGGCGAGCTGACGGCAAAGCTCAACCAGGCAAAGCTCGAGTTACGTGAAGTTGAGAACTCCCGTGACGCGCTCAAGCGTCAGTTGGCGGGTGAGGACCCTGTTTTCTTGCCAGAAAGTGGCCAGGCCTCCGCGAGTGGGGTGTCGATTCCGGAGATAGATGGTCGTATTGATGCAATGAAGAAGCAGTTGGACGCGCTTCTTCAGCGCTACACCGAACAGCATCCGGACGTGGTTGGAACGCGTCGGGTCATTGAACAACTCGAGGCGCAGAAAAAGCAGGAAGTTGAATCTCGGCGCAAGAGTGGTGGCATGTCGGGCTCGCTCGGAGCGAACCCGGTTTATCAGCAGCTCAAACTTTCTCTGAGTGAGTCGGAAGCTAACGTCGCATCGCTGAAGACCCGGGTAGCCGAATATGAGGCGCGCTTGGGCGCCATGCGCGGATCCCAGAGGATGCTTCCGGAGATGGAGGCTGAGTTTGCCCAGCTCAATCGGGACTACGACATTAACAAGAAGAATTACGAGAGCCTCGTCGCGCGACGGGAAGCTGCAAACATGTCCGTCGAAATGGACGCGTCTTCCGGCGTAGCCGAGTTCCGCCTGATTGACCCGCCATCGGTGCCGAGCAAGCCCGCAGCGCCAAATCGCGCGTTGCTGATGCCCGCCTCTGGTGCGGTGTCGCTCGCGATAGGGCTGCTCGTCGCTTTTCTTGTCTTCCAGGTTCGCCCTGTTTTCTTTGAGGGGCGCGCGTTGCGTGAGGTCTCTGGGCTGCCGGTGCTTGGCGTGGTTACGCTGATCGAGACACCGGTCAGGACGAAACGCGAACGGATGCAGTCAATTTACTTTGCTGGGGGGCTGTTGTCGCTCGTCGGTGTATTCGCGTTGATGACTGCGGTTTTGGCGCTTCGGGCGTTCGGTCTATAAG
>CAMFLH010000214.1 GCA_945957295.1 uncultured Uliginosibacterium sp.
GCTCAGTGGCGGTGGTGGCGGTTCGGTGACTTACAACGATCACAGCGGGCGCCTGTCGCGTGAGCAGATCCGCGAGAACGCGCGCGTGATCGCAAGCGAACTCAACAAGCTGCACCGCGACGGCTGGAGGCCTGCATGAGCACGCAGATCTTTCCGTCGCTGCCGGGCATGTCGATCGTCATCAAGCGCCGGCCGGAGTGGCGCACGCGCGTCAATGAATCGTGGAACGGTCAGGAGACCCGAATCGCGCAACGCGCGTGGCCGCGCTGGCGGATCACGCTGCAGTTCGAAGTGCTGCGCGAGGCCGATGGCGACCTCGCCACCCTGCAGGCCTTCTTCAACGCCCACCGCGGGGCGTTCGAATCGTTCCGCTGGCTCGATCCGGATGCAAGCACGGTCACCGACCAGGTGTTCGCCACAGGCGACGGCAACGCCCAGCTATTCCAGCTCACGCGTCAGATCGGCACCTGGGTCGAGCCGGTGTGGGAGCCGAACCCGGCCGGGCTCGTCGTGAAAGACAACGGCTCGGTGGTGCTGCCTTCGGCCTACGTGCTGGGTTCGCGCGGCCAGATCCAGTTCAACAGCGCACCCGCTGCCGGGCACGTGCTCACGTGGTCGGGCATGTACTGGATGCGCGCCCGCTTCGACAGGGACGAGCTGGAGTTTGAGCGCTTCCTCAAGGGTTACTCGAAAACCGGCTCCGTCGACCTGGTCACCGAGGTGTTCGCATGACGATCGCCGCAACTGCCGAGCATGTTGCGCTGCTGAAGTCGCGCGTGTTCTGGAGCACTGACCTGTTCGTGATCGCGCTGCTCGATGGCACGGTCGTGCGCTACACCTCGGGCGGCTTGAATGTCTCGTGGGGCGGCGCCACGTACTCCGGCGCCGGCCCGCTGATCCGCCGCGGTTCCGTGCGCCTGGTGCGCGGGCTGGAGTCCGATAGCCTGTCGATCACCGTCACGCCGCGCGATACCGATCTACTGCTCGGCGTGCCGTGGGTGAATGCTGTGCGCAACGGCGCGCTCGATGGCGCCCGCATCGAGCTGTGGCGTGCCCATGCGGCCGCGCCCGGCGCTCCGATCGTGGGCGCGGTGCTTCGCTACTCCGGCCCGGTCGAAGACGTCGATCTCGATCTCGACATCAAGGTCACCGTGAAGTCGGACATCGCCAAGCTCGATGCGCCGTTCCCGCGTGCCGTGTGGCAGCCGGGCTGTGATCGCACCTTGTTTGACGCCGGCTGCGGTGTGGCGCGCGCTGCGTTCCAGAACACGGGCGCAGTGGTGTCGGGCTCGACGTCACGCATGCTCAAGCTCTCGCTCGGCACCGCGAAGGCCGACGGTTACTACTCGGCCGGCGAGCTCTTCTGCGTGAGTGGTGCAAACGCCGGCGCCCGTCGCACGATCCGCCTGCACGACGCCGCGGGCTTCACGCTCGCGTTTCCGCTGCCCAACGCCCCGACGGTGGGCGACACCTTCGTGCTTTGGCCTGGCTGCGCGCGTACCAAGGCCGATTGCGGTGACAAGTTCTCCAACGTCGCCCGCTTCCGTGGTGAGCCCTATGTGCCCGCGCCGGAGACCGTGCTGTGACCACCCGCGAAGCCATCGTCAGCGAGGCCCGCAGCTGGCTGGGCACGCCTTACCACCACGCCGCACGCGTGAAGGGCGTCGGGGTTGATTGCGCGATGTTGGTGGCCGAGGTGCTGGAGCGTGCCGGTCTGGTGCCGCACATCGACCCCGAAGGCTACCCGGCCGACTGGATGCAGCACCGCAACGAAGAGCGCTTCCTTGCGGAAGTGCAGACGTATGCACTGCGCGAGCTCGACCTCTCCACCGAGCAGCCCGCGCCCGGTGACGTGGTGCTCTACCGATTCGGCCGTTGCTTCGCTCACGGCGCAATCGTGGTCGCGTGGCCGCTGGTGATCCACGCCGCGAGCCGCGACCGGATCGTGACACTGGCCGAGGGCAATGCCGGCTGGCTGGAAAACTGCCCGGTGCGGGCTTTCTCGATGTTCGAGGGTGATCAATGAGCTTTGGTGGCGGCTCCATCAACCAGACCGAGCAGCGCGTCCTGTCGCTGCAGGTCAGCCAGTCGGCCTACGGCGCCGTCATCCCGCGCGTATGGGGCACGGTTCGCCTGCCGGGTAATCTGCTCTGGTATGGCGACTTCAAGGCGATCCCGCACACCGAGAATCAGGGCGGTGGCAAGGGCGGTGGCCCCGAGTTCAGCACCACCACCTACACCTACCGCGCCGCGTTCGTGTTGGGCCTGTGCAGCGGCCCGATCAATGGCGTGCCGCGCCTGTGGGCCGACAAAGAGCAGCACACGCTCGCGGCCAAGGGTTTCACGCTGAAAACCGGCGCGCTCGGGCAGGCGACCTGGTCGCACCTCACCGCCAATCATCCGACCGAAGCGATCGGCTATTCCGGCATCGCCTACGTCTGCGCCAGCGCGTTCGATCTCGGCCGCACCACCAGCCCGCCAAACCTCACTTTCGAGATCGCAGGCGAGCGACTGCAGGCCAGTGGCGATGCGCTGCCGCGCGACATCCTCTCCGATCTGCTCACTGACCCCGTTGAAGGCATGGGCTGGTCAGGCGCGCGACTTGCGGACCTTACCGACTATTCCACCTGGTGCGCAGCGATGGGCATCCAGCTCTCGCTGGCGGCGGACAGCCAGCGTGCAGCGCGCGACTGGGTGACGGACGTGCTCAAGGCCACGATGGCCGATTCGGTGTGGTCAGCTGGAAAGCTCAAGTTCGTACCCTACGGCGACGAGCCGGTAGGCGCATGGGTGCCGAACACCACGCCCGCTTACGACATCGACGAAGGCGATGTGCTGGAGGCGCCGCGCGTCACCGTGCGCCAACGCTCGCAGGCGGTCAATCGCGTGACGGTCGAATACTGCGACCGCGCGCAGGACTACAAGACGGTACCGGTGACGCGCGACGACATCAGCATGGTCACGCAGTTCGGCGCGAAGAGTGAAACCCACACCCTGCACTGCATCACCAACCAGGCGACCGCCGAAAAGGTCGCGGATTTCTGGCGTGATCGCGGGCTCTACATCCGCGCCGACTATGAGCTGAAACTCGACGAGCGCTTCCTGTTCGTGGAGCCGATGGATCTGATCACCGTCACGTTCGCGCCGCTGGGCCTCGATCGCGTGGTGCTGCGTGTCGCCGAGGTCGAAGAGGCCGAAGACGGCAAGATCACCGTGAAGGCCGAAGAGTGGCCGTTCGGAATCGCCAAGCCGGCCAGCATCCCCAGCGAGGGCGCGACGGGCTACATCCCGGATCTGAACACCTCGCCCGGAAACAGCAGTGCCCCGGTCGTATTCGAGCCGCCGATCGCGCTCGCGGGTGAGCCGCAGATCTGGGTTGCGACCAGCGGCGGTGTCGATTGGGGTGGCTGCGAGGTGTGGGTCAGCCTCGATAACGCGACGTACGAACGCGTCGGTGAGATCCAGGCGCCGGCCCGGCATGGCCTGCTGACCAGCGCGCTGCCGTCCGGCGGCGACCCGGATACCACCAGCACGCTCGCGGTGGATCTGTCGGTGTCACGCGGGCAGCTGGTCAGCGCGTCGCAGGATGCCCGCGACCTGTGGCAGACCGCATGCTGGATCGCATCTGGCGCGGGCAATGAGCTCGTGTCCTACCAGAACGCCACGCTGACCGGCCCCAACGCCTACGCGCTCGCAAGCCTGCGCCGCGGTGGCTACGGCACGCAGACGCTTGCCCACGGCGCCGGCGCGAAGATCGTGCGGCTCGATGACGGCGTGTTCAAGTACTCGATCCCGACGAGCTTCATCGGCCGCACCATCTACATCAAGCTGCCGGCGATCAATCGCTTCGGTGGCGGCCGGCAGGATCTGTCCGCGGTGAGTGCGACCGCTTATGCCGTCGTTGGAGCTCCGCTGGGCGGTGTCGCAGGGCTCGCGCTGGAGCGCGCCTGGACAGGTAAGCAGCTCGCCGTGAAGTGGCTCCCGTACCAGGGGCCGGCGGGGGCCTATACCTACCGCGTGGAAGTGTGGAGCGGAGGCATCAAGCGCCGCACCACCGATATCGGCTCGGCTGTCCGTTTCGAGATCTCGCAGGAACAGCTCAAGCAGGACGGCTGCAGCCGCAGCGTCGAGATCCGCGTCTATGCCGTGAGCGATACCGGCGTCAGCTCGGCGCCGAGCGTGCTGGGCGCCACCAACAGCGCACCAGCCGCACCGTCGATCCAGCTGTTCGACGCCGGCGCCGCGCTCACGGTGATCGCATCCAAAACCACCGACGACGACTACCTAGAAACCCGCTTCTGGCTGAGCCAGACGCCCGGCATCAACGTATCGGTCGCAACGCCCACGGCGATCCTGGCCAACAACCAGTACACCACCGGCACGATCGCGACCGGCACCTGGTACGTGCGCGCTGCGCATGTCGACCAGTTCGGCGCAGATGTGGTCAATGCGAGTGCTGAGACCTCGGTCGTCGTGTCGGCCGTTGCCTCGGGCGTTCCGCGTGTGGCCAACGCCAGCCTCATCACCACCGCGGCGAATCAAGATCCGCCCGGCGGCGATGCGTACTGGGCTGTCTGGTCGATCGCGCACGGCACGATCTGGAGCTGGAACAAGACGGGCGGCTACTACCTGAACAACGCGGATCTCGCGAACGGCTACTACAACCTTCTCAGCGCGGTACGCGGCACCTTCGGTTACCTCTCCGCGATCTCGTCGTCGCTGGGCAATGCGCAGATCGACGCCAGTGGCTGGCTCCGTACCAACGGGGTGACCGGCTACGCCGGCGGCGCCGACGGTGTGTTTCTTGGTTACGACGCCGGCGCCTACAAGGCTCGCTTCGGCGGCTATCAGGGAAGCGGAAAGGGCGGGGCGGGCTGGGACGGATCGGCCTTCAAGATTTGGGCGCCGGATGGCTCAGTCGTCCTCGCCGCGGGCAGCTCGCTCTCCCTCAGCACGCTGATCTCGAACAGCACGATCACGATCGACGCCTCCGGCAAGCTACAGGGCATCGGCGCTGGTGCTGGCACGTCGGTCAGCAATAACCAGATCTACGTCAGCGGTGGCTCGCTTTTTGGCATCGGCTCTGGTGCCGGCACGCAGGTCGATAACGCCGCGATCAAGATCGGTGGCACAAACCTCGCAAGGAACCTCAATAGCTGGAGCGCCTACGACGGATCGAGCATCGCGTCGGCTAGCAACAACCGCTGCGGCTACTACGCCATCTTGAAGGGCGGCGGTTCCGGCGTTGTCGCGTCGCCGACCATGGTGACCTTACGACCGAACACGGATTACACCGTGAGCTTCTGGGCGCGCGTGCCTGACGGTAGCACTCGCACAATCATCGCGGACCTGTTCCCCGACACGCTGCCGGAGAACTGGTTTGTCGTTTCCGGTGGGGGGTTCCAAAAGTTCACGGTGACGTGGAATACCGCTTCGTCGGATATCACTAGCTGCAGCCTGCGGATCTACCATCAAAGTGCATCGAACCCGGACGTCCATGTCTGGGATGTGATGCTTGAAGAGGGGAACAAGGTCTCGGATTGGTCTCCGCACCCCGACGATGTGCGGAATACCAATATCACTGTTAGCGGCGGTGCGCTGCAGGGCATCGGTGCGGGGTCCGGCACATTGGTCGACAACGCGGCGGTGCCTTACGGCACGAACCTTGTGCCGAATAGTGATCTGGCCGCGTCCGATTCGCCTTGGGTAATGGGATGGAATCAAACCGGCTGGCCGTCTGTCTCGGTCGGGCGTGATCTGGCCGGTGTTAGCTGGTATCCCGCCGGCGGTCACACGATTGGCATTCAGCGTTCCGGTGGCGCAGCCACTGGCGTGCAGGACTGCAACAACACGGCGAAGATTCCGGTAATTGCCGGCGCACGTTATGAGCTCTCAGCCTATATGGCGTCGCACCGCTGTGATGGCGAGATCAAGGTCATTTGGTATGACTCGGCCGGGATGTATCTTTCTGAGGCAGGAACCGGTGCGCCTGCTCGTTCGTCTGGCGGTCAAAAGCTATCCGACTGGGCGCGTCCCTATGTCTTTTTGACCGCGCCTGCGAGCGCCGCGTCCGCATCGGTATTCATGCGCCAGTACGCCGCAGACGCATCAGTATCCGACTGCTACATGTGGGCGACCCAGTTCTTCTTCGGCCGTGCCGCGCCGAATCAAACGACTCCGTCGCCCTGGAGTCCGGCAGGTGTCACCGACACGCGACAGCTCGGCTACACGGGCGATCTGAACGCCACCTACGGCGCGGTCATCGGGGCGACGCTGTCTGGCCAGTTCAACCAGACGAGCTGGGACGTCGTGATGCCCGCCGCGCTCATTGGCGCTGCGCAGATCAAGAGCCTCTACGCCAGCACGATCACGGGCATCAAGAACGTAGGGTCGGTCGTACTCAACATGGATGCGACCGGTTCGCAATCCATCCTCTACAAGGCTGGCTCGCTGGATATCCGCGCCGATGGTTCGATGAGCCTCCGCGGTGACATCGAGGCCACAAGCATCAAGGCCGGTACCGTCAATGCCATCGACCGCCTGATGGTGAAGGGCGATGCCGTGTTCGTTCCGCGCTTCGCGGAGATCACCTCGCCGTTCGCCTGTGCGGGCGCGGGGAACTTCAACGTGCTGAGCGTGACCGCCGACACATCGAACCTCGCGATGGTGATCTTCTTTTTCAAGGGTTTGGTGGCGACAACCACTGGCGGGGGATGGATCGAGATAGTCCGTGATGACGGGTTCCTCGTTCATAGGGAGCTCGTGAGCAGCTCGCAGAGTTTCCCCCAGCACTCGGTTCAGATTGATCCGGCCCCGCTGGGGCGGACCACTACCTACTACTGGCGCTGGGAAGGCAAAACCGCGACCGCGACGATAAACGTGACGAGTGCTCAGATTCTGATGATGGGGGCGCGATGAGAGCCTTGGTCTACAACGTGGCCACCGGCGCACCGCGGTGCGTCGTTACGGTGCACACGCTCGAAGAGCTGGTAGCGGCGGTATGGGATGGCGAAGACCACCTGTTCATGGATGGCCGCGATGCACCGGCTGACTGGGCCGCCGTGCGAGTGCAGGATGGTGAGCTCGTCGCGCTTCTTCCGAGCCTGGAAGATGTGCGAACGCAGTTGCTTGAGGCTGCGAAGGCTGAACGCGATCGGCGGGTGTTCGGCGGCTTTGCTTGGGACGGTTCGGTGTTTGATTCGGACCAGACCTCGCAGGCGCGCATTCTCGGCTGCTATGTATCGTCGCAAGCTTCGCCTGAATCGTTCCCGCGACAGTGGCGGCTCGCCGATAACAGCTGGCGCTCAGTGTCAGTCGGCGACGCGGAGCCTCTGTTCCTGGCGCTTGGCGCACACCTGCAGTCCCACTTTGACGCCTTCGCGGCGCATGAATCTGCGATCTCGGCGGCATCGGCCGAGGTGCTTGATGCCTACGACGTAGCGACGGGTTGGCCAGGCTGACCATGGCGGCCCGTTTCGAGTGGACTTCTGGCGTGGTGCGGTTCTATGAGACCGAAGCGGCTGCCGACGCGCGCGGCCCTTATCCGCCCGGAATCGTCTCTGTGAATCGCACCGGGCCTGCCCACGCTTTCCTCTTCGGGCTGCACGCCAACATGACCCGCCAGATGCGCCGCGAGCTCGTAGCGTGCCTGCTCGATCAGGGCATCACCCACACCACTGATGTGCGGCACGGTCGCTGGTTTCAGCGCGACTTGCAGCGCGAGACCGACACCCCCTAATCGGAGACCTGAATGCCCGAACCAACCAGCACATCGACCGGTGTGGCTATCGCGGCCGGCACCATCACCCTAACCGGCAGCGTCGTTGGCCTTGGCTACGACGTGCTATTCGCTG
>CAMFLH010000215.1 GCA_945957295.1 uncultured Uliginosibacterium sp.
TCGCCTCCTCGAGCACGAACTCGCGGGGCACGCCGCGGACCTCGAAGGTGCGCAGATCCACGCCCTGCGTGCCGCGCACGTTCTTCCACGTTGCGAAGTCGGGCAGCGGCGCCAGCCAGGTGACTTTCATCCGCAGGGTTTTTCCGAGTGCTGGCAGTTCCGCGTCGAACTCGGCGCCTTGCTTGAAGCGTGCGAGCTGGTCTTCGCGCACGTTCAGCAGTGCCCAGCTGTCGCTGCGGTCGACCAGCGAGATCACCGCAAAGCCCTGTGGTGCGATTTCGCCGGCATGGATCTGCACTTTCGCCACTTCGCCCGCGGCCGGTGCAAGGATGCGCGTCTCGCGCCGATAGGCCTGTACCTCGGACATTGCGCCGGCTGCCTGCCTGGCCTGCGCGGCGGCGGCGGCCTTGTCTTCGCTGCGTGCGCCGTTGCGTGCCATGTCGTACTGCGCCCGTGCGGCGTCGGCCTGCGCGCGGGCGGCGTTGGCCTGGGTTTGTGCCTCGTCATGCTTCTGCTGAGCGATGAGTCCTTCACGGTATAGCGACGCGATGCGCCGGGCCGTGGTCTCGGCCAGCTCCGCCGCGGCGACCGCGCGTTGCCAGTTGAGCTCGGCCATGCGGATCTCTTCGCTGCGCGCGCCGGTCTGCGCCTTGGTACTGACGGACTCTGCGGCATCGTGTGCCGCAGTGGCTTGCGCGAGCTTGGCATCGAGTTCCGGGCTTTCGAGTTCGAACAGTGCCTGCCCGGCGGTGACGTGTTGGCCTTCCTCCACCAGTACGCGGGCAACTCGCCCAGGCACCTTGCTTGCGACATCGATGCTGCGCGATTCGATCTGGCCCTGGATCGGCAAGGGGGCCGGGTGGGTGGCGGCCCATACGCCCCAGGCAACAAGGCCCAGTGCGGCGAGCCCGACGGTGGTAGCGGCAAGTGATCTGGCGTTCATGGCTGGCGGCCCGCGGTAAGGGTGGGGCGTTCGATACGGATGTCGGCGTGGGCGGCGTATTCGTTGAAGCGTTCGCTTTGGCCGCTGGCTTCCAGCAGCTCGGCGAGGGCGACGACGTAATCGCGCGCGGCCTGCGCGCGGTCGATCTCGGCACGCGACAGCGACAGCCGCGCGTCGACCAGATCGAGCGAGGTGCTGAGCCCTTCGCCGAAGCCGCGTTCGCGCAGTTGCACGTTTTCCTTCGCGAGCGCGATGCTCGACTCGAGTAGCAGATAGCGCTGGCGAGCCTGTTCCAGCTCGCGCCAGCGCTTTTCAATCAGCGTTGAAATATCGTCGCGCGCTTGCTCGGTGTAAGCGGTAACGCCCGCACTCTGGCGCTGGCTCGCCGCGATCATGCTGCTGCGGTCGAGCCGGTCGAACAGCGTGAAGCGCACGCCGACGCCGACGATCCAGTCGGGCTCCACCGGGGTCAGCACTTCCTTGTTGAGCTGGTAAGTGCCGAACGCGAACACCTCCGGCAGCAGCGCGGAGCGGGCAATCGTTTCGAGCTGGGCCGTCTGTTGGCGCTTGGCGTCGAGCAAGGCGAGGCCCGGATGCGCGGCAAGCCCTTGCTGGGTCCAGCGCTCGATCGGCTCCACTGGTTTGCTGCGCACGAACAGCGGTGAAGATGGCACTACATCCTGCGTGGCGGCGAGCATGCGGTTCAGCGCGAGCTGCGCGAGTGCACGATCGTCCTGCGCCTTGAACAGATTGCGCTGCGCCTCGTCGTAGGCGACTTGCGCGTGCAGCCGGTCGGCGCGTGCGATCAGCCCGGTCTTCTCGAAACGCTCCGCCTGATGCAGGTGCTGGGTGAGGGCATCGAGCACCGCACTGCGCACTGCCACCGCATGTTCGGCGAGTTGCAGGCCGTAGTAGTACTTCACCAGCTGGGTGGTGAGCGCTTCCTCGGTGTGGCGCAGCTCGGCGCCGGCTTCGGCGGTGCGCGCGGTGGCGAGATCCTGCGTGGCGCTGATCTTGCCGCCGGTAAATAGCGGCCAGTTGAAGCCGAGGATCGGCCGCACGCCTTCGTTCTTGTACTTGTAGTCGAGCGTGGCAGGCAGCGCGGGCAGCTTTACGCCGGTGGCGCCGCCGATTGCCCCGACCGCCTGGTTCAGCGCGCCGGTGATCGGCGCGACGTCGACTTCATAGTCGCGCTCCAGCTTCGAGTACGCCACGGTCGCGTTCACCTGCGGCAGTGACAGCGAGCGCGTGGCTTCGGCCTCCAGCTCGCGCGCCTCGCGGTTCAGGCGCGCGGCGCGCAGCGTGCCGGACTGCTCCACGAGTCGGTGCTGCGCGGCCTCGAAATTCATCGGTTCCGCCGACGCCTGGCTCATGGCGAGGCTCAGCACGACGGTCACCACGGCGAGTGGTAACGCGCTGGGTCGGGCAGGCGAGTGTGCGGCGCGGGTAGTTTCGAACACGGCAGCTTCTCGTTATTCAGCGGAACTGCATGTTAGCCCCGGGTTTGCTGCCCAGGCAATTGCGAATGGTTGGGGCCGATGGGTCGTCACCTCGCCGCGAGGTGGGTGACGGCCCGTTTTACGGCGCGACATGAGGCGCCGGCTGGTGTCGGTGCGGCAGCATACGCTTGATGAGGTTGATGCCGTCATCCACGAAGGTGAACACAACCGGGATCACGAGCAGACTGAGGAAGGTCGATGTAATCAGGCCGCCGATCACGACGATCGCCATCGGTGCGCGGAAACTCGGGTCAACGCCCAGTCCGATCGCGATCGGCAACATGCCCGCGCCCATTGCGATGGTGGTCATCACGATCGGCCGGGCCCGTTTCCGACAGGCGTCGAGCAAAGCGTCCCAGCGCGACAGATGGCGCTCACGCCGCGCCATGATTGCGTACTCCACCAGCAGGATCGAGTTCTTCGTGGCCACGCCCATCAACATGATCAGGCCGATCATCGATGGCATCGACAAGGCGGTGTGCGTGATGAACAGCGCGAGGAATGCGCCGGGCACCGACAGCACCAGCGCCGCCAGAATCGTGACCGGCTGCACGAAGTCGTGGAACAGCAGTACGAGTACGATGTAGATGCACAGCACGCCCGTCAGCATTGCCAGGCCAAAGCTTGAAAACAGCTCCGCCATCGCTTCGGCGTCCCCCACAGCGGTTTGTGTGACACCGGCGGGGAGGTTGGCGAGGCTGGGGAGCTTCAGCGCTTGGGCCGAAACCTCGCCGAGCGGCTGGCCATTGAGTTCAATCTCGAAGTTGATGTTGCGGGCACGGTCGTAGCGGTCGATTTGCGCGGGGCCACTATCCACTGTCAGCGTGGCAATACTGCCGAGCATCACGGGCCCCTTGGTGCCGGGGACGGACAGTCGTGCGATCAGATCGAGGTTCTCGCGCGCGTCGGCTTTGAGTCGGACCACCACGGGCACTTGCCGTTGCGAAAGATTCAGCTTCGCAAGGCCCTGGTCGTAATCGCCCGAGGTCGCGATGCGCAGCGTATCGGCGATTGCGGCGGACGTGACGCCCAACTCGGCGGCCTTGGTGAAGTCGGGCCGCACGATGACTTCAGGGCGCACCAGACTGGATGTCGACGTGACCGCGCCGATGCCGGGGATGGTACGCAGCTCCTGCTCCACTTTTGCCGCATGCGCGGCGAGTACCCGTCCGTCCTCACCAGCGAGCACCAGCACATATTTCTCGTTCGCGCCGGCCAGGCCAACTTTGACGCGCGCGCCAGGGATCGCTTCAAGGGCGCGCCTCAGCTCGCCTTCGATCGATTGCTTGCTGATGCCGGGGCGTTGCTTACGCGGCGTCATGTTGATCGTCAGCGTGGCTTTGCGCACTTCCGCGGCCCCGGCCGACGCGAATGGGTCGCCCCCCGCCATGCCGCCGCCTACCGCGGTGTAAACCAGCTTCACATGCGGGTGCTTTTCCACGATCTGGCGTGCCTGCTCGGCCAGCGCAAAGGTCTGCTTGAACGTGCTGCCAGGGGGCAGCTCAAGGGTGACCTGCGTTTGAGACAGATCGTCCGGCGGCATGAAACCGGTCGGGAGGAAGGGCACCATCGCGAACGAACCGAAGAAGAACACTGCGGTGGCGCCCATCGTTACCCAGCGTCGTTTGAGACATGCGGTGACCCACCGGGTGTAGGTGTTGAGCCAGCCCGGCTCGCCATGGTCGGTGCTGGGGGGCTTGAGCAAGTACGCCGCCATCATTGGGGTAAGCATTCGCGCCACCACCAAGGATGCAAATACGGCAATGGCCGCCGTCCAGCCGAACTGCACGAAGAACTTACCGGGCACGCCGCCCATGAAGGCCGTCGGCAGGAACACCGCGATCAGCGTGAATGTGGTGGCAATCACGGCGAGGCCGATTTCGTCCGCCGCTTCCATGGCCGCCTGGTAGGGCGTTTTGCCCATGCGCAGATGGCGGGTGATGTTCTCGATCTCCACGATCGCATCGTCAACGAGAATCCCGACCACGATGGACATCGACAGCAGCGTCACCACGTTGATCGAAAAGCCGAGCAGATGCATTCCGGCGAATGCGGGGATGATCGATAGCGGCAAGGCGGTGGCCGAGACGAAGGTTGCCCGCCAGTCGCGCAGGAACAGCCACACCACCAGCACCGCCAGCACAGCACCTTCGAACAGCAGGTTCATCGAACCGCTGTAGTTTTCCGCCACCGGGTCTACGAAGTTGAATGCCTCGGTGATCACCACGTCGGGGTGTTTTGCTTTCAGCGCTTTCAACACCTCGGCAACCCCTTCCGCGACCTCGACTTCGCCCGCGCCGCGGCTACGAGTGATCTCGAAGCCGACTACTGGTTTGCCGTTGAGCAGTGCCGCAGAGCGCACTTCCGCAACGGTGTCGCGCACGGTGGCCACTTCGTCGAGGCGGATGCGGCGGCCGTCGGACAGCGGGATTTCCATCGCCGCCAGTTCTTCCGCGGAGGCCACCGTCGCAATCGTGCGTACCGACTGCTCTGCGCCGCCCAGATCGGCGCGCCCGCCCGATGCCTCCTGCTGCACTTGCCGGAGTTGGCGCGAGATGTCGGCCGCGGTGGCCCTCAACGCAAACAGTCGGTCCGGGTCCACCTCGATGCGCACCTCACGTGTAACACCGCCGACGCGGGCGACCGCGCCGACCCCACGTACGCTGAGCATCGCTTTGGTGATGTCGTGATCGACAAACCAGGACAGGGCCTCCTTGTCCATCCGGCTCGATGCGATCGTGTAGGTCAGGATCGGCATGCCCGAGAGATCCATCTTGGCAATCACCGGGTCGCGAAGATCACCAGGAAGGTCGGATCGCACGCGGGATACGGCGTCGCGCACGTCGTCTACGGCTTCCTGGGTCGCCTTCTCCAGCCGGAACTCAACGGTGATCGTCGCCGTGCCGTCCTGAATCTTGGTGTAGATGTGCTTGACGCCCTGCAGCGTCGCCATCGCGTTTTCCAGCTTGCGAGCGACCTCGGTTTCGAGCTGCGCGGGCGAGGCGCCCGGCAGCGTCGCGGTGACAACGACCATTGGCAGGTCGATGTCGGGGAAGTTCTGAATCTTCATCGCGCGAAAGCCGACGATGCCCGCTGCCGTGAGCAACACAAAAAACAGCAGGGCCGGAATCGGGTTTCGAATCGACCAGGATGAGACGTTGAAGGTGGCCATGTTCGCGCTCAGTCCTTGGCCGGGGTGACCCGCACCGAGTCGCCATCGGCGAGGAAGGCGCCGCCGGCGGCCACGACCGCCGTGTCGGGCGCAAGGCCGGAGCGGATTTCGACGCGTTCGCCATTGCGGCGGCCGGTTTCCACTTTCTGCTCGCGAACGCGGTTGTTATCGACCGCCAAGACGTAGCTGAACCCGTCGCGCAACACCACGGCGTTCTGCGGCAAAGTGAGCGCCGGCTGCTTGCCGAGCACGAACTGGCCTCGCGCGAACATGCCCGCGCGGGCGGGGCCCGGTTCGGTGAGGTCGACATAGGCGAGCCCGATTCGCGTTTGTGGGTCGACGGTCGGCGCCAGCGCCCGCACGCGTCCTTCGGCGCTGCCTCCGCCGGCGAGGCTCAGGTGTACCAGAGTGCCCGGCGTTACAGACGCCATTTCGGCTTCTGCCAACTCGCCGCGCCATTCGAGCCGGCCGCCCCGGATCAGGTGGAACAGCTCGCCCTGCGCAATCGAGCCGGCGGTTGCATTGCGTGCCGAAATTACGCCGTCGTCGGGTGCGAGCACGCGGGTTTGCGCAAGTCGCACATCCTCGGCGCGCAGGCGAGCGCGCTGTGCTTCGAGGCGAGCCTGTGCGGTGTCGACTGCGGTTTCGGCTTGCACCAGTTGTTGGGCGCTTGCCATGCCGGCCGCGCGGAGCTGCCGAGTGCGCTCGAGGTTGGCGCGTACTTCGTTCAGCGTCGCTTCCGCCTCGATTACGCCCGCCCGCGTTTGCGCGTGGTCCGCGGTGACCGTCTCGTTGGCGAGCTTTGCGAGCACCTGGCCTCTGCGGACTTGGTCGCCGACATTCACCAGGATTTCGTTAATCCGCAACCCTGCGATCTCGGCACCGACGGCGGCTTCCTGCCATGCGGTGATGCTGCCGTTGGCGCTCAGCGTTTGCGCCCATTCGGCCCGCTCCGGCTTGACAACCTGCACCGTTAGCGCCGCCTTCGCGCTTGGCGCAGGGGTGTTGCTCGCGGCCGAGGGTGTTGCCTTGCCGCCCTTGATGGCGAAGGCGAAGGCGATGGCGATTGCGGCGGCGAGCACCGCTGCCGTTGCGATGAGGGGGCGTTTCTTGAATTGCATCGGTACCTCGGTGGCGCGGCGCCGGCCCGGAGCGCGTCAGCCGGCAAATTCGGATCTGGGGTAGTTGCGCATTATCGGGGTATCGTCGCCCGACTGCTTGTCGGCGGTGTATCAGCGCCACGGACTGCGCAAGCGTGGCACGGCGCTGCGTGAGCGCCTCTCAGCGGCCCGGCTCTGCGACGAACACTTCGATGCGCCGGTTGCGGGCGCGCCCTTCGGCGGTGTCATTGCTCGCCACCGGGTTGCGTTCGCCACGCCCGTCGATGCTGATGCGGTTGCTGGCCACGCCTCGGTCGGCGAGGTAGTCGCGGGTGCTGGCGGCGCGATTCAGAGACAGCGGGTCGTTCACGGCGTCGGACCCGGTGTTGTCGGTGTGGCCGATGATGCGGATATGGGTTGCGCGGTTCTCGTTCAGCGTTGTCGCAAAACGGTCCAGCACCGGGCGCATGTTCGGTTTGATATCGGCGCGGCCGGTGTCGAACGAAAAGTCGCCCGGTACTTCCAGCTTGAGCTGGTTGTCACTGGTCTGCGAGACCGCTACGCCAGTACCCGCGGTGGCTTTCTCCATCTCGCGCTTCTGCTTTTCCATGTGCGAAGACCAGATGTAGCCACCCGCCGCGCCCACCGCTGCGCCGATCGCGGCGTCACGGCCGATCTTGTCGCTGCCTGTGACCGCGCCGATGATTGCGCCCGCTGCGGCGCCACCGAGCGCACCAAGGCCGGCGCCCTTGGCCTTGTCCTGCGAGCTTTCGTCCATCGTCGCGCAAGCGCTGAGTGTCAGGCTCGCTGCGGCAAGAAGGCAGGTAAGTCGAATGATTTGCATGGGGTGCTCCAAAGCTGCGGCAATCGCCGAATTTTGCGCCCGCGGCGGAGGAATCGCACCCGCAGAAATGCGAAAAGCCGCTTTCGCGGCTTTTCGGCGGCGCTGCGGTGAGGCGATCAGCCCTGACGCACGCAGTCCACGTAGTACTTCTTCTTGCCATCCACTACTTCGCTGACGAGGCCGTGCACATCGGTCTCGAAGCCGGGGAAGCGTTCGTTGAACTCGCGTACGAAGCGCAGGTAGTTGCAGATCGTTGAATTGAAACGCTCACCCGGGATCAGCAGTGGAA
>CAMFLH010000216.1 GCA_945957295.1 uncultured Uliginosibacterium sp.
GTATGTGTTCGAGGAACAAGGGCAGCCAACTGGATTCGATTACGACGTCAGCAAAGCGGTGTTGGAGCGCATGGGGCATACGCTGAAACTCAGTTTCGTGCCGTGGAAGCGCGCACTGCTGATGGCGCAGAAAGGCGAGGTCGACGCGCTCCTCGACATCGGGCGCGGCGACCAGAACGAGCGTGAGGGCTTCCTCGCCTTCCCCGACGAAGCCTTATCCGGCACACGCATCACGTTGTTCTACCTCAAGCGCAAGCCGTTCCGATACGAGGGCCTATTCAGTCTTGCCGGCAAGACCGTAGGTACGCTGGCCGGCTACGCCTACTCGCCCGACTTCGCCAACGCGCCGTACTTTCAGCGCGAAGCGGTCGAGACGCATGAGCAGAACCTGCGCAAGCTGGTGCGCGGCCACATCGACTTCGCGATGCTCGACACTGCCGTAGGGCTCTACACGGCACGCCGACTTGGCGTCGCCGACCAGATTGGCTATGAGCCAGTTTCCATATCCGGTGGCAAGCTCTACATCGCCTTCTCGCTCGCGCGCGGACAACAATCGCTGGCGCGCGACTTCAGCAAAACCCTGAGCGCGTTCAAGCAGACAGCGGAGTACCGCGCCATCTTCACGCGCTACGGTATCGATCCGGCGAACGTCGCGCCGCCCGAGTTTTAGTCGCCCCCCGATGCGCTCAACCCTCGCCCTCTTATTGACACTCTTGTCGGCTACGGCCAATGCCGGCGCCGCATCCGCGCCGACGGCGATTGATCGCTGGCTGAAGGAATTCCAGCCCAGCACGCTGAGCCGGCAAGAACAGCGCGCAGAACTTGAGTGGTTCATTGATGCGGCCAAACCCTTCCGGGGGCAGACGATCCGCGTCGCATCGGAAACGATCGACACGCACAAGTACGAATCTACCGTGCTCGCCAAGGCGTTCACCGAGCTCACAGGCATCCGCGTCGTGCACGACACGATTCCTGAGGGCGAGCTTGTCCGCCAGCTCAAACAGCAGATGCTGAGCGGCAAGAACGTCTATGACGCCTACGTCAACGACAGCGATCTGATTGGCACGCATTTCCGCTACGGCAAGACACTGGTGCTGAGCGAGTGGATGCAGGGCGAAGGTCGTGACGTGACCCTGCCGACGCTCGATCTGAAGGACTTCATCGGGCTCGCATTCACTACCAGCCCGGACGGTAAGCTCTACCAGTTGCCGGACCAGCAGTTCGCTAACCTTTACTGGTTTCGGTACGACTGGTTCTCGCGCCCCGAACTCAAACAGCGCTTCAAGCAGAAATACGGCTACGAACTGGGCGTGCCGCTGAACTGGTCTGCGTATGAGGACATCGCTGCGTTCTTCAGCAATGATGTTCGCGAAATCGACGGCCAACGCATCTATGGCCATATGGATTACGGCAAAAAAGATCCCTCGCTCGGCTGGCGATTCACCGATGCCTGGCTGTCGATGGCCGGCGCGGCAAGCAAGGGTTACCCGAACGGCACGCCGATCGACGAATGGGGCATTCGGGTCGAGAACTGCCAGCCGGTCGGTGCATCGGTCGCGCGCGGCGGCGCAACGAACAGCCCCGCGGCGGTGTACGCCTTGCGAAAGTACCTCGATTGGCAGCGTCAATTCGCACCACCAGGAACGCTGCAACTCGACTTCACTGAAGCCGGCCCGGTGCCAGGCAGGGGTCAGATCGCGCAGCAAATCTTCTGGTACACCAGCTTCACCGCCGCGCTGACGAAACCCGGCTTGCCGATCAACAACGCGGACGGCTCGCCGAAATGGCGAGTCGCACCGTCACCTCATGGCGCCTACTGGGAGCCGGGTATGCAGCGCGGCTATCAGGACGTGGGCGCTTGGACCCTGCTTAACAGCACCCCGTTAGCACGGCAGAAAATGGCTTGGCTGTATGCGCAATTCACCGTGTCGCGCACGGTGTCACTGAAGAAGTCGATGGTGGGCCTAACCTTCATTCGCGATTCCGACGTCCGCTCGACCGCGATGACGCAGTTGGCGCCGAAACTCGGTGGTCTGGTTGAGTTCTACCGCAGCCCGGCCCGCGTTTACTGGACGCCGACGGGCCCCAACGTGCCGGACTACCCGGCGCTGGCGGAGCTCTGGTGGGAACAGATCGGCGCCGCAACCACGGGCGAGAAGACGCCGCAACGCGCCATGGACGACCTCGCGCAAGACATGGATCGCGTACTCGCCAAACTGGAGAACGCCGGACTTTCGCGCTGCGCCCCAAAACTGGGACCCGAGCGCGGCAAGGAATTCTGGTTCAGCGCGCCGGACGGACCGAAGCGGCAACTACCGGACGAGCACCCGCGGGGAAAGACAATCGACTACGACCGACTGCTGCGCATCTGGCGCGAAGGCGGCGACAGCAAATAGCTGGCGCGCTTACCGCGCCCGGCGCACCGCCACAAACGTCTCATCCCGCAGCCACTTCAGCCATGATCCAGGCGCGAAAGCGCTGCATCAGCGGCGTTTCGCGTGCGCGATCGGCGGTGACATACCAGTAGGCGAGATCGGTCGGCACTTCGAGCGGGAACAGCTTCACGAGTCGCCCGGCAGCAATCTCCCCCGCCGCGATGCTGCGTCGCGAAACGGCGATACCGCGGCCATCGATCGCCGCCTGCAGGGCCAGCGACGAATCGTTGAACACCAGGCCGTTGCTGGGCACAGTCACCGACAGACCGGCGCCACGGAACCAGTCATCCCAAAACGGGTAGTCCTCACGGATCAGCGGATGCTCCAGCAAGGATTCGGGTGACACCGGCGCATGGCGGCTGACGTAGTCAGGGCTCGCCACCACCAGCAGCGTGTCGGACATCAACTTCACTGCATTGGGTTCGGTGCAGGGGCCAAAGCCGCAGCGGATCGCGACATCCACGCCATCACGGGAGAAGTCGAGCACCTGCGCAGTCGTAACGATGCTGAATTCGACGCCCGGTTCGACATCAAGGAAGCGCGAAATCCGCGGTGCGAGCCAGCGCGCCGCGAAAGACGGCATCGTTGTGATCGTCAGCCGGTTGGGGTTTGCACGGCGCTTCAGGGTCGCCGCGGCATCGCCGATCCGGCAAAGCGCATCGTTCGCCGTAGCGGCGAAGTGGGCACCTTCGGGCGTCAAGGCGACGCGTTTGCCGCTGCGCTCGAACAAGCTCACGCCGAGCCAGTCTTCCAGCGCCCTCACCTGCTGGCTGACCGCGCCATGGGTGACCGCAAGTTCGTCGGCCGCTGCGCTGAAGCTTGGGTGACGGGCTGCCGCCTCGAACACGCGAAGTGCGCTGAGCGGCGGCAGGCGCGACGGCTTCTGCATGTTAGTTCACCTCACAAAGAAGTCAGAAATCATCGACGCAGACTTCCGCGCCGAGGCCAATAATTCATTCAAACGACTATGCATGCACGGAGACGCAAGAATGAAAGTGAATCTAACACAGGGCGCTATTGATCTGGCGCAAGGGAAGCTGCTTTCGCTCGACTCGGCGAAAGGCTGGACGCTTCAAGTGAAGCGCGGCGTTGTGTGGGCAACGAGCCCGGACATGCCGGGCGACCACTTCATCCGCGGCGGACAAAGCCTGCGCTTGACCGGCGCATCGCGCGTGGTTGTCGAGGCATTGCAGGATTGCGAGATTGCCCTCGCCCCGGTTCAGGCTGCACCAAAGCCCGTGCCGCGGAAGAAGGCGCCGGCGACCGCATTCAACGCGTGTGCGGCGTAATCACCTGCGAACGAGGTAGCGCATCGGGCCAGATGTGCTCGCCCCAGAGCACATCGATGGCATGGGCCACCGTGCCAGGGTTGCCGCTGCACCAGAAGCGCACCGGCTGAGCACTGCCGGCAGGGGCGCGATGGCCCTTCTCGTCGAGCTTGCGCGCGAGCTGCCGCGCAACCGCCGCGCCGGTGTCGATCACCTTAACCTGCGGGCCGACGATGGTCTCGACCAGCTCGCGCAGGAACACATAGTGCGTGCAGCCCAGCACGATCACGTCGGCGCCGGCCGCCAGCAGCGGCTTGAGATGCGCTTCGAGCATGTGGCGCGTGCTGTCCGCCTTCAACTCGCCGCGCTCCACCGCTTCGACCAACCCGACGCCGGGCTGCGTCACCACATGAACATCGTGGCCGAAAGTGTCGAGCAGCGCCGCGAACTGCGCGCTCGATAGCGTACCCACGGTGGCCAGCACGCCCACAGTGCCACTGCGCGTGGCCGCAGTGGCGGGTTTCACCGCTGGCTCCATGCCGATGATCGGCAGCGATGGCCAACGCTCGCGCAATGCACGGCTGGCCGCCGCGGTGGCGGTGTTGCAGGCGATCACAATGGTTTTGGCGTCATGCCGAACGAGGAACTCGGTCAACTCCAGCGAACGCTCGCGGATCAACTGCTGCGGCTTGTCGCCGTAGGGCGCGTGGCCGGAGTCGGCGCAGTAAAGCAGAGTTTCATCCGGCAGCAGGGCACGGATCTCGCGCAGGACAGAGAGTCCGCCTACGCCGGAGTCGAAGATGCCGATCGGGCGGGTGTCGTTATTGGCCACGGGCGTTTGTGCAGAGCGTTCGAGAAACGGGAATCATAGCCCTCTCAGGCCGATAGACCACACACGCCACCCAGGTAGGCGGCGAAGCTCTCGGCGGCCGCCACATCGAAACCGCCATCCGGCGACTTGGTCGTGCGCAGGTACTGGTACAGCGCCACGATCAGCTTCATCGCCGCCTCGTCCGTCACCGAAATCTCGCGCGCGCCAAGCTGCTTGATGGTCAGCCGGATCGCATGCTCCAGCGCCGCCATGTCCACCACTTCGGCCTGGCGGTAGCGATAGCCCGCACCTGTCGCGAGCCATTCGAGCGAACAGTTTGCTGCACGCGCGATCTGGTTGGCCTTCGCCAGGCCGGGCTCAGAGCCGGCAAGATACTTGCGGATCAAGGCTTCGGACACGCCCACGCGGCGCGCAAAGGCCGCCACCGGCGTATCGCCGATCAGTTCGCGCAGCCTTGCGGAAAAGCCCTCGTCAGCCGACGGATTCGTACTTTGGTTCGACATTAACGCACCATGTTGCGAGCCGCGCGAATCGCGACTAGACTCGCACCATCGTACGCAATTTCGTACTTCATTACCAAATTCCGATGAGAACCGAATCAACCCTTGGCCTTTCTGAAGCCCGCGCCGCCATCGACGCGATGCGTGGCGAACTGCAGCGAAGCGGCCGTGCCGCCGTGATGGCGGTAGCCGACATGCGCGGCGAACTGATCAGCCTCGAGCGCATGGACGGCGCGCAGACCACCTCGGTGCGCGTTGCGACCAACAAGGCCTGGACCAGCGCGCGGCTCGACAGCCCGAGCGGCGACGTCGGCCGTGCCGCCCACGAACAGGGCTGGGACTTCTGCTACTACGACGACACCCGCTACATCGGTTGGGGCGGCGGCCTGCCGGTACGCGTTGGCGCTGCGGTCGTCGGCAGCGTGGCGGTCAGTGGTCTATCCCAAGAAGACGATGTGGCGATCGCCGAACTCGGCGTGCGCGCGATTCACACCCTGCTCGGAGCCCAGCCATGATCAGCCCCCGCATTCAGTTGGCCGAGCACGGCCCGGAACTCTCCCGCATCGTCGCCGGCGCGTGGCGCATGGCGGACTGGCAATGGACGCCACAGCAGCGCCTGGACTGGATCAAGGGCTGCATCGACCTCGGCGTAACCAGCTTCGACCATGCCGATATCTACGGCGGTTACACCGTCGAAGCACTGTTCGGCGAAGCGCTGGCGCTTGAACCGGGCCTGCGCGACCGGATCGAACTGATCACGAAGACCGGCATCGCGCTGACCACGCCGAATCGCCCCGAACACCGGATCAAGCACTATCGCACCGGGCGCGAACACCTCTTCGCTTCAGTCGACGCCTCGCTGCAGCAACTGCGCTGCGACTGGATCGACCTGCTGCTGATCCACCGCCCCAGCCCGTTGATGGACCCGGACGAAATCGCCGAGGCCTTCGAGCGCCTGCGGCAATCGGGCAAGGTGCGGGCCTTCGGCGTATCGAACTTCACGCCGGCACAGTTCGCGATGCTCAATGCCCGCACGCCGCTGCTGACCAACCAGATCGAGCTCTCACCGCTGCATCGTGATGCGCTGCATGACGGCACGCTGGATCAGGCAATTGCGCTCGGCCGGCCGCCGATGATCTGGTCCGCGCTGGGCGGCGGTCGCCTCTTCGGCGACAGCCCAGAAGCCCAACGGGTTCGCGCCGCGCTAGATGCCTATGCGCGCGACCACGGCGTTTCGCTGGAAACGGCCGCCTATGCCTGGATCCTGCGCCACCCTGCCCGGCCGCTGCCGCTCACCGGCAGCCAGCGCCTGCCGGCGATTGCCGCCGCGGTCGCGGCGACGGCACTAACGATGGACGAACAGGCCTGGTTCGCGATCTGGCAGGCCTGCGCGGGGCACGAAGTACCATAAGGCTGCCGACCTGGCCGCGCCTTGGCCGGCGCGGCATTCGGCCACTATTACAACTTTGTTGATTGTAATAATTCCAACATTTCAGATCGCCAGAATGACGGTTTATTGAAGACCGCCATGCTGGCCATGCATCGACTCCTCTCCGTTATAGCCCTCGCACTTCTGCCTTTCGGCGCCCAAGCCTTCGCCCAGACCCGCACCACGTCGCCCACAACGCCGCCTCTAGCTCAGGCCGCCGAGCTCCGATCACTATCGCAACGTCTGGCCAAACTGCATTTGCAGTTACGCTTGAACCTCAACGCCGAAGCCGCGCAACGACAGATCGACCAAGGCGTAGCCCGCTTCGATGCCGCGCTGACCAACCTGCGGCAAACACCGCTGCAAGGCCCCGCAGCGACCACCTTCAAGCGCGTCGACGCCGTTTGGCAAGAACAGAAACAGCTGATGACGGCCGCGCCGAACGCGACCTCTGCCGAGCGCGTGATCCTGAGTGCCGAGGAATTGACCATCGCGGCCGGGCGCCTCGCGATGCAGCTGGAAGGCGCGGAAGAAAGCCCGGTCTGGCGCTTGTCTGATCTGGCCGGCCGCAACAACATGCTGGCACAGCGCCTCGCCCGTCTTTACCTGCAGACACGGTTGGGCGACAAATCGCAAGGCCGCCGCGTAGACATCGAAACCACGCGCAAGGAATTCGTCACCAGCCTGGACGAACTGACGCGCGCACCGCAAACCTCGCCGGCCGTGGCAGACAGCCTCAAGCTCGCGCGACAACAATGGATCTTCTTCGATGCCGCGATCGGGCCGGACGGTG
The DNA here is from genome assembly GCA_945957295.1 of uncultured Uliginosibacterium sp. Classification (GTDB taxonomy): domain Bacteria; phylum Pseudomonadota; class Gammaproteobacteria; order Burkholderiales; family Rhodocyclaceae; genus Niveibacterium. The sequence continues at coordinate 7,258 of CAMFLH010000216.1, forward strand.
GTGACGCCAACGCCGCGCGCCATGTCGCGACGACCAGCGAACGAATCGGGGAAATGATGGACGCGATCGGCAACAGTTACGCGCGGCAAGCCGCCGAGAAGCCCGCGCGCTAGCGCAAGTCAGCTCGGGCAAGTGCAGCACCGCAGCGCTGGGCTGAGGCGCTGCCGCACCTATCCGTGCTGTGGTCGCCCCGCGCATCACACCGCGGGGCTGCCGTCCGGCTCACCCGCTCAGACCTTCCTCGACTTCAGCGCTCGGCGGGTGCGAGCAGGTCGTAGGCGCCCAGCAATTTGTGCAGCGGCGGAATCGCCCTGACGCCCACACCATTGAGCATCGGCACCACCAGCCGCCGCGCATTCACCTGCTCCGCTTCTTCGCGGTTGAGGGCACCGTAGCCTCGTGGATACGACCAGCCATAGCCCCAGCGGTAAGTGGTGGGGAAATACGGCGTACCACCGACGCGCACGCCGGCCAGCATCAACTTCGCGATCTCCGGTTCGCCGACCGCCGCCACACATTGCTCCAAGGCCTCGTCGGCGGCGACGCGGTCGTC
>CAMFLH010000217.1 GCA_945957295.1 uncultured Uliginosibacterium sp.
AAGAGACAGGCCTGGCGCAGATCCATGCCTGCAGGCAGCGGCAGCACCCAGCCGCCCGGTACCAGCGCATATTCGGCATAGCCGCCGTGGTGCGCCACACCGATGTCGTAACTGGTCGCGATCACCTTGTCGCCCGGCTTGAACCGCGGCGCCGCGCTACGTTCCACTACGCCAGCGAGGTCGATGCCACCCACACAGGGAAAGCGCCGGATGATGCGGCCCTTGCCGGTCGCGGCCAAGGCATCCTTGTAGTTGATGCTGGAGTAGGCGACGCGGATCAGCACGTCGCCCTTGTCGAGCCCATCTTCGGACAGGGTCCGGAAGCCCGCAGTGACGCGGCGATCGGCATCCTGATCAACGACGAATGCCTTGAACGACTTCATTGCTGTCCCCATCCCTGCGCCCCCGGCATGCGTGTAGCGTGATTTATTTGACGTTATCGGCTGATTATACGCCGGGCATTAGGGGCAATCGGGCCTCCGGGCACGCCAGACTTGAGAGCCCTCAAGCCACGGCGTGCAGGTGCCGTTATTGCCTTATGGCGCCAGTCGGGCCGGAGACCATGCTTACCAAACCATTCGCCGAACTCAACAGCTATGTGCTGTACCTGCGCAGCGTCGAATTCCCGGTGCTGCGCCGGACTGCGCTGGAGCTCAACGCGCTGAAGGAAGACGAGGACAACGTCTCCGCGCGCCAGATCGCGGGCTGCGTGCTGCAGGACCCGCTGATGGCGCTCAAGCTCATGATCCATCTGCAGCGCAACCGCAGTACCACGCAAAACCACGACATCACGACGATCGAACGCGCGATCATGATGCTCGGCGTGACGCCCTTCTTCCGCCGCTTTGGCGAGATCCCTACAGTCGAAGATCAGCTGGCAAACCATCCACGCGCGCTGCTGGGTGTGTTGAAGGTAATCACCCGCGCCAAACGCGCGGCCTATTTTGCGCGGGACTGGGCTCTGCACCGCCACGACATCGACGTCGACGAAATCACCGTCGCCGCGCTGTTGCATGAAGTCGCCGAAATCCTCTGCTGGTGCTTCGCCCCCGATCTGGTGCAGCAGGCCTTTGCGCTGCAGCGCGCCAACCCCGGCATGCGCAGCAGCGCCGCGCAGAAGGGCACGATGGGCATCGCGATCCCGGATCTGCAACTTGCGCTGGTTCGTGAGTATTCGCTGCCGGAGTTGCTGATCACGCTGATGGACCCGCAACGCACCGACAACCCGCGCGTGCGGACCGTGCTGCTGGCCTGCGACCTCGCACGGCACTCCGCCAACGGCTGGGACGACCCCGCACTGCCGGACGACTTCCGCGCCATCAGCGATCTGCTGCACATGGATGTGGGCCATGTGATGCAGCGCGTTGGCGTGCCGGCCGATGCGCCGGTGCTGCAAATCGGCGACTCGCCGGAGCCCCCGGACACGCTCTGACGCATGGGCAACGGGGATTGCAAGACCTCCCAGTCGAGAGGGCGCCTGCTGGTTCGAGCGCTGCCCTGTCTGCTTGGCCTCAACATCACGGGCGCCCTTGCAGAACCTTTACAGGCATGCACCCGGCCTCTGTCGGTCGCTTTCTACACGATCCCGCCCTACTACTACCACGGCGCCGACAGCACCGAGTGGCGCGGCATCGACCGCGATCTCATCGACGAATTGGCGCGACGGACAGGCTGCCGCTTCGAACAACGCTTTGAATCGCGCGTACGCATCTGGCAACAGCTTGAGGCGGGTTCGCTCGATCTAAGCGCCTCCGCGATCCAAACGCCCGAGCGCGACCGCTTTGCGCGCTTCATTCCGTACACCACGGAACGCAACCTCGTCGCTGTGCGCTCATCGGCGCCCGCATCAACCAATGCCTCAACGGTGTTGACCGATCCGGCTTTGTCCTTAGCAATCACTCGGGGCTATCGCTACGGACCGCCCTTCGACAGCTGGATCGACACACTCAAGCGCTCAGGCAGAGTTGTCGAAGCCGCGGACGAAGAGGCTGCGCTACGCCTGGTGACGATCGGCCGCGCCGACGCGGCGATCGTGCGGGATTCGGCGTGGCGCCTGGTGAGCCGTTTGTATCCAACCGCCAGCTTGCGGCGAATCGACGTCGGCGCGCCGGTGATCGAGGTCAACCTTGTTCTGTCTCGCGCGCAGATCGGGACTGGCCTTTACGACAGGTTCAACGCAGCGATCACATCCTTGAAGCGAGACGGTAGCCTTCGGCGGATCGTCGACCGTCATGTGTCGCCAGACTCGCCCCGGGCGCACGGCAACGAAAACCCGGCCCCCTGAAAGCCTTGGAACATGTGGCCGGCGCCAGACTCAGCGCTGCCGCAGCTCAGTTCGCACAGCAAAGAGTTCGGGGAAAAAGCTCAGTTCCAGCGCCCGCCGCAGGAAACCCACGCCGCTCGACCCGCCGGTGCCGGCACGAAAACCGATCACCCGCTCCACGGTCTTCATGTGCCGGAAGCGCCAGAGCTGGAAATATTCCTCCACATCGACGAGCTTCTCGCACATCTCGTAGGCTTCCCAGCAGTTGCGCGGGTTTTCATAGATGCCGCGGAACACCTCGACCAACGCATCCACTTTCCGGTAGGGCAGCGACCAGTCGCGATCGACGCACTCAGCCGGTACCGGCAGACCGGTGCGCGCGAGGTGGCGCAGGAACTCGTCGTAGAGGCTGGGCGCCTCCAGCGTGGCGCGCAGCGCCGCCTGCTTGGCCGGGTTGTGGCGGAACACCTCCACCATGGCGGCGTTCTTGTTGCCGAGCAGGAACTCGATCGTGCGGTACTGGTGCGACTGGAAACCCGAGGAGTTTCCCAGCACCCCGCGGAATTCCATGTATTCAGACGGCGTCAGTGTTTCAAGCACCGCCCACTGCTCGAAGAGCTGCATCTGCACCTGCTTCACACGCGCGAGAATCTTGAAGCACGGCCCCAACTCGTCGCGCTGCACATGGCGGATCGCGGCGGATAGCTCGTGGATCAGCAGCTTCATCCACAGTTCCGACACCTGGTGCTGGACGATGAACAACATCTCGTCGTGGTGCGGCGGGTCGGACAACGGAACCTGTTGTGCCAGCAGCCCATCAAGGCAGAGATAGCCGCCATAGCTCAGGCGATCACGCAGATCGGTAACGATGCTCTCTTCGAGCGGACGTTGATTATCCAATTCAGGTCACCGCATTGCGTTCTGCGAAGCGCGCTTCCAGCCACTCGCCGGTCTCAAGCACCATCGCCAGCGCTTCGGCCGCATCCCACACATCGGCGAAGCGGATGTAGAGCGGTGCGAAGCCAAAGCGCAGGATGTCCGGCGCGCGGAAGTCGCCAATCACGCCACGCGCGATCAGCGCCTGACACACCGGCCAGGCTGAATCGAAGGCAAAACTCACCTGCGAACCCCGGCGGGCTGCTTCGCGCGGCGTGACCAGCGTGAGCCCCTTGCCGGCACAGCGCGCCTCCACCCGCTCGATGAACAGCTCGGTCAGCGCGAGCGACTTGTCACGCAAGGCCGCCATGCCGCCGTAGGGCTCGGCGGCGAGCAAGGTTTCCACGCCACATTCGAGTGCGCTCATGGCAAGGATGGAGGGCGTGCCGCACAGGTAGCGCGCCACGCCCTCACCCGCCTCATAGCCGGGGACGAAGTCGAAAGGCCGCGCGTGGCCCATCCAGCCGGACAAGGGCTGACGAAAGCGGCCGACATGGCGCGGCGCCACCCACGCGAAAGCCGGCGCACCCGGCCCACCGTTGAGGTACTTGTAACCACAGCCGATCGCGAAGTCCGCCCCATCGTCGTTCAGCGCCACGGGTACAGCGCCGGCCGAATGCGCCAGATCCCACACCGTCAGCGCACCGGCGTTGTGTGCGGCGGCCGACAGCGCCGCCATGTCGTGCAGCAAGCCGGTGCGGTAGTTCACCTGCGTCAGCATCAATAGCGCAGTGTTTGGCCCCAGCGCGGCAGGGATTTCTTCCGCCGAATCGACCAGGCGCAGCGTGTAGCGGCCGCCAAGCAGCTCCGACAAGCCCTGCACGATGTAGAGATCGGTCGGAAAGTTATCGCGCTCCGAGACGATCTCGCAGCGCGCCGGGTCCGCTTCGCCCACGATGCGCAGCGCAGCGGCGAGCACCTTGAACAGATTCACCGAGGTCGAATCCGCTGCGATCAACTCGCCAGCGCCCGCGCCAACCAACGGCGCGATCTGATCACCGACATCCGCCGGTAAATCGATCCAGCCTGCGCTGTTCCAGCTCTTGATCAGGTCCGTGCCCCACTCACCGCGGATCACCGCGGCAAGGCGTTCAGGCGTCGCGCGCGGCAGCGGACCAAGCGAATTGCCATCGAGATAGATCACGCCCGGCGGTAGCGAGAACTGTGCGCGCAAGGGCGCCAGTGGGTCGGCGGCATCGCGCCGCAGGCAGTCTTCACGCGTGGTCATGGCAGCTCCCGCAGCACCGCGCGAACCGGGCTGGCGTCCGTGGTCATCAGCTTCAGCGGCAGCGCGATCAGTTCGTAGTCACCGGCCGCCACCTCGTCGAGCACCAGGCATTCGAGCACGGCCATGCCGTGTTCGCGCACACGCTGATGGCTATCCAGCGTCTTGGATTCCGCGGGGTCCAGTGACGGCGTATCGATGCCCACCAGCTTCACGCCAAGCTCGGCGAGCAGGTCGATGGTTTCTGGCGCCAATGCAGTGAAATCCGGGTCCCACGCGTCCACCTCGGCGCGGAAGCGGGTACGCACCAGCACCCGCGGTGGGGTATCGACGAGCTGCGGCGCGATCAGATCGGGCGTGATCAGCGTGCGGCGACCGATTGCGTGAATCACGCGGCACGGCCCGAGGTAGGTTTCCAGCGGCACCGCGCCGATCGCCGCGCCCTGCGGGTCGTAATGCAAAGGCGCGTCGGCGTGCGCGCCGGTGTGCGGCGACAGTGTCAGCGTGCTGACGTTGACCGGGCTGTCCGGCGCGATTTGCCAGGTCCAGCGTTGCTGGAACGGCGTATCACCTGGAAAAACGGGGCTAGCGGCCGAAACCGGCGGAGAGATGTCCCAAAGGCGGGCAGGCGACATGGTGCGTCCGGCCAGGCGCCGGCTTGATTCGAGAAGGCCTCAGTCTAGCCGCGCCCCGCAGCAAGGTCATGTCGCTGCGCGACATTGACCGGGGTTCATGCCAATGGTTTTTTGGCAATTTTGTCGGATAATGCAATTTGAAGCCGTTGTCGAGTGCCACCATGACCGAGTCCGAATTCCGCACCCTCGTCGCTCACCTTGAGCGCGAATGCGACATTGCGCCTGGCCGCTACCGCGCCAAGGTCACTGCACTGGCCGGGCTGGGCTACGCCTACGCACTGGGGATGCTGGGGCTGACGATCGGCGGCGTGTTCGCCGGCATCGGTTTGATCGCGTCGCACCATGCGTTTATCGGCGGCAAGCTTTTGCTGGTCTGTGGCATTGCGGCCTTCCTGGTGATCCGCGCGCTGTGGGTGCGCCTTGATCCGCCCAGCGGCCGGCGCGTTTCCCGCGAAGAGGCGCCGCACCTTTGGCGCCTGGTCGACAAGCTGCGCGCCAAGCAAGCCGGGCCCGAAATCCACGAGATCATCATCGACGAGGCTTTCAACGCCTCGATCGTGCAGACGCCGCGTCTGGGCATCTTCGGCTGGTACCGCAACACGCTCACGCTCGGCCTGCCCTTGCTGCAAGCTCTGTCGCCAAAGGAATGCGCGGCGGTGATGGCGCATGAATACGGCCACATCTCCGGCGCACACGGCAAAACCGGCGCGTGGATCTACCGCATCCGCGTCGTCTGGATGCGACTCGCGGACGTCTTCGCGCAGGAAGAAGGCTGGTTCGACAAACTCTTCACACGCTTCTTCCGCTGGTACATCCCCTGGTTCAACGCGTACAGCTTCGTGCTCGCACGCCAGCAGGAATACGAAGCCGACCGGGCCTCGGCGCGCTTCGTCGGCCGTACTACGACGGCCAGCGCGCTGGTTGCGGCCAGCGTGAAAGGTCGCTTCATGGCCGAAAAGTTCTGGCCGGCGCTGTACGCCCAAGCAGACCACCAGCCGCGCCCCGGCTTCATGCCGCACGCTGCGATGCGCACGGCGCTGCGAGTCGCCGGCGACTCGGACGACTTCAAAACCTGGATGTGGGACGCCCTCGCGCGGCTGACAACCTACGACGACACCCACCCGAGCTTGCGCGACCGGCTCGACGCACTGGGCATCAAGCCCGCCGTGCCAACACACCCGGAACACAGTGCCGCGCAGGTGCTACTGCGCGACGCCTTGCCTCGCATCACAACCGACCTTGATGCGGCATGGCTGACCTCGATCGAGGCTCAGTGGCGCGAACGTCACAATGCAGTGCGCGCGGCGCAAGCCGAGGTGGATCGCCTCGCCGGCAGCAACCCGGCGCGCCTGGAAGTGGAAGAAAAGTCGCGGTACGCACTGGCCTTGGTCACGCTCGACCGCATCGACGAAGCCCTGCCCTTGCTGTGCGATGCCGCCGAGCATGCGCGGGGCAACGCCGAGACGGCAATGGCCGCCGGCCGCATCCTCGCTGACCGGGGTGACGATGCCGCGGTGCGCTACTTTGAAATGGCGATGGACCGCGACGGCGACACGATCCCGGAGGCGACCTGGCGCGTGGTTCAGTTGTTCGAACACATTGGCAACGAAGCGCTGACCGAAGAGTGGCGAGCGCGCTACGAGCGCATCATGGCCGACTGAAGCACCGCAGTCGCGTTGTCAGGCGCCGCCGGCACGACGCGCCGTTTCAAGGCGCTGCAACAGGCGGTTGAGGTCGTGGGGCGGCAGCAGGAATTCGCGCATCGCTGCAAAGGCCGGCTCAACCAGATCGGCTCGTGCGTCGCGATCGAAGAAGAATGCTAGGCCACGCGCCTGATCCAGCAAATCTCGCCCGGCGCGGCGCAAGGGCTCGCGTTCGGCAGCCGTATCGGTGCGCGGCGACAACATGCCGGATTCCCGGTTGAAGACGTTCAGTGCCTCGTGTTGCGCGAGGAAGCGTAGAAAGCGCTGCGCGCCCTCCGGGTTATGGCCGCGCGCCGGCAACACCACCACATCGAGCGGCGCCTCTTCAGCCCGCGGCACCTGCGGATTGAGTTGCGGGAAAGGGAAGAAGCCGATCTCGGCGGCCAACTGCGGCGGAAACTTCGATGCAGCAAACGCGCCAAGCAAGACCATCCCGACCGATTTGCGATACAGGTGTGGCAGACAGGCGTCCCAGTCCTCAGTAACCGATTCGGCGAGAAAGTCGCCACGCAGGAGCATCTCGCGCCAGGGCGTCAGCGCGCCCTGCACGCGCGGGTCGCCAAAGGGCACCTCGCCGGCAAGTAATTGCCGGTGAAAGCCGATGCCGTTGGTACGCAGATTGAAGTAGTCGAACCAGGCGGGGCCGGCCAGCCATTGCGCGCCCCCACCGCGGTCGGGATCACGCCAGCGGCGCGCAGCTTGGCACTAACGGCCAGGAAGGCACTCCAGTCAGCCGGCGGCTTCAGCCCGAGCGAGGCAAAAAGCGGCCGGTGATAAAAGAAGCCCCATGGGTAGAACGACACCGGTGCGCCGTAGGCTTTGCCCTCGTGCTGCAAGGCGTCGAGCGACGCCGGCGTGAAGCGCACACCGAGCGCCTGCAGCGTGTCGCGATTGTCGATTGGGCGCAGCAAGCCGCGCCGCACCTGTCTCTTATACACATCTGACGCTGCCGACGAATTAGACGGTGTAG
>CAMFLH010000218.1 GCA_945957295.1 uncultured Uliginosibacterium sp.
TGCAAAGGTGCGCACGCTGCGTCGCGGGCCGCATCCCGTGGGGCCGGTCAAGGCCGAGGAGTTATTGGAGGCCATGCCGAACAAGACCGGCCGATATGCCCACCAGTTTCGATGGGAGGCGTTCGGCGAGCGCGCACAGACACTGGCGCCGTCGATCGTAGTGGAATTCGCAACAGGGAAGAACAAGACCGGCGACGAAGACAGCGGCCAACCTTCGTTGACTGACGCCGAAGCAATTTCGCTGTTCGACACTATCGTCAATTCAATCCGCCTGCGTCCGACCGCGCCGGCCAAGACCTCCTCAGCTGAACCGCCCCCCACTCCGCTCGGCGAACTCGCCGCCACCGGCCGCACCTGTCCGCAAACCGGACTTTGGCGCTCGGAAGAAGGCGAAGAGCGAGAGATCCGCGCCGGAGAGGCCATGCCTCGTACCATAGTCACTGCGGCACCGTCGCTGTGGCAGAAGCTGCGCGGCGATGCCGAGCAGGCCAAGATCGCAACGGTCTGGACGCTCCTTGCATATGACCAGAATGAGGGCGGTGTCGAATCCCCAAGCCTCCTGCACAACGACGTGCTTGGACCCTGCACATGAGGCGAAACCTGTTGAGCCTGGCTCTGAGCTTCACGCTGGGCGGCTGCGCATCCTGCAACATCCTTTCTTCCAACAACTCCCCGATGTGCGACGCCGAGTTGCTTGGTCTGCTGGTGGTCACGGCCCCAGTCATGCTGCCGTACACCGCGATCACGAATGCTCAGGAAGAGCATCGGTCCGTCGAGGACGAGAGAAAACTGCGAACAGACGTCGAGCGCGGTGACCTGAACGCCAGTGAAAGCTGCATTTTTGAATGCCCTTGGGCGTTTCACAACTTAAAGGACGACCGTTGGCGAGTCCTGCAAATCGCTGCTCGCCAAGTTGTTGCCTCGTACGCAGCCCTGCCAGAGCTGTCTCCCAAGCAACAGGCCATTCATTTCGCCGCACACAAGGCGCTCGCCGACGCCCATTGGAAAGATGCTCCGAAAGCGCGCGTCGAACACCTCGCCGAGGTGATCCGGATCGCACAATCGGATGCCATGTGGCGTTACGTAAGCTTGGATAGTGCTCACGGCAACACGCTTCCGGTCAATGGCGGCTACTTTTCGGATGTTGCGGAAAACACCGTCATCGATCTCATTACCTTGCGTCACGAGGCCAAAACCATTGCTGCTGGAACTTCAGACCTCCCCATGGAGTGCGACTTAACCGGACTGGAGCCGCTTCTCCCGCATGCAAAGCTCGATTCGAAGTCGCTCTGCAAGCTTGCTGCAGATTTCTGGCCAGAGCGGAAGCGACGTCGGGAGAGCGCACAGCAATGAGAGTCTTGGCGACATTTGATGTGCCCTCAGCGGGCCATTCAACCCCCCCTTAGGAGATTGGGCAATGCCACGCGTGATCCGCCTCAACGACCCGACCGATCACGGCGGCAAGGTCGTCGGCGCCAACGGCGCATACCTCGTGATGGGGCTGCCGGTGGCCCGTGTCGGCGACGTCTGTACGTGTCCGCACAAGGGGCATGACGGCTGCACGATCGTCGAGGGTGATCCGAACTTCGTCGTAGATGGTCGCGCCGTCGCATTCGAAGGCCACAAAACGAGTTGCGGCGCCGCGTTGATCGCAACGCTTGGAACGTTCACGAACGGCTGAGTGATGAAGACGATCGGCGGCTTTCCAGATTGGTTCGCCCGTAGCTTCGCGCATCTTGCTCACGAGGACTTCGAGGTCGTTTCAGCGCTCTGGACCGCCGAACCCACGTTGCGAACGGTAGCCCTCCTTCTCGATTCGCTGCACCCTTCACGTCATCGGCACGCACGCTGTCCGCGCTGCGGCCACGCCGGCGCCCGTTGGCATGCCAGTTTCAACGCCACCACGCGTGATCGCTGTGATGCCTGCGGTAGATCCTCCACGAACACCGTCGGCACACCGTTCTTTCGTGTGCATGAGCGCAACTGGCCCGCGCTCTATGGCACGGTGGTCGTACTGTGGGGGCCCTGGACGCCGGTGCAGGCCTGGCGAATCGCCGGCTGTACCGATGCCAAACAGTTGGTCGATTTTCGTCGCAGGCTGACTCCCCTCTTCGAAAAGTTGCCGAACGACACGCCGCTCACGAGCCACGTAGCCTATCGACTCGGCTTCACGCCCGTAGAGCAAGGCGTCACATGCCTGCGCTGCGCCGGACGAGACATTGCTTATCGCAAGCGTAGTGACCACTCCAACCCAACCTTCGAGTGCCTGGACTGCCGATATCACTTCCAGCTCCACGCCTCGCGCCGGCACTTGCTTCCGCTGGATGAATCGGTGAGGTGCCCCGATTGCGCTGGACACCAGCTCAACCGTTCGTTCATCGACGAGCGTGGACGGCAGCACTATCGATGCCGCGATTGCAGACGCAATTTCGTTGCAGCACCAATCAGATCAACGAGCGCCGAATTGTCCACATCGCTGCGCACTTCTGCGCGAATGACATAGACATGCGCTGCTAGAGTTCATCGATTGCTCGGAATCACCGTCCGCAACGAACTGGAACCGATCCATGAAGAAAACAGTTTGGATGATCGCGCTGGCCGCGGCATCGCTTCCCCTTGCCGATCCTGTGCAAGCGGCCGACGCCTGTATCGAGCACTTCACGAGCGAAGGCAATTTCCTCTCCGGCAAGACCTACAAGACTTGGGCGACACTGCAGGCAGTACGCGCTCGCGATGGCTACGCGCGTGCGTACGCCTACACCGCCGACAACGGCTTCACGATCACCGGCGGCGACAAGGAAGTCGGCGTGATCACGGCGGTGCAATCGACCACCGTTGGCAAGAGCAAGGGCGTACCGCTCAACATCGTGCTGCGCGATGAATCCGATGGTCTTCGCGTGTCGATGACCTACACGACCCCCACAGGCGTGCTTTCGCCTGACGACGCCGTGCAAAAGCACTTCTGCTCGACGATCGCCGCCGTTGCATCCGGCGGTGCGAGCGGCAATGCGACGTTGGCAGCAGGAACCAGTAAGACCGCAAGCCGCGGCGACGGCAAGACGGTGCCAGGCTACGCCAGCGCCACACCGGAGCAAGTAACGGCACTGAATATTGCAGTCGGCAAGAACATTCCCAACGACAAGATCCGCGCGATGGTGAGCGAAGCCGAGCCGACCATCACCGGCCTCGTTGAACGCCTGTCATGCCTCGCGGAGTACAACGGCGCGAGCGCACTCAACACTTACGCGGCTCCGGGCACCGATCTCGGTTCGCTGTACGTCATGCTGCGCCCGATGCGCACCACGAGCTACCACAGCAAGACCTCATGCCTCACCGTGACACGCATCCACGGCTGGACGGCCCCAGCTCGCAACGCCTTGCGCTTTGAAGCGGTCTACACCGCCGACGACAGCGGCGAGACCGCCAAGACCAAACACGAGCTGGTGAAACAGCCGGACGGCTCCTGGCTGGCGACCAACAACGTAACGTTCTAACGACGTTCGGCCGAGCAAGCATCTTGCCTCCCTACTCGAACCAGTGGTCACGCGTGGACAGCCGTGCACCTCACAAGCGACAAGCCCCACCACTTCCCCTCCCTCCGCAGCTCAAGTCCGGGAACGACTTATGCCAGAGACACCTATCACTGACGCACTTTTTTCGGCCCTGCTCACCCAAGATCAGGCTGCACTAGATGACATTGCGTCGCACCGCGCGGCGGAGTGTGCAAACCTTCGTGCTCTGGTCTGCTCGGATGCTCTCGGCGCCATCGACCTAGATCTTGGTCTCGGCGTGTCCTCCAACGAGTATGTAACGCCGTTTTTCGCTGGCCCTCGCGCGTTCGTGATCTCCCCTGGGACGAGCATTCAGGCAAGGCTCACGGGCGGACGATCGAATGCCCTGATCGATTTTTCCTTGAGCTTCGATTCGAACTTTGCGGAAAAGATGCGTGCGTCCGTTGAAGGCGAAAAAATCCAGCAGATCGACCGCGACCGCATCAGCGAAATCCTGATGCTCAAGGCTCGAAACCGCCGCGTGCAGTTCGACGTGTTGCCGTTTCTTATCGAGAACACTCGCCTAACCCGCGACGCCCCGCACAACGAGCGTCCCTTGAACACGCTCATTGCTTTTCGAATGCTCGATCACCTCGATTGGGATGCCTTTCAGAGCGATCCCACTCGCTTCGTCTTCGATACGCCGCCCGAGGATCTGAAGACATCCCTCCGAGCTGGTGCTGAGGCTTTTCTGTCCGAACTGCGGACGAGCGAACACGTCCGTCACAACGAAGCCAAGAGCGCTTGTACGCAGGCGCTTCTCTTACGCTTTGCACAGCTCTGGCATGAGAAGGCGAAACCGGACAAACGACACATCCTGAGCGAACTGCTCCGCTTCAGCATCTCCGAGCAGGGCGCCCTTCCGCTCACGGAGTTGCGCCTCATATGGACCGGCATGACTTCGGAAAAGGGGTCTCCGTTCTTTGGTCCCATCACGGGCAGGGCGAAGGACATGCTGAAAGACATTCGAGGCATGGCTTGGGACATGACCCTGCTTCGTGTATTGGAGCAGGTCGCCACCACCAGTAGGCTCGGCTCTTTCTTCATTCCCTACTTCGTGTCGATCGACGCTCGCTGGCGCAGCCTGCTGCGTCTGAATACTGTCCGGTTAATGTTGGTCGACGACGCGCATCGACGCACCTTGTTCGCCCGCACCGGCGAACTGGAGTTCCAGCATGTGCTGAAGGAGTGCATGCAGGCCGAGTTGCAATCCGAAATGACACCAGAGAAGATAGAAGCTCGCCGGAGGTCTGCGCAGACACTCCAGCTGGATTTAATGCAACAGCTCGTCGCTGCGGAGGAAGAGCGTTGGCTCAAACAGGCTTCGTAGCAGTCGGCTAACCTGCGCGCTGAAACAGCACAACTGGACCATAGCTGACCTGTCTAGTGCTTCGCGACCCTACCCCAGCGCATCTTGCATGCCGGCCGTGCCCACGTCAGTGACGACACCAGCGCAATGTGGAAATACAAACGCGGAGCGCAGACTGCGCCATCGACCTCGGGAAAGGAGGCTGACGCACCGATCAAGTGGGCGCATGATGCAGCCAACGGTGCTGTTCGCTACATCCATGACAACGAGGTCGTGAGCAAAGCTTGCTCGTGCGTCTGTCCGGCCTGCAATCTCCCCCTCACTCCCGTCATGGCGGGAAGACGAGACGCGCGGCCAACCGCGCATTTTCGCCATCCCCCTAGAACGCGAAAGGACTCGTGCGCCACCGTCGCGGCGAGTCTGGCAGCTACCCAGTACCTCTTCGAACTTGGCTACATAGACCTTCCCAGCCGGAGAATTTCAGGTTCGGCCCAAGGCTTCAGCGGCGAGCACTACACGGTTTGGGTGGAGTTGCAGGCCGAGCGCCGATCCATCAAGCAAGTCGAACTGTTCGATCGAACGACGGCTCAGCTGACGCTCGATGACGGCCGAACGCTGCTGGTAGATCTCACCGGCAATGCTCCAACCGACGACTCACCCAACGGTCAAGCCCTCGTGACCGTTGCGCTCTCATCCCCGGAACTCGCCTCGCTCAGCATGGAAGAGCTGCGCACCAAGTTGCGCATCTTCCCGGCAATACATTGGTGCCGGCACTGGGACGATTCAGTTCGCAGCGCCGAAGCCGAATCGCAAGCCCGCACGGAAGCGATCGAAGCGTTAGATGCGTGGAGCGCGGAAGACGAAGCGGACTTCCTAGCGCATGCACCTGCCGACCTGGATGAGGCGGTCAGAGGACAGCTACGGCGCGAGACGGTACTTCACCGAGAGTCAAAAGCAATTCTTGCCCGCCACAAAACCATCCTCGTTCCCGCGCTTGATGTGAGCGTGACGAGGCATCCACCCGAGGAGCTGCAAAGCTTCGAGTTCTCCGAAACCTCGGTGACCCACACGTGGTTCACCGCACACACACGGCTCCAACTTTCGGACGTGGCACTTGAAAGGAAGCTCGGCCTCATAGTTCCAGATGTCGTTGCGACCGTGGATTCCTCCCGTCGCTTGGGCAGCGGGTTGCGATACGCGTCGGTATCTATTGATGATCACGTTGAGGAAGAGGAAGAACCTGAACGTGCCGCGCACCAATGGCCCGGATCGCTCCTGGTCGAGATCAAAGTAACCCACGGCATCGACTCCCAGAAACTCCGGCGCATTCAGGCGCTCAACGAACCTGTGCTAGAGATCGATCTGAGCAGCCTAGGTGGGCGCGTTTCGATCGAGGCTTTGGAAGATCTGCTCATCAACCAGGAGTTGGGCAAGCGATGGGTTCATCACCCGCTGGTGGAGTCGAGAGCACGCTGGCTGAATAGTCTGCTAGACGCGCATCCAGTCGTCCTGGGTCACGTAGAACGCCGCAAAGCGCTGCGGCGCCCCATGTGGCTGGAGCGCCCATCCGCCTATTGGGTGGAACCGTATAGGCAGGCTGTCATGGCCTTTCACAGGAAGAACGCCGCGATCCGCAAGGAGAGGCGCCATGCGACCCTGGACAAGCCCGCGCCGAGGGAGTTGGACCGGCACAGCGATGAATGGTCTGAGATCCTCGACATGGCAGAGGCGCTGGACGCCCACGGACTACCCGGCGCCGCAGACAGCGAAATGCTTTCCGAGCCAGGATTGGTCCTTCGACTCCTCTCCCTTGAACACAATACCGGCATCGGATACGACGTCGACTCGGGCTATCGCGTACTGGACGCGATCATGCAGGCAGCCGAACGCAACCGCTGCTGGGACGTCGTTTATGCCATCGCTGTGAAGGCGTATGAACTGGATCGGAACTTCTCCGACACACAACGCAAGAAGTATGAGGATTGGCGGCGGAGAATCCAGTTGGGGGTGCAGCAAGGCAACCCAAACTACCTGAGATCAAACAAGTATGACAATGTGCTTTCTGCGATATTCCCAGAACTGAGGAGCGGCGTTTCAGGCGGCTATGGGCTTGCCAGCGCTACGGGCTGAGTTCGTTCGGTGCAAACAGTGGGCGGCCGTCGCGAGCGAAACGCTGTCGTTCGCGACGGCGCCGGACGCCCACTATTTCTTTTCCGCCTTCTCGACACCGTGCTCTTCGAAGAGCTTTGCCAGCTTCGCCCAAGACAGCTTGTAGCCATACTGCTTGTTAGCAGGAAACCAGACTGCAGAGCCGTTTGAAATGTGCAACTGTCCGAGCTTTGTAGCGTCCTTTCGTACCGCAAACGTGACATCAGCCTTGCCGAGTTCCAGTGTCGGAAAATCAAGACTAACTTTGTGAACTGCCATATCTTCCTCCCAGAAAAACGTCTTACGACAAACGCGAAATTCTCGCGCCTTCCATGTAGACGATTGACGCAAGCGCCGCAAAGTTAGATCCGTAGCGACGTTCCATCGTCGTTTCCTCAATCACTGCCCGCCGGACACTGGCGCGCCGTTTTCGTACACCACGCCGTCGCGGAAGACAAAACGATGTTTAGCGTGCGCAGCCTTCTGACTAGATGCCGCGCTCTCAGACGGACCCATGAACCCAGGCAAAGTGATATGTAATTCGTCACCAACCCTACTCAACTCAACCGCATCAGAGCATGTTCCAAACTCCGGAGTAACGGCTGGGGCATTGGTTTTGAATAAGGTTACGACGCGGTACTGAGCCGGACTGAATCGCCCCGGCTTTCGCGGAGGCCATTTGGTTTAAGTCAGACGGTCGCGG
>CAMFLH010000219.1 GCA_945957295.1 uncultured Uliginosibacterium sp.
ATCTACACTCGACTAGTCGTCGGCAGCGTCAGATGTGTATAAGAGACAGGTCCGGTACCGAATCGAGGTTATCCGGGATGTCGTCGCCGGGACCGTCGTCCTTGTAGTAGCCGCCCCCCTTCTTCTGCACGACCTTCGGCTTGCTGCCGCTGGCACTTGGCGGCAGGGGACGCGACTCAGGCTGCGGGCTGATCGGAGCAGGGGAGGTTGCGCAGGCGGACAACACCAGCGCCGTTGCCAGCGCAGAGAGCGTGCCGATCGGCAGGCGGGTGGAGCCGTGACGGAAAACGCGGCGGATCATTTCTGGAGCAGCGTCCGGTGGCGGGCAACACTCATCAGGATACCCAAGCCCAGGCAAAGCGTCACCAGCGCGGTGCCGCCATAGCTCACCAGCGGTAGCGGCACGCCTACCACCGGCAGGATGCCGGTCACCATGCCCATGTTCACGAACGCATAGGTGAAGAAGGACAGCGAAATTGCGCCGGCGAGCAGGCGGCCGAACACGGTTGCGCCGTTGGCGGCAATCAGGAGACCGCGCAGGATCACCAGTAGGAACGTGAACAGCAGGCCGATGTTGCCGATCAGGCCGAATTCTTCCGAGATGACCGCGAAGACGAAGTCGGTGTGACGCTCGGGAATGAACTCCAGCTGCGTCTGTGTGCCGTTGCGCCAGCCCTTGCCGAGCACGCCGCCGGAGCCGATCGCGATCTCGGACTGGATGGTGTGGAAGCCTTTGCCAAGCGGATCGGAGGTTGGGTCGAGCAGCGTACAGATACGGTGCTTCTGATACTCACGCAGGCCCGGCCACTGCACGTCCGCTGCGCAGATCTTGTCTTCGGTGGCGATGATTGCGCCCACCCCGACCGCTCCGGCCAGCATGACCGGCGCGATCAGCTTCCAGGACAGGCCGGCAAAGAAGATCACGAACAGCCCTGCCGACAGCACCAGGATCGCGGTGCCGAGGTCAGGTTGCTTGGCGATCAGTCCGACCGGGATCGCCAAAAGCACCGTTGCGACGATGAAGTCGCGCACCGCGAGCGAACCTTCGCGAATCTGGAAGTACCAGGCCAGCATCAGCGGCATTGCGATCTTCAGCAATTCGGAGGGCTGGATGCGCATGATGCCCAGGTCCAGCCAGCGCTGCGCACCCTTCGAGATCTGCCCGAACAGTGCCACCGCCACCAGCAGCAGTACGCCCGCCACATAAAGCGGCAGCGCCAGGCTTTGCAGCCGCTGCGGCGAAATGTTGGCGACCACCCACATCACCGCCAGCGCGACGCCGGTGTTGATCAGCTGCGCCTGAATGCGGTCCGGCGAGGCCGATAGCTGCACTACGGTCGTGAAGCCGATCAGCAGCATCAGCAATGCGAACAGGAAGGGGTCGATCGGCGCGGCAATGCGGCGCCACAGGCGTTGCAGGATCATTCCGCCCCCGGTTGTTCTGGTGCAGCACCTTCCGGCACCTTGCCGAGCAGGTAGTAGTCAAGCACCTGACGCGCGATCGGTGCGGCCGATTCGGCACCAAAGCCACCGTTTTCAACCAGGATCGCCAGCGCGATCTTGGGCGCCTCGGCCGGCGCGAAGGCGATGAACAGCGCATGGTCACGCAGGCGTTCGCCGAGCTTGTGCGATTCGTACTTGCCGCCCTTGAGCGAGAACACCTGCGCGGTGCCGGTCTTGCCGGCTGCGACGTAGGGAGCGCCGGCAAAGGCTCGCGCGCCGGTACCGAACTTGTTCACGCCCACCATCGCGTCGTGGATCACCTTCACCTGCTCGGGCTTGATCGGGATCGTCTTGATCGGCTCCGGCTCGATGACGCGCTTTTCATTGGTGCGTGGGTCTTGCACGTACTTCACCAGGTGCGGTTTGTACATCACGCCGCCCGCCGCGAGCGTGGCGGTTGCGTGCGCCATCTGCAGCATGGTGTAGTTGTTGTAGCCCTGACCGATGCCGACCGAGATCGTCTCGCCGGCGTACCACTTCTGCAGCTCGGGCTTCTTGAAGCGTTTCTTCTTCCATTCCGGCGAGGGCAGTACGCCGGTGGCTTCCCCGCCGATATCGAGGCCGGTGCGCGAGCCCAGGCCGAACTGACCGAGCGTGCGTGCGATCGAGTCGATGCCCATATCGTTGGCGAGCGAGTAGTAGTACGTGTCGCAAGACACGATGATCGACTTGGCCATATCGACCGAACCGTGGCCACCCTTCTTGTCGTCGCGGAACTGGTGGCCGCCGAACCAAAAATAGCCGGGGTCCGAAATCGCCTGCGACGGCGTGCGCTTGCCGGTCATCAGCGCGGCGAGCGCCATGAAGGGCTTGAAGGTTGATCCGGGCGGATAGGACGAGTAGATCGCGCGATGAATCAGCGGGTGGTCGGGCGAATTGTTCAGAGCGTCCCAGTTTTGCGGGTCGATACCGTCGACGAACAGGTTGGGGTCGAAGGTCGGCTTGGAGACCAGCGCTAGCACGCCGCCGGTACCCGGTTCGATCGCGACCAAGGCGCCGCGTCGGTTGCCGAAGGCCGCTTCGGCGATCTTCTGCAACTGGCTGTCGAGCGTCAGCACCAACTTGCGGCCCGGCACCGGCGGTGTGCGCGCAAGCGAACGTACCGCGCGGCCGCCGGCATCCACCTCGATCTGCTCGAAACCGGTGGTGCCGTGCAGTTCGTCTTCGTAACTCTGTTCTAGGCCGCTCTTGCCGATGTGCTCGGTGCCGCGATAGTTCGCTGCGCGGTCCTCGTCTTCTTCGATGCGCGACTTTTCCTTGTCGTTGATGCGGCCGATGTAGCCCAGCACATGCGACGCAAATTCGCCTTCCGGGTACTGGCGGAACAGACGCGCCTTGATATCCACGCCAGGGAAGCGGTAGCGCTGGGCGACAAAGCGTGCGACTTCTTCGTCGGTCAGGCGGTTACGGATCGGCAGGCTTTCGAAGGTTTTGCTCTCTTCAAGCAGTTTCTTGAAGCGCTTGCGGTCCTTCGGCTGGATATCGACGATGCCGGCCAGCGAATCGATCGTGGCGTCCAGATCCTTGACTCGCCCCGGCGTGATTTCCAGCGTGTAGGCGGAGTAGTTGCGTGCCAGCACCAGACCGTTGCGATCGACGATCAGGCCGCGGTTCGGCACGATCGGCACCAGCGAGATGCGGTTGTCCTCCGCGCGGGTGCTGTAGTAATCGTGCTTGATCACCTGCAGCCACACGAAGCGTGCGACCAGCAGGCCGAAACAGAAGAAGACGAACATGCTCGCTGCCAGCACACGGCCGCGAAAGCGCGAAATCTCCTGTTCGGGGGTCTTGAATTCCATCGCTTTTCGACGCCGCTCAGAGCGGACGGTTCTGGTCGCGTTCGATCGGCTGCATCTGCGGCAGCAAGAGCACGAAGTGCGCGGGGAACCACAGCAGCGCGGTCGTGAAGGTGGTGAAGAAGTACTCCCAGCCCGGGAACTCGGCGCCGGCAATCAGGCGCACCACCAGCATTACGATCTGCGTCATCAGGAACAGCGGCACCATCTGCAGCGCCTGTGCCGCGGGCGGGAACCACAGCAGGCGGCGGCTCATGGTGCTCGCAATGAAGGCCAGTAGCACATAGGCCAGCGCGTGCTGACCGAGCGCCGAACCGTAGCCGATGTCGGTCAGCAGCCCGAGCCAGAAGCCTGCGCCCATGTTCACCCGCAGCGGCTCGCGCACGCACCAGAATGCCAGCACCAGCGCAACAAAATCCGGCACGCCGGGCAGCGCGCGCGTGGGCACCAGATTCAGCGTCAGGCCGAGGAACAGTGTGATCCATACCCAGCCCATGCGGACCGGCAGCAGGATGCGGCTGGAGCGGTGCGTTGGCTGCATGTCACTTCCTCTTCGGGCGGCCGCCCGGCGTTGTGGCTGGCGGCGCCGGGTCGTTGGCAGTCGGGTCTTCGAGCGGCTTCACGTTGCGACCGATCACCAGTACAGCGCCGCTGCGCTCGATGCCGGCAACCGGTTGGCAGATAAAGCGCGCGAAGCCGCGTGCATCGTCGCGGTTGACCTTCACGACTTTCGCGACCGGCAGGTCGGGGAGGTAGATGCCGTCGAGGCCCGAGGTGACGATCACGTCGCCCGGCTCCACATCTGCGTTGGCCGCGAGGTAGCGCAGTTCCAGCATGCCGCCGCCGGCACCGAACATCACGGCGCGCTGGCCGGTGCGCACGACTTTCACCGGAATCGCCTGATCCTTGTCGGTCAGCAGCGTGACTTCCGCCTGCAACGGGAATACCCGTGTCACCTGCCCGACGACACCCGCGTTGTCGATGGTGGCAAGACCTTGCTCAATGCCATCGCGCTCGCCGCGATCGATGATCACGCGGCGCGCAAACGGGTCACGTGCGGTGTAGAGCACTTCTGCGGCGATGCTGCGCGCACCGATGCGCTCGCGCATCGCGAGCAGTTCGCGCAGTTGATGGTTTTCGTTCTCGAGGCTTTGCTGGCGCAGCAGGCGCTTCGCGTCGTCCAGCGCGCGCGCACGCAGGTTCTTGATCTCGCTCTGCAGGCTGCTCAGCGAGGAAAAGTAGTCGTAGGTGCGGTTCGCCCACTCCGCGGGTGTCGACGCGGCGATCTGCAGCGGATAGGTCAGCACGGTGACGCCGTGGCGTACCGTTTCCAGATAGCGGAAACGCAGGTCGGCCACCAGCAGCCCGATCGACAGCACGAGGTAGAGCGTGAGCCGCGCCGATGCCGGCAAGCCGCGCTTGAAGAATGGAGGAGGCTGGTGACCGACGACGGACATGGTGTCTGGGCGCTTCGGTTCGCGTGCGGAAAGCCTGCGGCGTGGGGTGAACGGGCAACGCGCGCTTCACGCGCGCGCTGCCGGGTGGCTTGCTTCGCGGCGAGCTTACTCGTTGGCGAAGATGTTGCCGAGCTTGTCCATCTTTTCGAGCGCCATGCCCGAACCGCGCACCACGCAGGTCAGCGGATCGTCGGCGACGATCACCGGAAGGCCGGTTTCTTCCATCAGCAGACGGTCGAGGTCGCGCAGCAGCGCGCCGCCACCGGTCAGCACCATGCCGCGCTCGGCGATGTCAGCGCCGAGTTCCGGCGGGGTCTGCTCGAGCGCGTTTTTCACGGCGGACACGATGGAGTTGAGCGGATCGGCCAGCGCTTCGAGGATCTCGTTGCTGGAGATCGTGAAGCCGCGCGGGATGCCTTCGGCGAGGTTGCGGCCTTTGACTTCCATCTCGCGGACTTCGGAGCCCGGGAAGGCCGAACCGATTTCCTTCTTGATGTTCTCGGCGGTGGTTTCGCCGATCAGCATGCCGTAGTTGCGGCGGATGTAGTTGATGATGGCTTCGTCGAACTTGTCGCCGCCGACCCGCACCGAGTTCGCGAACACCGTGCCGCCGAGCGCGATGACGCCCACTTCGGTGGTGCCGCCGCCAATGTCGACCACCATCGAGCCGGTCGCATCCGCAACCGGCAAGCCGGCGCCAATTGCGGCGGCCATCGGTTCTTCGATCAGAAACACTTGCGAAGCGCCCGCGCCCAGTGCCGATTCGCGGATCGCGCGACGCTCCACCTGGGTCGAGCCGCAGGGCACGCAGATGATGATGCGCGGGCTCGGCGCCAGCATCGACGAAGGATGCACCTTCTTGATGAACTGCTTGAGCATTTGCTCGGTGACGGTGAAGTCGGCGATCACGCCATCCTTCATCGGGCGGATCGCGGTGATGTTGCCCGGGGTCTTGCCCAGCATCTGCTTGGCGGCCGAACCCACAGCCTGGATGGTCTTCTTCGCGTTCGGGCCGCCTTCGGTGCGGATCGCGACCACCGAAGGTTCGTCGAGCACGATGCCGCGGCCGCGGACGTAGATCAGGGTGTTGGCGGTACCGAGGTCGATCGCGAGATCGTTCGAAAAATAAGAACGCAGGAATCCGAACATGTCTGAGTAAATCCGTGTTTTGTCTGGGGGGTGCCCGGGGCGGTGCGGGGTGCGCCCTTGTGGCGCATGGCCGGTTGCGGATGTCGCGAACCGGGGCGGCCGATCAGCGGGCCAAAGTGGCCGCGCTTGGCTGCAAACCGCCGTTCGACGGTGCCCTGCACCCGTCCGGCTAGGGCGGGTAAAGGGTCTATGATAACCTATTCAATTCCTTGTTTTGAATGAAATTCCGGCCATGTCGCTGACTCACGACGACGTTCACCGCATCGCGCGGCTTGCCCGGCTCGAGCTGGACGAACAGGAGGCCGCGGCCTCGCAGGAAAAGCTCAACGGGATTTTCGGCCTGATCGAACGCATGCAGGCCGTCGATACCACCGGTGTCGAACCGCTATATCACCCCCAGGCTGTAGCGCAGCGACTGCGCGAAGACCGCGTTTCGGAAACCGATCGTCGCGACGCCTACCAGGCTGTGGCGCCACAGGCGGAAGACGGTCTCTACCTGGTTCCCAAGGTCATCGAGTAAGCGGGAGGTTGCCATGCAGCAACGCAGGCTGGGCAAGACCGGTTTTGAGGTTTCCGAGATCGCGCTGGGTACCTGGCAGGTCGGCGGCCGTTGGGGCGATGCGTTCTCGGACGCCAACGCCGAGACGATCCTCAATCGCGCGATCGACGCCGGTATCAACTTCATCGACACCGCCGACGTCTACTCCGCCGGCATGTCCGAAGCGGCCGTGGGCCGCGTCGTGCGTGCGCGCCGCGAACGGGTGTTCGTCGCGACCAAGTGTGGGCGCCAGGTCTCGCCGCATTTGAATGCCGGCTATACCGTCGAGCGCCTGCGTGGCTTCGTCGAGGCCAGCCTGAAGAATACCGGCCTCGAAGCGCTGGACCTGATCCAGTTGCACTGCCCGCCGACCGAGGTGTTCTACCGGCCGGAGATCTTCGGCCTGTTCGACGACCTCCAGCGCGAAGGCAAGATCCTCAATCTCGGCGTCAGCGTCGAGAAGGTTGAGGAAGCCCTGAAGGCGATCGAGTACCCGAACGTCACCACGGTGCAGATCATCTTCAACATGTTCCGCCATCGCCCTGCCGGCTTGTTCTTCGAGCAGGCGGCGAAGCGCGACATCGGCGTGATCGTGCGGGTGCCGCTGGCGAGTGGCCTGCTGTCGGGCAAGTTCGGCCGCGACACCACGTTTGGCGCGGAAGATCATCGTCACTTCAACCGTGACGGGGCTGCCTTCGATAAGGGCGAGACATTCTCCGGCGTGCCCTACGAGCTGGGCCTGCAGGCGGTGGAGGAACTCAAGCGTGTATTCCCGGACCACACGCCGCTGGCGCTGTGGGCGCTGCGCTGGGTGCTGATGTTCCCGCAAGTGTCGACGGTGATTCCGGGCGCCTCGCGCCCCGACCAACTGGATGCGAACCTCGCAGTCGAAGGGCTGCGTGCGCTGACCGACGCCGAAATGTCGGCAGTGCGCGACATTTACGAACGATTGATCAAGCCTTCGGTGCACCACCTCTGGTGATCGCGGGCACTGCCACACGGATCCAACGTGCTTGAACTGAGCCTCAAACAGCTTGCTGCCGGCCTCTCGGCAAAACAGTTTTCCAGCGTCGAACTGACGCAGACCTTCCTCGACCGCATCGCGGCGCTGAACCCTTCGCTCAACGCCTTCATCACGGTTGATCGTGCTGTCTCTTATACACATCTCCGAGCCCACGAGACCGGAGCCTATCGCGT
>CAMFLH010000220.1 GCA_945957295.1 uncultured Uliginosibacterium sp.
GCCACCAGAAGTGCAGCACGCCCAGTACGCCGATCGCGTAGACCGAGCGGTGCAACGCCTGCCAGCGTCGGCCGCCGAGCCGGCGGATCGCGAAGTTGGCCGATGTCGCGGCGAGCGGCACCAGCAGCACGAAAGCGGCGAAGCCTACGGTAATGAACGGGCGCTTGAGGATGTCCTTCGCGATCGCCGCCCAGTCGAAGAACTGGTCTAGCCACAGATAGGTCGCGAGATGCAGGCTGGCGTAGAAGAACACGAACAAGCCCAGCATGCGGCGCAAACGGATCAGCCAGTGCCAGCCGGTGAGTCGCCGCAGCGGCGTCACCGCAAGGGTGGCGAGCAGCAGGCGCAGCGTCCATTCACCGCTGGCGCGCGTGATGGCCTCGATCGGGTTGGCGCCGAGCTGGTCCTGCCAGAGCCCGTTCAGATACCAGCCGAGCGGCAGCAGACACAGCACGAACAGCACAAGTTTGGCGCACGCGATCTGCGTATTGCTTGGCCCGCGCGGCGCGTTGCGGGCGGCGTGCGCGGGGCGGCGCGTTGTTGTTTGCATCAGTAGAACTTCCTCAGATCCATGCCGGCGTAGAGCTTGGCGACCTGCTCGGCGTAACCGTTGAAGGGCAGAGTCTTGCGCTTGCCGAATTCACCCAGGCGGCGTTCGTTGGCCTGGCTCCAGCGTGGGTGGTCGACCTCCGGATTCACGTTCGAATAGAAGCCGTATTCGTTCGGTGCCGCCTTGTTCCATGCGGTGCCGGGCTGCTTGTCGGTGAGCCGGATACGCACCAGCGACTTGGCGCCCTTGAAGCCGTACTTCCACGGCACCACCAGCCGCAGCGGCGCGCCGTTCTGCGCCAGCAACTCCTCGCCATACAGACCCACGGCCAACAGCGTCAGCGGGTGCATCGCTTCGTCCAGCCGCAGGCCCTCGGTGTAGGGCCAGTCGAGCGCGGGCAGCGCGAGGCCGGGCATGGTGGCGCGGTCCGCAGCGCTGGTGAACTCGACGAACTTTGCGCTGCCGAGCGGCTCCACCAGTTTGAGCAGGCTCGCGAGCGGGAAACCGTTCCACGGGATCACCATCGACCAGCCTTCGACGCAGCGCATCCGGTAGATGCGTTCCTCGATCGGCGCGAGCTTCAGCAGATCGTCGATCGCGAAGGTGCGCGGCTTCGCGCACAGGCCTTCGACGCGGACGGTCCACGGGCGGGTCTTGAAGCGACCGACATTGCGCGCCGGGTCGTCCTTGCTGGTGCCGAACTCGTAGTAGTTGTTGTAGCTGATCACGCTGTTCTGCGGCGTCAGCTTCTCGTCCGTGGAGAACGGACTCTTCTGGATGCTATTCAAGGGAGCAGCGCCAAAGGCCGACGGCGCGGCGAAGGCGATGCCGCCAAGGCCGATTGCGCGAACGAAGTCGCGTCGGCCGCGGTAGAGCGTTTCGCTGGTGATCTCGGACGGCACGATCGGGTGCGCATCGTCCTGAATGCGGATGAGCATGGCTGTCTCCGTGTCTCGGGTGGGGTGCTACGGCGCTCGCTTGGCCGGTCGCTTGTTCAGGAAGACCGGGTGAAGGCGCTCGACCTTACATTCGCTCCGACTCGCGTCGCGCGATTGCGTTCAACCAGGCACGCCGTTCTGCTGTAACTGGCGATAAACCAGCTCGGCAATCTGCATCAGGGATTCGCGCGGCAGCTTCGCGGAGAGTGCATAACCCATACCACCGTCAACCCAGTAGAACACCGACAGCTCTTGTTCCGCTGCGAAGCGGAAGGCTGTTTCCGACGACGCGGCGTTGCGCCGCACATAAAGTGTGAGCCGCTGACCTGCGTCGTTCTGGTACATGAACTGAGCGACCGCACCGCCGTCGCTACCGGGCAGCAGGCGCCCGCCTACCAGCGAGAAGCCACTTGCGCCAAGCTCCGGTACTTTCAACGGGCGGTCGAGTCGTTTGCTGAGCCACGCCACGAGATGCGCTTGTTGTTCGGCACCCACTTCTACCGGGTGCCGAACTTCCGGCACGTAGACCGCATGCGCGATGGCTGCAGCGCGAGGCAGGCCGGCGAGCGGATCGCCAGCTGCCGGCGCATTGGCAGGGCGTGGCAGGGCGTAGCCCAGCACGCCGCCCAGTGCAACGCAGGCCAGTGCTGCCGCAAGTTGCAGCGGCCAGCGTCGTCTCAGGGGGCGGGCGGCGTCGAGCAGATGCTGTGGAATCGGCTCGCCGAGTACCGGGTCGAACGCCGCATGCAAGGCGCTGCGCTGGTTCGCCCAGGCACTCGCGCGCGCCGCCAGCAGCGCATCCTGTGCGACGCTCATCGCGATACGTGCCGAGCTTTCGGCGTCCGTCTGTCGATCTACCCAGGCCTGCAGTTCATCGTTGGAAATCGGGGTGTCTTGCTGCGTCATGTCACTTCACCCGCTTGAGTGCAGGTTGCGGGAGCGATTCGCCGCCGAGCAGCCGGCGCAGTTGTTCACGGGCACGGAACAGGCGGCTCATCACTGTGCCGGTCGGAATGCCGAGCACTTCGGCTGCCTCGTCGTAATGGAAATCTTCCAGCGCCACGAGCAGTAGCACCTCACGCTGTCCATCCGGCAGCAACGCGAGCGCCTGCTCCAGGTCGCGCTTGTCACCCCAGCGATCCTGCAGAGGGTTGATCGGCGCATCGGGCAGACCATCCTCCCCCTCGTCCTGTTCTACAGCAGGCCGCCTGACCTGGTTAAGCCAGATCCGGTGCATCACGGTGAACAGCCAAGCGCGCGCGTTGCCGTCCTGCCATTGGCCCGCGCGTTCGAGGGCTCGCTGCAGCGTGTCCTGCACCAGATCGTCGGCGCGCGTGCGATCGCCCGTCAGCGCCCGCGCGTAGCGACGCAGGCGCGGAATCTCGGCAACGAGTTGGGCGTGCGAGAGCACCGGCGCGGCTTCAACTCAAGGCTTTACGACATGCCAGACGCCATTGACGCCGTCTCCGGTGCGGTCGCCGGCCTTCGCATCCTTGCTCCAGAAATACAGCGGCTTGCCCTTCCAAGCCCACTGCGGCTTGCCGTCGTCGCGCTTGATCACGCTCCAGTCGCCGCCCCCCTTGGCGTCGGGCGCGGCGTACATCGGTGGCCAGTTGGTGGCGCAGGGGCCGTTGCATACGCTCTTGCCGCTGTCCGCACTGTCCTTGTCGAAGGTGTAGAGCGTCATGCCTGAATGGCTGGTCAGGATGCCGTCTCGCACGGTGGCGGGGGTCGGTGCTTTCGTGCCCGACGTGGCGCAGCCTGCGAGCAGGGCTGCAGTCAAAAGGCTGATCGTGACGATGCGCATGGCGGTGTCCTTCCGTGGGTGAATACCTCACAAACACCTGGGGCGGTGGGTTTATTCCGTCGCCCCGCAACTTCCTGCAAGCGGCTACCGGCCGCCCATGCCCGGGGTCAATTGCGTGTCGGCAGCGTCTGCTGCGCCACTTTGCCCACCGGCTGCCAGCCCCATTGGCGCTCCCATGCCGCACGCACCATGTTCGGGTATTCGGGGCGACCCAGACTGCCGTTGTAACGGCCCAGCGCGCGATACAGGTCACCCTTCTCGATGTCGAGGTAGTGGCGCAGGATCGTGCAGCCGTAGCGGAGATTCGTGCGGATATGGAACAGGTTCTGATCCGGCGTGCCGATCTGGCGCACCCAGAACGGCATCACCTGCATATAGCCACGCGCGCCGACAGGCGACACCGCGTACTTCTTGAAGCCGCTTTCAACCTGGATCAGGCCCAGCACCAACTGCGGATCGAGGCCGGCGCGCTGCGCTTCGTAATAGACCGTCTTGAGGAAGTCGACGCGTTCCTTCGGGTCCGGCATGCGCTTGATCAGCCGCTGCGACATCTCGCTGATCCAGGTCACGCGTTCAACCGCGCTGGGGAAGATCGGCTCCGGCGCGGCGCGATCCGACACCGCACCGTGCAGCGCCGCGCGCACGCTCGCCGACAGATCCTCCTCCCGCTGAGCGCCGGCAAAGGCGGCCGGGGCGAGAAGGGCGAGGATCAGTGGCAGGGCGTGCAGCGACTTCATGCGCATGCTTCTGTTTACGACCCGACGCGGGCTTTTACGAAGGCCGACAGCTCGGCGACTGCGACTTTCGTCGCTTCCGCATCGCGGCGGCCCTGGTATTCAGCCTGGCCTTCCTTGAGACCACGGTCCGACAGCACCACGCGATGCGGCACACCGATCAGCTCCCAGTCGGCGAACATTGCGCCGGGGCGCTCGCCTCGGTCGTCCAGGATCACGTCGATACCGGCGGCCGTCAGTTCGGCGTAAAGCGCATCTGCCGCCGTTTTCACTTCTTCAGCGCGGTCGTAGCCGATCGGGCAGATCGCGACGGTGAAGGGGGCAATCGAATCCGGCCAGATGATGCCGCGCGCGTCGTGGTTCTGTTCGATCGCTGCGCCCAGGATGCGGGTCACGCCGATGCCGTAGCAGCCCATCTCGAAGAACTTCGGCTTGCCGTCTTCATCGAGGAAGGTGGCGTTCATTGCCTTCGAGTATTTGGTGCCGAGGTAGAACACATGGCCCACTTCGATGCCGCGCTGGATCGCGAGCGTGCCCTTGCCGTCCGGCGAGGCGTCGCCTTCGACCACGTTGCGGATGTCGGCCACCAGATCGGGTTCCGGTAGATCGCGGCCCCAGTTCACACCTGCGATGTGGAAGTCGACTTCGTTTGCGCCGGTGATGAAATCGCTCATCCGCGCCACGGTGCGATCGGCAACGATCTTGACGGGTTTCTTCAAGCCGATCGGGCCGAGATAGCCCGGCTTGCAGCCGAAATGTTCGATGATCTCCGTCTCAGTCGCGAAGCGGAAACCCTCTTTCAGGCCCTCGACCTTACCGGCTTTGACTTCGTTCAGGTCGTGGTCGCCACGCACTAGCAGCAGCCAGACGGTGCTCTTGACGATCGCACCGGCTTCGTCGACCTCGTCGGTCGCCAGCACCAACGACTTCACCGTATTGGAAAGCGGAGTGTCGAGCAGCGCGGCCACATCGGCGCAAGTGCTCTTGCCCGGCGTCGGCACCTTGTTCAGTGCCTGCGTTGGCGCGGCGCGTTCGGCCAGCAGTGGCAGTGCCTCAGCCAGTTCGATGTTGGCGGCGTAATCCGATTGCGGGCAGTAGACGATGGCGTCTTCGCCGGTTTCAGCGATCACCTGGAATTCATGCGAACGATCGCCGCCGATCGCGCCGGTGTCAGCGGCCACTGCACGGTAGGTCAGGCCGAGGCGATCGAAGATCTTGCGGTAGGCGGCGTACATGTTCTCGTAGCTCTTGCCTGCCGCCTCGACGTCACGGTCGAAGGAGTAAGCATCCTTCATCATGAATTCGCGGCCGCGCATGATGCCGAAACGGGGCCGGCGCTCGTCGCGGAACTTGGTCTGGATCTGATATAGGTTCTTCGGCAGCGCGCGGTAGCTCTTAAGCTCCTGGCGGGCGATGTCGGTCACGACTTCTTCGGAGGTCGGCTGCATCGCGAAGTCGCGCTCATGCCTGTCCTTCAAACGCAGCATCTCCGGGCCCATCTTGTCCCAGCGGCCCGTTTCCTGCCATAGCTCTGCCGGCTGAACCAGCGGCATCACCAGTTCGACCGCGCCGGCGCGGTTCATCTCCTCGCGGATGATGTTCTCGACCTTGCGGATCACTCGCAGGCCCATCGGCATGTAGTTGTAGATCCCGGCAGAGAGCTTGCGGATCAGGCCCGCTCGCATCATCAGCTTGTGGCTGACGATCTCAGCATCGGCGGGGGCTTCCTTGAGGGTCGTGATGAAGAACTGGCGTGCGCGCATGTCGAATCGCTAAATCGGGGCAAACCACCATTTTACCGCAGGGGGCGTCGCTTTCCTTCGTTTGCCGCATGTGGAAGAATTCGTGGCAATTCAGCTAATTTTCAGGTGGTTCTCATGCTCGACCGGGACGGTTATCGCCCCAACGTCGGCATCATCCTGGTCAACGCGCGAAACGAGGTCTTCTGGGGAAAACGTATCCGTGAGCATTCTTGGCAGTTCCCGCAAGGCGGTATCAAGCATGGGGAATCGCCCGAGCAGGCTATGTTCCGCGAGCTCTACGAAGAAGTGGGCTTGCGGCCGGAGCACGTGAAGATTCTTGGTCGCACGCGCAGTTGGCTGCGGTACGACGTCCCACGCCACTGGGTTAAAAGAGAGTGGCGCAATACTTATCGTGGACAGAAGCAGATCTGGTTCCTGTTGCGGCTGCTTGGCCGTGATTCGGATGTCTCTCTGCGGGCAACCGAGAAGCCCGAGTTCGACGCGTGGCGTTGGGCCGGCTACTGGGTGCCACTGGAAGCGGTGATCGAGTTCAAGCGGCAGGTTTACAGACTGGCACTGAACGAACTCTCCGGCGTTTTGTTCCGCGGTGCGCACGCGCCCGAGCGGCCGCCGGCTTACACCTTGAGCGAGGCGCACCCGAGCAACCATGATTGACGGACTGATCATCGAATTCGACCGCGCGCTTCGCACGGTCTTCGCGCCTGCTCGCAGCGTACGGCCGACCCCGGGGGGCGATCAGCCCGACGCGGAGCTCTCGGATACTGAACGGACGCATGTTGCCGGCCTCATGCGGGTCAATCATGTCGGCGAGATCTGTGCGCAGGCGCTCTACCAAGGACAGGCGCTTACCTCCAGCGACTCGACGGTCACCGAAGCGCTTCGCCAGGCGGCCGACGAGGAGACAGAGCATCTCGCTTGGACAGAACAGCGGATCGGCGATCTGGGCGGGCACAAGAGCCTGCTCAACCCGCTCTGGTATGCCGGCGCGCTATCGATCGGGGTGCTTGCCGGGAAGTTCGGCGATCGCTGGAACCTTGGTTTTCTCGCTGAGACTGAGCGCCAGGTTGAAGCGCATCTCTCTGGACATATGGAGCGTCTGCCGCATCAGGACGGACGCTCTCTGGCGATCCTTGATCAGATGCGTAAGGACGAAGCCGGCCATGCGGACACAGCGGTCGCGCTCGGTGCCGCCGAGTTGCCTGCGCCCGTTCGCCTTGCGATGAAGCTTGCGTCCAAGGTCATGACAACGGTGGCCTACCGGATCTGAGGATTCTGCGTCGCTGAGATCACGCTTCAAAACGACAACGGCGGCCCGAGGCCGCCGTTGTCGTTTTGTTTTCAGTCGAGCGTCAGTCTTCAAGCACCTCGAAGTCGTGCGTCACTTCGGCTGTCTTGCCGAGCATGATGGAGGCCGAGCAGTATTTTTCGGCGGACAGGCTCACCGCGCGTTCGACGGCTTCACGTTTGAGCGCCTTGCCGCGCACGATGAAGTGATAGTGGATGCGCGTGAATACCTTGGGGTCGGTCTCTGCGCGCTCGGCCTTGAGCTGCGCTTCGCACCCGGTCACTGCGTGGCGGCCGCGCTTGAGGATCGTCACCACGTCGAAGGCCGAGCACCCGCCCGCGCCAGCCAACAACAACTCCATCGGGCGGGGCGCGCGGTTCTGACCGCCAGCGTCGGCGGCACCTTCCATCGTCACAAAGTGGCCGCTTCCGGTGCTGGCAAGAAAGGTTGCGTCATCAACCCACTTCACGCTGCATTCCATTCTTCATCCTCTTCTGGTCTGGGGCCCCACGCCTGTCTCTTATACA
>CAMFLH010000221.1 GCA_945957295.1 uncultured Uliginosibacterium sp.
TCGTCGGCAGCGTCAGATGTGTATAAGAGACAGGCCGATCTGCGCCTCGTTACCCTGCTGGCCACCGAGCGAGATCTGGTACCACTCCGAGCCGTCCTTATCGACGCCGAGGATGCCGATGTGGCCGACATGGTGGTGACCACAGCTGTTCATGCAACCGGAGATATTGAGTTCGATATCGCCTAGGTCGAACAGGTAGTCGAGGTTGTCGAAACGCTCCTGGATCGCCTGCGCGATCGGGATGCTCTTTGCGTTGGCGAGCGAGCAGAAGTCGCCGCCGGGGCAGCACACGATGTCGGTCAGGAGGCCGATGTTCGCCGTCGCCAGGCCCGCGGCGCGCGCGGTCTGCCAGAGGTCGAACAGGTCGCTGAGCTTCACGTCCGCGAGAATCAGGTTCTGCTCGTGCGACACGCGCAGTTCGCCGAAGCTGTACTTGTCGGCGAGGTTGGCGACGATTTCCATCTGTTCGGCGGTGGCGTCGCCCGGTGCGATGCCGGTTTTCTTCAACGACAGCGTGACTGCGCGGTAGCCCGAAACCTTGTGCGGATGCGTGCAGCGCTTGAGCCAGGCTGCGAAGGCCGGGTTGGTCGCCGCCTTGCCGTTGAAGTCCGGGTCGCAGTCGGCGAGCTTTTCGTAGGCGGGCGGCGCGAAATGCGCGCTGACGCGGTCAAGTTCGGCCTGGGTCAGGGTGCTAGGGCCGTCCTTCCAGAACGCCCATTCTTCCTCGACCTGACGCTTGAACTCCGCGATACCCAGCGACTTCACGAGAATCTTGATGCGCGCCTTGTAGAGGTTGTCGCGACGGCCATAGCGGTTGTAGACGCGCAGGATCGCTTCGCAATACGTGATCACATGCTTCCAGGGCAGCGCTTCGTGGATCACCTGACCGATCATCGGCGTGCGACCGAGGCCGCCGCCAACCCAGACCTTGACGACGATCTCGCCCGCGTCGTCGCGCAGGAATTCGAGGCCGATGTCGTGCACCCGCACCACTGCGCGGTCGCTCTGTGCACCGTTGATGGCGAACTTGAACTTGCGCGGCAGCGCGGCGAACTCCGGATGGAAGGTGCTCCACTGGCGCAGGATCTCGCCCAGTGCGCGCGGGTCGACCACTTCGTCCGGCGCAACACCGGCGAACTGGTCGGTGGTGATGTTGCGGATGCAGTTGCCCGAGGTCTGGATCGCGTGCATCTGAACCGTCGCGAGTTCGGCGAGGATGTCCGGCGTGTGCTTGAGTTCCGGCCAGTTGAACTGGCAGTTCTGGCGCGTCGAGAAGTGCGCGTAGCCGCGGTCGTACTTGCGGGCGATCTCGGCGAGCTTGCGCAGCTGGCGGCTGGCGAGCAAGCCATACGGGATCGCGACGCGCAGCATCGGCGCATGGCGCTGGATGTAGAGGCCGTTCTGAAGGCGCAGCGGGCGGAACTCATCTTCTGACAGTTCGCCGGCAAGGTAGCGGCGCGTCTGGTCGCGGTACTGGGCAACGCGCTCGTCAACGATGCGCTGGTCGTAGTCGTCGTAGCGGTACATCGTGAATCTCTCTGTTGAAATTGGGGTGTTCAGTGCGCGATCAGCTTCGTGCCGACAAGCACGAGCATCACTGCGAGCGCAGGTCGGAGGAATTTCTCCGGCACCTTTGCGGAAATATGGCTGCCGATCCAGATGCCGGGCAGCGAACCGATCAAGAGGCTACCCAGCAGCGACCAGTTCACGCTGCCCAGCCACCAGTGGCCAAGCCCTGCGACCAGCGTCAGCGGCACGGCGTGCGCAATGTCGGAGCCGACGATGCGAACGGCAGGCAGGCGAGGGTACAGGAAGAAAAGCACCGTGACGCCCAGCGCCCCCGCTCCCACCGAAGAAATCGACACCAGTACGCCGAGAACCGCACCGGTGATCACGGTGAGCGTGCGGGTCACGCGCGGATCACGCTCAGCGCCGTGGTGCGACAGCGAGAACTTCTGGATGCGCTGGCGGAAGATCAGCGCGATGGCGGTCAGCAACAACGCGATGCCGAGCGAGATCGAGATGATCTTGGACGCGCCACCGATGCCACCCGGAAAGAACGTGCCGATCACCAGTAGCGTGAGCGCCGCGGCCGGCAGACTGCCTGCCGCCAGGGCCCCGGTGATTTTCCAGTCGACCGTGCCCTTGAGGTTGTGCGCCACGGTGCCGCCGGCCTTGGTTATTGCTGCGTAAAGCAGGTCGGTGCCGACTGCGACAGCCGGATGGATGCCGAACAGCAGCACCAGCAGCGGCGTCATCAGCGAACCGCCGCCTACGCCGGTCAGTCCGACGATGGCGCCAACGGCAAACCCGGCGATGGTGTAGGCGAAGTCCATGGGCTCAGTGGGGGTGGAATTGAGGTGCGATCTTAGCGTAGCTCCAAATAACGTTTGCCGACTGCGTGTTAGACTCTAAGAACGATTCGTTATATAGGTTCGAACGCCATGAACCTGCAGCAACTGCGATACGTCGTCGAGGTGGTGCGTGCCGGGCTCAATGTGTCGGAAGCGGCGGATGCGCTCTACACATCGCAACCGGGCGTGTCCAAGCAGATCCGGCAGCTCGAAGAGGAGCTCGGCATCGAGATCTTCGTGCGGCATGGCAAACGGCTCACCGGGGTGACCGAACCCGGGCGGCAGGTGCTGGCGATTGCCGAGCGCATGCTGGGCGAGGTCGATAGCCTTAAAAAGGTGGGTGCCGAGTTCAGCAATGAATCGGAAGGCCAACTCAACATCGCCACTACGCACACCCAGGCACGCTACGCGCTGCCACGCGTGATCCAGGCTTTCGTACAGAAATTTCCCGGCGTGCGGCTCACCTTGCACCAGGGTAGCCCGCGGCAGATCTGCGAGTGGGTGCTCGATGGCGAGGCCGATCTCGCGATCGCGACCGAGTCCGTTGGTGAAACCGAGGGGCTCGTATCGCTGCCCAGCTATCAGTGGAACCGTTGCGTGATCGCCACGCCGCGCCACCCAATTCTCAAGACCACGCCGCTGACGCTGGAAGAGATCGCCAAGTATCCGATCGTCACCTACGACACCACCTTCGCTGGCCGCAGTGAGGTGAACCGCGCCTTCCTCGGGCGCGGCCTGAAGCCCAACGTGGTGCTGGCGGCCATGGATGCCGATGTGATCAAGACCTACGTTGCGATGGATCTGGGCATCGGTCTGATCGCATCGATCGCGTATGACCCAATCGTCGATCGGCGCATTGGCGCGGTCGATGCCTCGCACCTGTTCTCGTCCGCCGTCACGCGCATCGGCATTCGCAAGAACGCCTACCTGCGCGGCTATGTGTATGGCTTCATCGAGCTGATGTCGTCGCACCTGACGCGGCGCGTGGTGGATGCGGCGCTGGTTGGCGGCGGCAGCGACGCCGGGCTGTAGTCGCACCGCAGTCATGCGTGTGTGCGAACCTGAAGCGATGTTGCGGAGTTTTGCATGACCTCACTCACCACCTTTGCGGCGCTGATTGCGGCGGCCGTGATCCTGGTGCCGCTGTTCAAGCGCGCCAAACTGGGCACCGTGCTGGGCTATCTGGCGGCTGGCGTGCTGGTCGGGCCTTTCGGGTTCAACCGCGTCGGCGACCCCGAAAGCCTGCTGCACACGGCCGAACTTGGCATCGTGCTGCTGCTGTTCGTGATCGGCCTCGAACTTCAGCCCTCACGCCTGTGGGCGTTGCGGCGCCAGGTATTCGGCCTCGGTGCGATGCAGATGGTGGGCTGTGGCGCGGTCATCGGCACGGCACTCGCCGTGGGGCTGGGGCTCTCGGTGAAGGCGGGCATCCTGCTCGGCTGGACGCTCGCGCTTTCCTCCACTGCGCTGGTGCTGCCGACACTGGCCGAACGCAAGGAGCTGACGACGCAGTACGGCCGCGAGTCCTTCGCGATCCTGTTGTTCCAGGATCTCTCGGTGATTCCGCTGCTGGCGCTGATCCCCTTGCTCGACGTGGGCTTGCCGAAGGCGGGGCGCAATCCGCTGATGGGGTTGGTGGTACTGCTTGGCGTGGTGCTGGTCGGGCGCCGGGTGCTGCACTGGCTGTTCGTGTACGTCGCGCGTTTCGGCAGCCGCGAGCTGTTCACCGCGGCGGCGCTGTTGTGCGCGCTGGGGCTCGCGTCGCTGATGGCAGCGGTGGGGTTGTCGATGTCGCTCGGCGCTTTCGTGGCGGGTGTACTGCTTGCGGACTCCGAGTTCCGTCACGAGCTGGAAGCGACGATCGATCCGTTCAAGGGCCTGTTGCTGGGTTTGTTCTTCATGGCCGTCGGCATGAACGCCAACCTCGATTTGCTCGGCACGATGCCGCTGCGGATACTCGGCCTTGCGATCGGCTTGTTGGCCGCCAAGGCGGCGGTACTGTGGCTGCTGCGCCGGCTTGCACCGGACGGCGCCGACAGCGCCCGACCGCTTGCGTTCGCGCTGGCGCAAGGGGGCGAGTTCGCCTTTGTGGTGTTCAGCATGGTGGAGCAGGGGCGTCTGGTGCCGGGGCGCATCGCGGATCAGCTGACCTTGGCCGTCGCTTTGTCGATGGCGATTGCCCCGTTGCTGTTCCTGGCGAACGACTGGTTTGCGCGGCGCGAGGCAAAGCGCCCGGCGCGCGCCTTCGACACGCTGCCGACCGACCCACCGACCGTCGTGATTGCGGGATTCGGGCGCGTGGGGCAGGTCGTGGGCCGGCTTCTGATGAAGCAGGGCATCCGCTTCACTGCGGTGGACAACGACCCCGAGCAGATCGAAACCGTGCGCCGCTTCGGCATGCAGGTGTACTACGGCGATGCGGCGCATCTGGCTCTGCTCGAATCCGCCCACGTTGGCTCGGCCAAGGTGTTCGTGCTGGCGATCGACGATGTCGAGCGTTCGCTGCAAGTCGCCGAACTGGTGCGACGGCACTATCCGAAGCTCACGATCGTTGCGCGCGCGCGCAATCGCTTTCACGCCTATCGCCTGATCGACCTTGGGGTGACGCTGCAGGTGCGTGAGACGCTGCTGTCCAGTATCGAAATCGGGCGCGGCGTACTCGGTAGCCTGGGTGTCAGCGAAGCCAATATCGCGGAGACGGTCGCACGCTTCGTCGAGTCAGACACCCGCTTGCTGGCGCGCCAGCAAGCCGTCTATCACGACGAGCAACAGCTGATTCAGACATCGAAGGAGGCGCGCGCCGAGCTGGCCTCGATTCTCGATCTGGAGCGTAAGCAGGCCGCGCCGGAAAAGGCCGACTAGTCGCGCGGTTCAGGCGCGCAAAAGCGTTTCCTGCAGCGCGTTGCGCGCCATGCCCGTGCTGATCGCGAGCATCAAGGCCACGCGCGCCTGCCAGGGCGTCAGGCGCCCGCAGGCCTGCGTGCCGTGCGCGGCGTCGTCGAAGTTAGCCTGCGGCATCACACCGCCACTGGCGACCCGGCTGGCACGTACCACCGGTATACCGCGCGTGACGGCTTTTCCGATCGCAGGCAGCCAATCGGCTGGCACGCTGCCGTGCCCGGCGAGTGCGAGCACGATGCCCGCCGCACCGTTCGCGACGCTTGCATCGATCAGATCTGCGGGCGCGCCGGCGTAGGCGCTCAGGACGTCCACCCGCGGTACTTCGTTCGGCAGCACGCCGGCAAATGCCGTCGCAGCACCTTCGCCGACATGATCCAAGCGCACTTGCGTACCGATTGCGACGCCGATGGGGCCAGCGTCAACACCGCCGAGCGCATCCGGCGCATGGGTGTGCTGCTTGCTGCAATCCCGCGCGCGCCAGATCCGGTCGCCTGCAACGACCAGCGGGCCGAAGGCTGCGGCATCGCGGGTGCCGGCGCAGGCAAGCGCCTGCAACAGATTCATCGGGCCATCGGCCGAGCGGGCGGTCGCCGGGCGCATCGCGGCGGTCAGCACCACCGGTTTCGTGCGCGGCAGCGTCAGATGCAGAAAGAAGCCGGTTTCCTCAAGGGTGTCGGTGCCGTGCGTGACGACGATGCCGTCGATCTCCGGCGCGGCGAGTCGCTCACGTAGCAGCGTCGCAAGTGCCAGCCAGTGGATGGGAGTCATGTCCTTGCTGTCGAGCGCAAAGGGCTGTTCCGCGGTGATCTGGCCCAGGCTGGCCGCTTCGGGCAAGGCCGCGAGCAGGCTGTCCGTGCTCAATGCGCCGGCGCGGTAGCGCGAGGTGTCGGTGGTGTCGGCCGCGCTTCCGGCGATGGTGCCGCCGGTGGCGACGAGTAGTAGCTTGGGCATGGGCTGCGTTCGTGCCTGAAGAAGGCGCCAAGCATAACGCGGGCGCGGTATTGGAAACGACACGGCCCGCTTGTGCGGGCCGTGTCGGGTGGAAGATCGCAGCGATCAGTGCTGCAGGATCTTCGACAGGAAGTGCTGGGCGCGCTCCGAACGTGGCTGGCCGAAGAAGTCGTCCTTCGCGGCGTCTTCGACGATCTGGCCCGCATCCATGAAGATCACGCGGTGCGCGACCTTGCGCGCAAAGCCCATCTCGTGCGTGACGACCATCATCGTCATGCCTTCCTTGGCGAGCTCCACCATCACGTCGAGCACTTCATTGATCATCTCGGGATCCAGCGCCGAGGTTGGTTCGTCGAACAGCATGCAGATCGGATCCATCGCCAATGCACGGGCAATCGCCACACGCTGCTGCTGGCCGCCCGACATTTCGCCCGGGAATTTACTCGCGTGCGCTTTGAGGCCGACGCGGTCGAGCAGTTTGATGCCCTTGTCGCGTGCCTCGTCGAGGTTGCGCCCGAGCACCTTGGTTTGGGCGATCGTCAGGTTCTCGATGATGCTCATGTGCGGGAACAGTTCGAAGTGCTGGAACACCATGCCGACCCGCGCGCGCAGCTTCGGCAGGTCGGTCTTTGCATTGCCGACCGAGATGTCGTTGACGATGATGTCGCCCTTCTGGAAGGGCTCAAGGCCGTTCACGCACTTGATCAACGTGGACTTTCCCGAGCCCGATGGCCCGCAGACCACCACGACTTCGCCCTTCTTGACCTGTGTGCTGCAATCGGTCAGCACCTGGAACTGGCCGTACCACTTGGAGATGTTGCGGATATCGATCATCGACATGGGAGCAATCCGTTAGCGAATGATGGCAATGCGCTTCTGCAGATGCTTCACGAGCATCGACAGGCTGAAGCAGATCGCGAAATAGATCAGGGCGACAAACAGGTACATCTCGATCGGCCGGTTGTAGTTCTTGCCGGTGACTTCGGCCGCCTTGAGCAGATCGCTGGCGCCGATCGCATATACGAGCGAGGTGTCTTGGAACAGGATGATGGTCTGTGTCAGCAACACCGGCAGCATGTTGCGGAAGGCCTGCGGCAGCACCACGATCTTCATCGCCTGCCAGTAGGTCATGCCGAGCGCAAAGCCGGCATTCACCTGACCGCGTGGCACGCTCTGGATACCCGCGCGCATGATCTCGGAGTAGTACGCAGCTTCGAAGGCGGTGAAGGTGATCAGTGCGGAGTTTTCGGCCCCCATCGGAGCGCCGGTGAACCTGTCTCTTATACACATCTCCGAGCCCACGAGACGTAGAGGAATCTC
>CAMFLH010000222.1 GCA_945957295.1 uncultured Uliginosibacterium sp.
TCGTTGCCCCGGTGCTGTACTTCATCCACGCACTGCTCGCCGCTTCATGCCAGTTCGTCGCGAACACGCTCGGCATGCACATGGGTTTCACCTTCTCGCAAGGTGGCATCGACTTCCTGATGTTCAACCTGATCGGCAACAAGTCCCAAGGCGCTTGGTACGTCTTCATCCTTGGCCCGATCTACGCAGCAATCTACTACTCGGTGTTCCGCTTCGTGATCGTCAAGTTCAACCTGAAGACGCCGGGTCGTGAAGACGCCGCTGAAGAAGGCGCTACGCAAGCCATGGGCGAAGGCAAGGGCGGCAAGGCCCGCGACCTCGTGATCGCCTTCGGTGGCCGTGGCAACATCAAGAGCCTGGATGCCTGCATCACCCGCCTGCGCATCGCCGTGGCCGATCCGTCGCGTGTCGACCAAGCCCGTCTGAAGGCGCTCGGCGCTTCCGGCGTGGTGGTCGTCGGCAACGGTATCCAGGCCATCTTTGGCCCGCTGTCGGAAAACATGAAGGGCGACATGGAGGACTACCTGAAGTCCACCAGCGCCGAGGCTGACCTGGCCGCGCCAGTCGCGACGGTTGCTACGGCTGCTGCCGCACCGGTTGGCGCCAACGCCCAGCAGAAGGCCCGCGCCGAGAAGATCCGCGCAGCCCTCGGTGGCGCCGCCAACGTCAAGGCGCTGGAAGCACTCGCCGCAACCCGTCTGCGTGTTGAACTCGCCGATGCCGCCAAGGTGGATACCGCCGCGCTGAAGAACGCAGGCGTGCAAGCCACGATGCCGGTCGAAGGCGGCGCGATGCACCTGATCGTCGGCCTCGAAGCCGACGCGCTGGCTGCCGCGCTGCGCTGAGTCAAAGTTTCCTTTGTAGTATTGAGGGCGCCTTCGGGCGCCCTTTTTCATTGGAGCCACGCATGAGCCCGCATGAACGCCTCGACGCACAGATCCGCTTCGTCCTGGAGATCGACAAACTCAAGGGTGTGCTGCGTCAGAGCTGGCTACTCGACGGTGAGCGTCGCGAGAACTCGGCCGAGCACAGCTGGCATGTCGCGATGATGGCGCTGGTGCTGGCCGAGCACGCCAATGCGCCGGTCGATGCGACGCGCGCCGCAATGATGCTGATGCTGCATGACGTGGTTGAAATCGACGCCGGCGACACCTTCGCTTACGACACCGCCGCCCACGCCGACAAGGAAGCGCGCGAACATGCCGCAGCCGACCGGCTGTTCGGCCTGCTGCCGGCCGACACCGGCGCAGCCCTGCGCGCACTGTGGGACGAGTTCGAGGCTGCAGAGACCATTGACGCACGCTTCGCCAACGCACTCGACCGCCTGATGCCAATGCTGCACAACCTGCATACGCAGGGCCGCGCATGGCAGGCCAACGGCGTGACGGCCGACAAGGTGCTGGCGCGCAACCACGTCATCGCCGACGGCTCGGAGCGCCTGTGGGCCTATGCGCGCAACGTCATCGATGAAGCGGTTAACAAGGGTTACCTCGCCCCCGCCGTGACCTATACCTCCGGGTAAGCTCCCGTCGCACTTCGCGCACCGCCAGCCCCTGCAGGCCGCGCGGCGGAGCCACCAGTTCCGGAGGCCTCGCCATGATCTTCACGCTCCCCTCGGGCTTTGCCAGCCGCCTCGACGATCTTGATCTCTTCCTGCGCGAAGAGGCCGCCGCGGTCAAACAGGAAGAGAAGGACAGGCTCCTGCGCCTGGCGTTGGTCACCGCTTGCCAGATGCTGTCGTCAATCGACGACTCGGTACTCGACGCCGCACTCACGCAGTTGCTGCGCGACCCAGGCTCGGAGATTCGCGACGAAGCGGCGCGGGTGCTCGCCGAGGGGCGAGCCTTCCAGTTCTTTCTCGATCGCATTGAAGACGGGCTGCTGGAAGCCCTTGGCGTATCGGAGCGTGCACGTCAGCGCATGACCAAAGCGCTTGCAAACATGCGCCCCCAGGCCGTGGCGCAGCTCAGCACGATGCAGGCGCGCCGCGTGGTGTGGGACTTCCGCGATCTGCGCAGCGAGGTCTGCGCGATGAAGGACACCGCAATTGCCGAGGCTGAAGCGCTTGAGCGCAGCCGCCTGCGCAACCAGGCCCACACCTACACGGTGAACACGCTTGGCGCCGCGACGGTTGCGATCAACACAGCGGCAGCGTTTGCCGCCGCCACAAGCGTCCTTGCTCTTCCCGCCATATCCGTGGCCGCAACCGTCGCATCGGCCGCACTTGGCGCGGTCGCGCAGTCCTGGAAGCCCGGCTGAGGCGGCGCCGGCGAGGTTGCCCCGACATCAGCCGCGCGGACGCGCTTCAAGCTCGCGGACAACCAGACGCGCGAGATCGCGCAACAGCTCCAGCTCCTCCGGCTCCAGCCGCCTCGGTTTTCGATCGATCAGGCACAGCGTACCGATACGGTAGCCGCTGCCCAGACGCAAGGGCATGCCGGCGTAAAAGCGGATCTTCGGGTCGCCGGTGACCAGCGGGTTGTCTGAAAAGCGCGAATCGGCCAGGGCGTCGGGCACGATGAGGGGTTCGTCCTGAAGAATGGCGTGGCCACAGAACGAGATATCGCGCCCCGTTTCGCACGCGTCGAGCCCAGTTCTAGATTTGAACCACTGACGATCTGCATCGATCAGACTGACCAAGGCAATCGGCACACGAAATGCCGTCGCGCAAAAGGCCGTAATCGCGTCGAACTGCTCCTCTGGCTCGGTATCGAGCACGAGCAAATCGCGCAGTACCTGTAATCGTTGCGCCTCATCCGGCGGTATCGCGGGTCGCAGCATGGGAGCCCCTGGCAAGCCGGCGACGCCCGCATAGGCGCCGCCGTTGTCAGGATTTACGGGAAACAGAGCGAGCAACTTGAGCCCAACGAACGGCCAGCGCCGCCGGCATCCAAGTGCCAGCGGCCCTAAGTCAGCCCATGAGCCGCAAGCCGCCGGCCTTCAGCGTTGAGCCACCGCGTTCGACGGGTTGCCCCATCCACCACCCAAAGCCTTGAAGAACGCGACGGATGCGTTCAGCCGAGCTTCGCGGGCCTGGATGAACGCGATCTGCGCGTCGTTGCTTGAACGTTGGGCGTCGAGCAATTCGAGGAACGCGGCTGAGCCGGCTTCGTAGCGGGCGCGCGAGATCCGTTCTGCGTTCGCGGCCGCCTTCATCTGCGCCTCGCGGGCTTGTTCGGTGATGCTGGTCTGCCGCAGGCTCACCAGGGCGTCGAGCACTTCACGGTAGGCCGTCTGCGCGGTTTTGCGGTACTGCTCCAGCGCTTCTTTCTGTACCGCCGTCGCCTGGTCGAGTTTGCCAAGGCGATAGCCTGCGTCGAACACCGGCAGGTTAACGACGGCGCTGGCCGACCACAGGCTGGAACTCGACTTGAACAGATTGGAGAGATCCGAACTCTCCCCGCCGAAGAGGCCAGTTAGCGAGATGCTCGGGAACAGCGCCGCCTTGGCGACGCCGATCTGCGCGTTGTACGAGATCAGCGATTGTTCGGCCTGGCGGACATCCGGCCGGCGATCGAGCAGATCAGCGGGGAGGCCAGCCGGCGGCACGGGCGGCAGCGGCAGGGTTCGCAGATCGTCGCGCGGCGCGATGTCGAGTTCGGGCGCGCCAACAAGCAAACCGAGCTGATGCAACTGCAGCTCGCGTTGCTGCGTCAGCACCGACACCTGCGCTTCCAGTGCAGCGCGCGCACTTTCAGCCTGCTGCACGTCGAGCGCGGAAACCTTGCCGGCTTCGTAACGGTGCTGCGCTATCGCAACCGCCGCTTCACGCGTTTTCAGGCTCGCGCGGCTGCTGGCGAGTTGGGTATCGAGGCTGCGCAGACTGACATAGCCACTGGTCACGCTGCCGGCGAGCGTCAGCCGCACCGTATCGCGATAGAGCCGACTGCCGGTTGCCTGCGCAATCGCCGCTTCGCGCGCGCGGCGGAACTTGCCCCAGAAATCCAGCTCGTAGGCCACCATCACGCCGTTGAGCTTGAAGTCGTTGTAAGGGCGCGGGGTGAGCTTGTTGGACGTCCAGGTACCGCGGCTCGGCGAGATGCGCGAGGCATTGCCGTTGAGATCGATCTCGGGGAACAGCGCGGCACCGGCCTGCTGCATCACCGCATCGGCTTGTTCGATGCGAGCCAGCGCGATCCGCACATCGGCCGAATCCTTCAGCGCACGCTCGATCAACGCATTGAGTTCGGCGTCGCCGAAGGCCTGCCACCAACCGTCCGCGAGCGTCGGGGCATCATTCCCCTGTGCCGCCGGCGGCGTGACGAACTGATCGGGCAGAACGCCCTGCGGGCGCTGGTAGTCTGGGCCAACGGCGCAGCCGGCAAGGCCAAGCAGCGCCGCTGCAATCACGGTCATCCGGGCGCTCATGCGTTGTCTCCGGCGTTGCGGGCGACCACCTTGTGTCGGGCAGTCAGCCAGATGAAGAAGAGTGGGACGAACAGCGTCGCGATGAAGGTGGCTGCGATCATGCCGCCAAACACACCCGTACCCATCGAGCGGCGCGCCGCGGCACCGGCGCCGGTCGCGAAGACCAGCGGCACCATGCCGAGCACGAAGGCGAGCGAGGTCATCACGATCGGCCGGAAGCGCAGGCGGGCCGCTTCAAGTGCGGCGTCGACCGCGTTCATACCGGCCTCCATCTGCTGCGAGGCGAACTCGACGATCAGGATCGCGTTCTTTGCCGCAAGGCCCACCAGT
Organism: uncultured Uliginosibacterium sp.; assembly: GCA_945957295.1. GTDB lineage: Bacteria > Pseudomonadota > Gammaproteobacteria > Burkholderiales > Rhodocyclaceae > Niveibacterium. The sequence continues at coordinate 4,699 of CAMFLH010000222.1, forward strand.
ACCACGAGGCCGATCTGGAAGTAGATGTCGTTCGGGAAGCCACGCACCAGAATCGCCACCAGCGCGCCGAGCATCGCAAACGGAATCGCCATCACGACACCGAGCGGCAGCGACCAGCGCTCGAACTGCGCCGCGAGGATCAGGAACACCATGATCAGGCCGAAGGCGAAGGCCGCGATTGAGGTCGAGCCGGTGCGCTTCTCCTGATAGGCCTGCCCTGTCCAGGCGAGCTGGTAGCCCTCCGGCAACACCTTCGCCGCCGTGGCCTCGACGATGCGGATCGCTTCGCCCGAGCTCACGCCCGGTGCGCCGTTACCGAGCACCTTGGCGGCGAGGTAACCATTGAAACGGTCCAGCGTCTCAGCACCGGTCATCCGCGTGGTGCGCGTCAGCGCCGAGAGCGGAATCATGCTGCCGTTATTCGCACGCACCCAGGCTTTGCCAACGTCTTCCGGCTTCATGCGATACGGCGCATCGGCCTGCATCTGCACCCGGTAGGTGCGGCCGAACTTGTTGAAGTCGTTCACGTAGTAGGTGCCGATCGTGCTCTGCAGCGCGACGAACACATCCCCCACCGGCACGCCCAGCGCGAGTGCCTTGTCTTCGTCCACTTCCACATGCAGCTGCGGCGAGGTCGGGCGGAAGAAGGTGTTGATGCCGGTGAGCTGCTTGTTCTGTTTGAGCGCCTCGACGAACGCGCCCATCACCTCCTGCAGCTTCTTCGGATCATCCGAACCGCGGCTCTGAACATAGGCCTCGAAACCGCCCGCGGCACCGAGGCCACGGATCGCAGGCGGATTGAAGGCAATCGCCATGCCGTCCTTCTGCATCATGCCGGCGCCGAAGATCGTCTTGACGATGTCGTCGGACGTTGCAGTGCGGTCGTCCCACGGCTTCAGTCGAACGAACACGGTGGCGGTGTTGCTCTTGTTGCCGCCGCCGATCAGATCGAAGCCGTTCACGACGAACACATGCTCAACGGCCGGATGTTTCTGCAAGGTCTGCCGCAACGCCTCGCCGGTCTTGGCGGTGCGCTCCAGCGAGGCGCCATCGGGCAGGATCACCGAGCCGAACACATAACCCTGATCCTCCGGCGGCACGAAGCTGCCCGGAATGCGGGCAAGCAGCAGCCCGGCGATCACGATCACCGCGAGGTAACCGGCAACCGACGCCACACGGTGCCGCAGCGTGAAGGACACGGTATCCGTGTAGCTGCGCGTGAAGCGCGTGAAGAAGTGATTGAAGCCAGCGAAGAAGCCGCGCGTTTCCTCGTGCATCGGCTTGAGCAACAGCGCGCACAGTGCGGGGGTGAGCGTGAGCGCCACAAGGCCCGAGATCACCACGGACACCGCCACCGTCACCGCGAACTGCTTGTAGAGCTGGCCTGCGATACCGCCGAGGAAGGCCACCGGCACGAACACCGAGCACAGCACCAGCACGATCGCGACAACCGCGCTCGCCACTTCGCGCATCGCCTCCGCCGCCGCCTCGCGGGGCGACAGCCCCTTCTCGATCATCAGGCGCTCGACGTTCTCCAGCACCACGATCGCATCGTCCACGACGATACCGATCGCCAGCACCATCGCGAACAAGGTCAGCGTGTTGATCGAGAAGTTGAAGATCCACAAACCGGCGAACGCGCCGATCAGCGACACCGGCACCGCCAGCATCGGAATCAGCGTGGCGCGCCAGCTTTGCAGGAATACGAAGACCACCACGATCACCAGCAAGCTCGCCTCAAGCAGCGTCATCACGACTTCGTGAATCGATGCCTGCACGAACACCGTGGTGTCGTACGGAATCATGTAGGCGACGCCCTTGGGCAGCGTCTTCTCGAACTCCGACATCTTCGCCTTCACAGCATTGCCGACATCCAGCGCGTTGGCGCCGGTCTGCAGGAAGATCGCCATGCCGATCGAAGGATTGCCGTCGAGCGTGGTGAAGGCATCGTAGTTCTGCGCGGCGAGTTCAACCCGCGCCACGTCCTTCAGGCGCAGGTAGCCGTCAGGCCCCCCGGCACGCAGGATGATGTTGCCGAACTGCTCCGGTTCGAGCAGGCGGCCGCGCGCGGTGACGGTGTAGGCAAGTTGCTGCCCCGGCACCGCGGGTGCCGCGCCAATCTTGCCGGCCGAGTACTGCGCGTTCTGCGCGGCCAGCGCCGCGGCGATGTCTGCGGTGGTGACACCGAGCTGCGCCATGCGGTCCGGCTTGAGCCACACGCGCATCGAGTAGTCCTGCGCGCCGAAGATCGTGACGCTGCCGACGCCCGGTGTGCGCTTGAGTTCATCAACAATGTTCAACGACGCATAGTTGGACAGGAACAGCGCGTCGCGCGACTTGTCCGGCGACACCAGCGAAGCGACCAGCAAGATCTCGGTCGAGCTCTTCTGCACGATCACGCCGTTGCGGCGCACGTCGTCCGGCAGACGCGGCAGCACCGCGTTGACCTTGTTGTTGGTGTTGATCGTCGCGTAGTCCGGATTGGTACCGACCTCAAAGGTCGCGGTAATCGTCAGCGAACCGCTCGAGCTTGCGCTCGACGTGTAGTAGACGAGGCCTTCGACACCGTTGAGTTGCTCCTCAATCGGTGCAGCAACCGTACGTGCAAGCGTCTCGGCCGAGGCGCCCGGGTAGGAGGCGATGATCTGCACGGTTGGCGGCGTGATCGCCGGGTACTGCGAAATCGGCAGCGCGCGCGCCGCCACGATGCCCGCGATGACGATGATCAGCGAGATCACCGTCGCGAAGATGGGCCTTCGGATGAAGAACTGAGCAAACATCGATCAGCCCCTCAAC
>CAMFLH010000223.1 GCA_945957295.1 uncultured Uliginosibacterium sp.
GGCTCTACCTGATCCCGATGGGCTATCTGAACGAGTCGCACGAACCTCCCAACTACTTCGGCGTGAAGCGCAACTTCGTCGAGACCGCGATCATCCCGACCACCTGGCGCGAAGTGGGTATCGGCCTCACCGGCAACACCGACTTTGGCCTGCGCTGGGACGCTGGCGTCACCACCGGCTTCGATCTGACGAAGTGGGATGCGACCGATGCCGAAGCGCTGGAATCGCCGCTCGGCGCCGTTCACCAGGAAGGTCAGTTCGCCAAGGCGGGCAATCTCGCGCTCTACGCAGCAGTGAATTACAACGGCCAGCCGGGGTTGAATATCGGCGGTGGCGTGTTCATCGGCGACGTTGCTCAGAAGCAGCCGGATTTCGCGAGCCCGGATGCTCGACTGACCTTGGCAGAAGCCCATGCACGCTGGACGCCGGGCAACTGGGATCTCAGCGCCCTCTACGCTGTCGGCAGCTTCTCGAACGTCGAGCAGTTCAACCTGACGCAGGTTGGCAACCCCTACCCGGTGCCGAAACGCTTTGACGGCTGGTATGCACAGGCTGGCTACAAAGCCTGGGCACAAGGCGACTACTCGCTGCTGCCGTTCATCCGCTATGAGCAATTCAACACTGCCCGCAAATACGACGATGCGCTTGCGCAATTCGGCTACGCACCTCAGGCCACCGAGGCAGTCGTCACCGCGGGAGCGAGCTTCAAGCTGCATCCGCAGGTGGTGTTGAAGGCGGACTACCAGTGGTTCCGCGAAAACAGCAGCCGCGACATGTTCAACCTCGGTATCGGGTTCGCATACTGATGCAGCACCGCTGGCTATTCGCCGCCCTCGCGCTAACACCGGCCGCCATCGTGCTGCCGGTGCACGCGGTGGTGTACATGAGCGCCGAGCAGGCTCGCTCCGCGCTGTTTCCGCAAGCGGCTCGCTTTGATGACATCGCGGTAGAGCTAACGCCCGCACAACAACAGGCGCTTGATCAGGCGCTCGGCATTGCGACCAAGCCCCGCCGCATCCAGGGCTGGACGGCACGCGATGCCGCGGGCAAGGCAATCGGCCAGATTCTGCTCGACGAGGTAATCGGCAAGTACGAGCTGATCAGCTACGCCGTTGCGTTCGGCACCGATGGGGCAATTCAGACGGTGGAGGTGCTGGCGTATCGCGAATCGCACGGCCAAGAAATCCGACTGCCTGCGTGGCGCAAACAGTTCGTTGGCAAGAAGACACTCGAAGAACTGCGTTTTGGCGAGCAGATCAAGAGTATTTCAGGTGCAACCTTGTCCTGCCGCCACGTCACCGAGGGCGTGCAGCGGCTGGCAACGATCGTGCGCACCGTGCTGGCGCCTCGCTAAGTCCAAACCCCGTCAGGACGAGCTTGACTGGATGCGCTGTTGAAGCGCATCGCGCTTGCGCCGCAGCCATCCTTTGAGGCCGCGCTTCTGGCGCCACTTTTCGTAGCGGAGCCAGCGCCGGACGAGGTCGTCTTCCGCGTCGGCCAAGTCATGGTTCCCGTGCGCCCTGAGCGCATCGCGCAGTTCTTCGTGCTCTGACTGCCCGACCGAGCTGGTCAACGACACCGCGCGAATCAACGCGGCTGACAACGGTGGGCCATCGAATCCCGCCTGTGAATCGGCATCGCTCAGCAGCAAACCGATGCGCGTGCGGATGCATTTCTCGCACACGCCACAATTCAGAGCCCCTTGTCGCGACGAGAAGCACACGCGCAGACGGCTCAGCGCATCGGCATCGCGAGCCAGCACTGCGATTCGCTGCAAACGCGAAAACTCGATGTATGGGGAGCGCCCCTGCACTGTCATCGTGCTCAAGTAGGGGTGGATCACCGGATGCGAACCCCAGGGGTTCTGCACCATGTCGATCAGGCGTTCTCCGCTGGTTCCCATATGCACTTGCTCGATGACATCAGGAAACAGCTGCGCAATGGCAGACAGTGCGAAGCCATTGAATGCAACGCCCCAGAACCCCGAACGGGGATCAAGCTGACGAAGGTTGGTCTCCACCTGAACGCCCTGAACACCACGCGAGGCGAGCCACGGCATCGCAGAGGCAAGGAACTGCTCGTAGGCCGGCCGGTCGTCGCGGGAGCTCAGATAGCCGAGATCCAGGCCAAACACGATAAAGGCGTAGTCGATGCGCCCGGCAGCGCCGGCGGGCAGCAGGCTGTGGTTACGCAGCAGCGTGAAAGTCGCGTCGACGCCACCGGAAAAGAAACTCGCCGTCGCACGGCCGGGTACGGCAACGCTGGCATCGACCGTGCATTCGAGCGTCGGCAAAGACCATGTTGCCGAGATGTCGCGACACCAGTGTTTGATGATCGCCAGCGCCGACGGGATACCTTCAACCAGAACAGGATCGAGCGGCAGCGTGCTCGCGATCCGCGTTTCACCTGCCGCCATCGCGGGAACGGCCGCCGCCAGCATGAAGGGCGCCGCCTGAAGTCGCATCGGCAAGCCAGTGCTCGGTACGCGAAACTCGATCCGCTGCGGCGCACGTTCAACCGATTCCCACTCCACCAATGCAGAAAGACACTGCCAACCTTCCGATTGGTTCAGTTCGTACTCGCTGATCCGCATCCTGCTCCGCTCCGTTCGCGCCGATTGCCCGACTTCTTGTCGATGCCCAATGCAACAACCCGCCGCATGCTGAGCCATTCCGCCTCTCGACACCTGATGCCGACGTCACGCAGCCAATAAAAAACCCGGCCGAGGCCGGGTTCTCGATGCGCCGCCGCATTCAGTTCGCCAGCGCGTCGCTGACGATCTGCTGCGCTTCCTTGACGATCAGCTGCAGGTGCTCGGCGCTGACGAAGCTCTCCGCATACACCTTGTAGATGTCTTCGGTGCCCGAGGGGCGCGCGGCGAACCAGCCGTTGGCGGTAGTGACCTTGAGGCCGCCGATCGACGCACCGTTGCCCGGTGCCTTGGTCAACCTGGCGGTGATGGCGTCGCCCGCCAGCGTCGCTGCCGTCACGCGTTCGCCGGTGAGGCCCTTGAAGGCCGCCTTCTGCGCCGGCGTGGCCGCTGCATCGATGCGGGTGTAGAACGGCGCGCCGTACTTGGCGGCCATCTCCTGGTAATGCACGCCCGGGTCCTTGCCGGTGACGGCGGTGATTTCCGCCGCCAGCAGGCCGAGGATCAGGCCGTCCTTGTCGGTGGTCCACACGCTGCCATCACGACGCAGGAAGGACGCGCCCGCGCTCTCCTCTCCGCCGAAGCAGAAGCTGCCTTCCAGCAGGCCACCCGAGAACCACTTGAAGCCGACCGGCACTTCGAGGAATTTGCGGCCGAGGCCATCCATCACACGGTCGATCAGCGCGCTGGAGACCAGCGTCTTGCCCACGGCCGCGCTGGTCGGCCACTGCGGGCGATGCGTCAGCAGGTAGTTGATCGCCACCGCGAGGTAGTGGTTCGGGTTCATCAGCCCCACGGACGGCGTGACGATACCGTGGCGGTCGACGTCGGCGTCGTTACCCCAGGCGATGTCGAACTGGTCCTTCAGCGCGACGAGGCTTGCCATCGCGTAGGGGCTGGAGCAGTCCATGCGGATCTTGCCGTCATGGTCCAGCGTCATGAACGAGAAGGCCGGGTCGACGGCCGGGTTCACGATCTCGATGTTCAGGCCGTAGGTCTCGGCGATCGGCTTCCAGTACGCAACGGCGGCGCCGCCGAGCGGGTGCACACCGATCTTCAGGTTTGCCTTGCGGATCGCGTCGAAGTCGATGACCGCGCCCAGGTCCTTCACATACGGCATGACGAAGTCTTCAGCCTTCGTCGTCGCGGCGGCCAGCGCCTCGGCGTAAGGCACGCGTTTGACGCCCTTGTTGCCCTCGGCCATCAGCGCATTCGCACGCGCCTCGACCCAGCCGGTGATGTCGGTGTCGGCCGGGCCGCCATGCGGCGGGTTGTACTTGATGCCGCCATCGACCGGCGGGTTGTGCGATGGCGTGATCACGATGCCATCGGCGCGCGGGCCGGCGTTGTCGCGGTTGTAGACCAGGATCGCACGCGAGATCACCGGCGTCGGCGTGAAGCCGTCATCGGCCTGGATACGGGTTTCGACACCGTTGGCGGCCAGCACTTCGAGAGCGCTGATCTGCGCCGGGCCCGACAGCGCGTGGGTGTCCTTGCCCAGGTACAGCGGGCCGGTGATGCCGGCCTGCGCGCGGTATTCGCACACCGCCTGCGTGATCGCCAGGATGTGCGCTTCGTTGAAGCTGCCGGCGAAGGCATTGCCGCGGTGGCCGCTGGTGCCAAAGGCGACGCGCTGGGTCGGGTTATTCACGTCCGGCGTGATCGCGGTATAGGCGGCGAGCAGCGCGGGGATGTCAGTCAGAACGTCTTTCGGCGCCGGTTGGCCTGCCAGGGGGTGTGCCATGTTCTTATCCTCGGAAATGCGGAGAAAACTTTGAGAGTTTGCCGCAGATCGGCTCACGGCGTCTTGACCTGATCGAACAAGCGCGGCCGCAAACAGCAAGCGGCATCAAGCACCGGGGCCGATTGGCTTTCTCGTGCCGCCAGTTCCGGCCCAACTAGCCTGGGTATGCCGCATCGCGCACTGGACAGCCCGACGCATGGCCGCAAAACTGCCGCATCCCTCCACCGGATTGCGGACACAGCATGGGCAAGCATCGACTCGAAGCCTTCAGCGATGGCGTGCTCGCCATCATCCTCACGATCATGGTGCTGGAACTCAAGGTGCCGCACGGCGAGCGACTCGACGCGTTGCAACCGCTGCTGCCGGCCTTTCTCAGTTATGTGCTGAGCTTCATCTACATCGGCATTTACTGGAACAACCATCACCACATGCTGCACGCCGTCAGGCATGTATCCGGCGGAGCCTTGTGGGCCAACCTGCACCTGTTGTTCTGGCTGTCGCTACTGCCCTTCGTCACCGGCTGGATGGGCGAGAACCACTTCGCTCCGCTGCCGAGTGCCCTCTACGGGGTCGTGCTGATGATGGCGGGCATTGCGTACTGGATCCTCGCGCATTGCCTGATCGCAGAAGAAGGGCCGGATTCATTGCTCGCCCGCGCGATCGGCAAGGACCGCAAAGGCATGCTGTCGGTAGTCGTCTATGCGCTCGCGATCCCGATCGCGTTCTTTGCGGAATGGCTGGCGCAGGCGCTCTATGTTGCCGTTGCGCTGATCTGGCTGGTGCCCGACACCCGCATCGAAAAACACCTGCACGCTGACGATTGAGGCTCGGCTTCAGCGCCGCGCGGGCAGTTTCACGACACCGGTCGCCAGCGCAGTCCCCAGCACCACCACTGCACCGCCCGCAAGCATGCCGGCCTTGAGCGCTTCGCCAAGGAACACACTGCCCCACAGCACGCCGAAGAGCGGGATCAGGAAGGTGACGGTCACCGTGCGCGACGCGCCGACATGCGTAACCAAGCGGAAGAACAGCAGATAGGCCAGTGCCGTGCAGCCAACGCCAAGCACCAGCACTGCAAGCCAGGCCATGCCGCCTGGGATTTGTCCCGGCCAGAACCAGTAAGCCAGCGGTGCCAGCACGATCGCCGAAATGATCTGCGAACCGGCCGCGTTCACCAGTGCCGGCACGCCGGCCAGCCGCCGCTTCGTGAGGTTGGCGGCAAAGCCATACGAAAAGGTCGCCACCAGCATCGCGACGATCGCCCAGCCCGAACCACCCGGCTTGAAGTCCGCCTTGTCGGCGGCCAGCATCAACACGCCGCCGAAGCCCACGGCGAGCCCTAGCGCACGCGAGGGGCCGAGTTTGTCGCCCAGCCACACGGCGCCGATCAGCGCGGCGAAGATCGGCACCGTGGCGTTCAGGATGGATGCCAGCCCGGCGGTGATCGACAGTGTCGCCCATGCGATCAGCACAAAGGGCAGCGCTGAGTTGAACACGCCCATCACGGCAATCGCGCCAGCGTGCTCACGCAGCACCGCGCCCTGGCCACGCAACAGCAGCAAGGGCGCAAGGCACAGCGATGCAATCGCGACCCGCAGCCAGATCAGCGCCACCGCGCCGAAGGCCGGCGCCGCATAGCGCATGAAGAGGAAGGAGCCGCCCCACAGCGCGGCGAGCAGAACCAGTTCAAGCAAGTGTTGGGGTTTCACGGGGAAGCACTTTCCCGGGTCGCCTCGTGAGCGCCCGATGTCGGGTTGTGATGATTCAACGAACAGTGACTCAGGCAGCCATCGAGATCGGCCTGCCCTGCAACTCGAAGGCCAGCAGCGCCTGTTTGCGTGGCAGCCCGCCCGCATAGCCGGTGAGCGCACCGCAGCGGCCGACGAGGCGATGGCAGGGCACGATGATGGTCAGCGGATTACGGCCGGTCGCCGCCCCGACCGCGCGTGCCGCGGACGGCTTGCCGAGCGCTTTCGCAACGCTGCCGTAATCTCGGGTTTCACCATAACCGACACGGGCGATCTCGTGCCACACGGCATGCTGGAACGGCGTGCCACGCGGCGCCAGCGGCAAGTCAAACTCCTGGCGTGTGCCGGCAAACCATTCATCGAGTTGCACGGCGGCGTCGCGCAGCAAGCGGGCATGAACGTCCTCTCGCCACTCGGGCTGGATGCCATCGAAATGCGCTTGTCCGACGATCCACGCGCCGGCGAGGCCGGCCGTATCACCCGCCAGAATCATCGCCCCGATCGGCGTGTCGTGTTGGATCCAGATCATGCTCATGTCTCTCCTCCTTCCGCCGGCGCCGGCTCGGACAAGCGCCGCCAAAGATGCAAGGTCGCGTAACCGCGCCAGGGCCGCCAGGCATCCGCCATCGCGTCCGCTTCGCGGGTTGTCGCGGCACCGAGCGACTTGATCAGCGCCACATCGCCGCTGGGCCATGCGTCCGGCCAGGCGAGCGCGCGCAGTGCGATGTACTGCGCCGTCCACCGGCCGATACCAGGCAAGGCTTCGAGTTGTGCCAGCGTGGCCGCCACGTCAGCAGCCGGCCCCAGATCGAGGCGGCCCGCTGCAATTTCATTCGCCAGCGCCAGAATCGCGTTGGTGCGCTGGCGCACGATGCCGAGCGAGGCGATCTCCTCGACGCTGGCTTCCGCGATCCGTTGCGGCGTCGGGAACACGCGGCGGATCGCCGCGAAGGGCGTGTCGAGCTCTTCACCGAAGGCCGCGACAAATCGGCCGGCAATCGTGTGCGCCGCTTTCACGGTGACCTGCTGGCCGAGCACCGCCCGCACCGACATCTCGAATCCGTCGAACGAACCCGGCACCCGCAAACCCGGCGCATCGGCCGCCAGCGGCCCGAGCACACGCGCCACGGCATCTGGTTCGCAGGCCAGGTCGCACACGCGGCGCACCCCGGCGAGCACCGCCGGCAGCACCCTTACCAGACTGGGTGACACCGTCACGGCCACCGCGTCGCGCCCTTTCGCCAGCGTCAGCGACAACCAGCCAAGGTGAGTCGTACCACCCTGTTCGATGCGCACGCTGCGGCGATAGGC
>CAMFLH010000224.1 GCA_945957295.1 uncultured Uliginosibacterium sp.
ATCGAGCGGCAGATTGATCTGATGCGCGAGCAGCATCACGCGCAGGTATTCCGTATCCTGCACCAGGACATCGCCGGCAAATGGGAAGTAGAGGCGATCGGCGACCACCTCTCGGCGCTCGCCGACGTGGTGCTGGAGGAAACGCTGCGCCAGTGCTGGCGCAAGCTCAAGCAACGCCACCGCGACACGCCACGCTTCGCGGTGATCGGCTACGGCAAGCTAGGCGGCAAGGAACTCGGCTACGCCTCCGATCTCGACATCGTGTTCCTCTACGACGACGAAGATCAATCCGCCTCCGAGAACTACGCCCGCCTCGCCCAGCGCTTGCTGACCTGGCTATCGGCGCGCACTTCGGCCGGCACACTGTTCGATACCGACACACGCTTGCGCCCCAACGGCGAATCCGGCCTGCTGGTCAGCGGCATCGATGCCTTCCGCAAGTATCAGGACGAATCGGCGTGGCTATGGGAACACCAGGCGCTGACGCGCGCGCGCTTTGTTGCTGGTGACGCCGAAGTCGGCGCCAAGTTCGAACAGGCTCGCGAAGCACTGCTGCGCCGCCCACGCGACCTTACCAAGCTAGCGGACGAAGTGATCGCGATGCGCCGCAAGATGCTCGATCAGCACGCCAGCCGCGACGCAAGCTTCAAGGTGAAGGACGACACCGGCGGCCTGATCGACTTCGAGTTCATCATCCAGTACCTCGTACTGGGCCATGCCCACGCGCATCCGAAGCTGGTTGCCAACCTCGGCAACATCGCGCTTGCGCGGATCTCGGGCGAACTTGGACTGATCGATGCCGAGCACGCCAAGGCCGCAGCAGATGCGTATCGCACACTGCGCCGCATGCAGCATCGACTGAGACTGAACGGAGAAAAAGCGCGGCTGCCGGAAGGTGCCGCGGAGAGCGAGCGTGAAGCGATCCGCACGCTGTGGATGGAGGTGTTCGGGCGCCCGGCCTGAACACCAAGTCGCGGGCGGCGCCGCACGCGCCGCCCCGCACACGATTACTTCAGCTTCACATAGCGGCCGCGCAACGCAACGCCCGCCATCAGCCCGCCGGCATGACACTCGAACTCGGTGTCGCTGACGAAGGGTTCCCGCTTGTAGTAGCTCTCGATATCGACAACCGCGTCGGCGCCAAGCTTCTTCGCCTTCTCTTGCAGCTTGATCATCGCCGACAGGAAGGTCCAGTAGCAGGCTTCTTCATCGCTCTTGTTGAAGGCGTTGGTCTTCGTGTTGGAGACGTCGTCGCCGAAACTCTTGTCGACTTTGCCGTACTTCTGCTTGCCAAAATAGAACTTCACACCATCGTTGAGCTTGGCCTGCGCATCGGCACGGTTCATCGCATCCTGGATCGGCAGATGCAGTTCGGTATCGCGAGCGCAGACTGGCGCAGCGAGGCTCACGGCCATTGCGGCCAACAGCAAGTGTCGTTTCATCATGGTCCTTTACATGCGGGCGCACTGCGCGCCCTTGTTGCGGATTCTCGCTCGCACGCCGGGCTGTTGATCGCCCGCGTGCCGCACGCCCGGCAAGCTTATACGCCTCGGCAACGTCTTTCAGCGCGGCATTCTGTCTCGACGGCGCGACACCGAGGATGGCTCAATTCTCATCTCCCGCAACAAGCACCCAATCTGAGCGCCCTGCATCGGCATCTATCTGGCCAACGAGGGTGTATCGCACGCCTTCGCGCGCCCAAGCATCTGCCATCTGCATCGCGTAACGCACTGCGTCGTCATCGCCCAGCATGCAGGTTGCGCGGGCAATCTGCGGCCACTGTGCCGCCATCACCGACAAGCTGACTGCTGGCTGCGACTGCATGAACCCGAAAGGCATCATCGGCGCACCGTCGAACACATCCTGCAATGCCCCGAGCGTCTCGTTCACCGGACCTAGTGCACTCACCAGAATCAAGCCGACGGAGCCAAGAGGCACCTCGATCGACAGCGCGCCCGCCAGCGCCAGTTCGGTCCAGCCGCCAAGTCGCCGTGGCACGGCGCCCAGCCGATCGCGCAAACGGGCACGCGCTTCGGCTTCGTCGATAACGTTGCGACACTGCTGAACGATGCGGCTCATGCGCGCCGCTCCAGCACGCCGGCCCACACCTGCCCGCCAAAACCCATCGCCAGCACGAGCGCGGGGCAACCGTCCCAGCGCAGCTTCATCGTCGTCGGCGTGAGCCCCAGCGCGGAGTCCGACACCTCGAAGCCGATTGTCGCCGGTATCCAACCCTCATCAAGGCAGGCGGTCAGCAAGGCAATCTCCGCGGGGCCACTGGCACCCAGCGTGTAGCCAAGCAGACTCTTGAACGACACACAGGGCGGCACCTCACCAAACACCGCGCGCAAACCGGCCGCCTCGGCCGGTTCGGTCATCGGGCTGCCCGCGCCATGCAGTTTGACGACACCAATATCGGTGGGCACGCGCCCAGCTCGGCGCAGCGCCGCGCGAATCGCTGCCGCCACTGGTTCGCCCGAGGCATCCGCTGATGTGGGTCCGCTGCGGTCCAGTGCGGTGCCGCTACCGGTCAGATGCCAGCCCGCGCCCTCGCCTGCATCGCAATCCAGCACCGCAACCGCTTCGCCCAACATCAGGCCGTCACGCTGCAGATCAAACGGTTTGCATGGCGAGGACGACAGTAGCTGCAGCGCGGCAAAGCCCTGTCGTGTGTAGGCGTTGTCCAGCTCTAGGCCGACCACGCGAACCTGCTGCGCACGGTTGGCCGCGAGCTCGCCCTGCGCAGCATCGAGCGCCGCGAGGCCCGACACGCAGGCCACCGAAAAGCACCTCGGCGGCGCCGTCACGCCAAGTTGCTTAGCAACACCAGCCGCAAAACGTGATGGCGACTCAGCGAGCACGCCAACACGCTCGGCCAGATCTGCCCCGCCGATCTGCCAGGAGGAAGAGCCGATATGGAACGCGCTACCGGCCGGCGCCGGGGCGGCAGTCGACAGCAGCGCCAAGGCCTGCGACATACGCGCAGCCCAATCACCCGCCAAGGGCATCGCCGCGAACGGCCAACCCTCGCGATGCGCAATCTCGTGCTCACCGGTTAAGGCGCGTTGCACCGCATCGGCGAGGCACAGCCCCGCAGCGGAGACCAATGCGCGGCCGGTAATCCTCATGCAGCGCCTGGCACCTTGTCCTGCAGATAGGCAGCAAGCGACGCGACGTTCGTCAGAATCCGCCGCGTCTCTTTGCTATCGGTGAGCCTCACGCCAAAGCGCTTCTGCAGAGCCATCGAAAGCTGCAGCGCATCGAGCGAGTCGAGTGCCAGCCTTGCGTCCGCGCCGAACAGCGGCTCGTCGTCGCTCAAGGCTTCCGGCGGCAAGTCTTTCTCGCAGCTGTCGACAATCAGGCGCTTGAGCGCCATGGTCAGGTCAGTCGTACTCATGTTTGGATTCAGGCAGTCACGCGCGAACGCCGCAGCGCCCACGCAGCAAGCGTCAGACAGGTGGCGCCGAAGCCCAGCAAGGCCAGCATTGGCAGCGCCAGATCGGCGAGCGGCGCATCACGCAACAGCACCGCATGAAAGGCATCCAGCGCCCAGGCCATCGGCGACACCTGCGTGAGCGGCTGCATCGCAGCGGGCATCACGAAGCGCGGCACCATCACGCCGCCGATCGCCGCCATCAGGATGTTGCCGACACCGCCGATCACCGTGGCCTGTTCCGAGGTTCGCGCGATCGACGCGACCAGGAAGGCCCAGCCAATCGCGGCCGCAGAGACTGCAACCGACACCATCGCCAGCGCGGCCAGCCCGCCGGCACCCGGCAGGCGCAGCGCTTCGCCGCCGAGCGCCGGTACGAGCCAGGCTCCCACGGCCAACATCAGGCAAGCCTGAAGCAGATTGAGCAGCACGAAAGGTGGCAACTTGCCGGCGATCAGCAAGCCGGGTGACGCGCCCATCGCGCGCAAACGCACCAGGGTGCCGAACTGCCGCTCGGCAATGAAAACCGGTGCGAGCGGAATCACAACGAAGAACAGGCCAAAGATCAGCCAAGCCGGCACGCTTTGCTGCACCGCGCTAGGCTGCTGACTGCGGCCGTCGGCACGCTGCATCGCGGGCAACGCCACAGCATCCATAGGCACCGGTAGCGGCACGCCCATCAGGGCCTGCATGCGACGCGACATCTCGCCGGCCTGTACCTGCCCGAGTACCGCGCCAACCTGTTGGCGAATCGCCTGCTGCGCGACGACGGCGACGGTCGGGTCCACGAGAATCTGTACCTTGCCTGCCGCAGCGCCGGGTTCCGGGCCCAGGATCGCGGCGCCGACGCCGGCTTGCAGCACCACGGCGAAGGCCGCCTCGCCACGCCCGACGGCGCGGCGAGCCTCCGCGAGCGGTACCGCTCGCGCCTGATCGAAGCCGGCGACGGAACGCCGCAACGCGGCGACCAGCGTGCGCGCGGCGGGGCTGTCGTCCTGTTGCACGAGCACGCTGCGCGGCTTGAGTGCGGCGGGATCAAAGGCGTCGCGCAGTGCGAAGGACATAATCAGGATGAACACCGCCGGCATCACGAAGAGCGCGGCAAGCGCATGCGGATCGCGCAGCAGCGCGAGGGCTTCCTTGCGCCACAAGGCAGCAACGCGGATCAGCACGGCGCTCACGCGTCGTCCCTCAGCGCACGTTGCGTCAATTGCAGGAACACGTCTTCCAGCGTGGCGCGGCCGCATTGCGCGCTGCGCAGCGGCACGTTGTGGCGCTTGAGTGCTTCGAGCACGCCAGCGAGTTCCTCGGGCGCGCCAAGCTGCAGCGACCAGGTTTGCGGGCCGACTGCGCTGAGCGCGTAGTGCTTCTGCCAGTCCTGCGCGAGTGGCGCGGGCAAGGGCCCGCCGACAGCGATTCGCGCATGCGTGCCGGCCAGGGCACATACGGCGTCGAGCGTGCCCTCCGCGAGCACGCAACCGTAATCGAGTATCGCGACCCGATCGGCGACGGCCTCGATCTCTTCCATGTAGTGGCTGGTGTAGATCACAGCGCGGCCCTCGTTGCGCAGCGCGCGCACCGTGTCGAGCAGAAAGGCACGTGACTGCGGATCGACGCCGGCGGTCGGTTCGTCCAGCAGCAGGACTGCCGGATCACCGAGCAAGGCCAGCGCAAGATTCAGCCGCCGTTTCATACCGCCGGACAGTGTGCGCGCCGGGCGATCGACAAACGTTGCGAGCTGACCATATGCGATGGCGCGTTCGATGCGCGCGGCACATGCTGCGCCGCTCAGCCCAAGCACGCCTGCAAACACTGCGAGGTTCTCGCGCGCCGTCAGCATCGGGTAGAAAGCAAAGTCCTGCGGCACCCATGCAACCTGGCCGGCGGTGCTCAGCCTCGCATCGCGCTTCACGCGGCCAGAGGTCGGCGCAATGACGCCCGCCAGCAACGCGATCAGCGTCGACTTACCGGCGCCGTTCGGCCCCAGCAGGCCCATCACCTCGCCGCCCGAAACGCCCAGCGATACTGAATCGAGTGCCGCGCTGGCGGCCTTCGGATAGCGGAAGCCCAAGGCCTCGGCTGCCAGCATCACAGGCTGCGCTCCAGCGCCTGAAAGAAAGAACGCTCCCGATCGGCCATTGCATCGAGCGCATCGGCGAGGCACGCCGGATTCAGCGGCTCGCGGTCACGGCACATGCGCGCCGCAGTCAGCGCGAACTCGCGCCACGCGTCGCCGATCGCGATCAGCTGCTCCGCGTGTTCGGCAAACACCGGGCGGTTCAGCAGCGCTGCCGCTTCCTGCAGGAATGCGGCTTCGATGAAGCGAAAGCCGGCGCCACCGGTACCGATTTCCTCTTGCATGCGGACAATGTGACCGACGAAGAGCTTGCTCGCGCGCGCATCCTCGACCGACAGGCGACGAACCGTTCGCGCAAGCCAGTGGATGCCACGCACGCCGATCAGGGGCAGCGGCGTCTTCAGCATGATGCGGCAAGTGCGTCGCATCGCTGCCAGCAGCGCAGTGTTCCAGTCAGGCTCCTGAGCCGGCGTCTCGGCGTAGTACAGCAGACCCTTGGGCGCAAGCACGCCACGCGCAAACCGCGCGCGATCCAGCGCGTCGGCCTCGCAGACCACCGGCTCCTCGAAAACCGGATCACTGATCCGGTAACCATCCCCTTCGCGGCCGAACACCAGCAGGTTGTGCGCGTTGAAGTGGAAGCGCAGATCCTGCGGGAAGTACGGCAGCCAGAACACCGAGGTTTGCAGGCCAACAACGCGGCCTGCGTCGAGCAACTGATCAAGTCGCGCGCGCCCGGCCTTCGGCGAGCGGAAGGTTTCGAAGCGGATCTTCCAGCCCAGCGGTTTGCGCAGCCCGCGCAGGATCGACTTGGGCGGCATGCGGTATGCGATCAGCGGCAAGCCGTTGAGCTTGATGAAGGGCAGATACGCGAATGACAAGGCAGAGGAGAGGCCGAAGGCCATCGGCTCGGACATGTCGACGCCGCTATGCCGCACCAGCGCGGACACGACGCCGCTCTCGCAATGGCTTGCCTGTCGGTGTTCAAACGTGGGCGCGTTCATTCGCCCTCCACGCTGCGAAGTTGCTCAAGGCTGCAGCCGAGCACTGCCGCGTAGCGCTGCAGCACGCGCGGTGACAAACGCGCGAACACCGCCGGGCGGAAATGGCGACGGATGCGCCAACGCCAGAAACCGGATGTCTGCGCGAGCAGGTCGACGTCCATACGCGCACGGTACATGTGGAATTCCAGCGGCGACACGAGGCCGGCGCGGGCGCGCTCACGCGCCTCATCTGCAAGCCGTTTGAGCTCATCCACCGCAAGCAGGTTGACGATTTCCTCCGCCTCCCAGCCGCTCGATGCCACCACATGCAAGCGGCCGTCGGCCCCTTGCGCATAGACCGCCTTGCGATGCCCGGCGAGTACGCGGCCGCTGTCTTGCGGAACCTGTTCGTCGCGCATCACACCACCGTCAGGTGGAAGTAGCCGCTGGAGAAGCGCCCGCTCTCCGGCACGGCGCACAGGATGCGCTGCCCGCGTTCAAGTCGCCCACTTTTCACCAGCCCGTCGAGCATGATGTAGATCGAAGCGGCGCCGGTGTTGCCACATTCGGCAAGATTGGTGAACCAGCGCGATTGCGGGATCTCGAAGCCGATGTCGCGCAGCCCCTGCGCGATCCCCTCGCGGAAAAACTCGGACGACATGTGCGGCAGCAGCCAGTCGATGTCGTCCGCCCGCAGACCGTGGCGTTCGATGATGCGCGGGAGCGGACGGCGCAGCGTGTGTTCGATGATGTTGTCGTTGAGCAGGCGAACGTCCTGCTTCACCGCCATCACCGAATCGCGATCGCGCGATGCGGTGTCGTAGGCAAGCCAGCCACGGAAGTTGCCGGCCTCGTCCTTGTCGCCGCCGGCGTACATGCAGACCGGCACCTCGTGCGCGGCGGAGGACAGCTCCATCCAGTCG
>CAMFLH010000225.1 GCA_945957295.1 uncultured Uliginosibacterium sp.
GCACATGCTGTGCCTTGTCAGCGCCGACGAAGTGGCGGACTGGCTTGAGCGTAACCAGGGCAAGAGCGGGCTACCCGTGCGGCGCCTGCTCGAACCGGCGGAAGTCGAGGGCTGCACGGTGCTGTTCCTTGGCCGCGACAGCACGCAAACCCGTAACTGGCTCAGCGCGGCGCGCGACCGTGCGATCCTGACTGTGAGCGAGCAAGGTGGCTTTCTGCAGAAGGGCGGCGTGATCAACCTGATTCCACAAGGCAACACGCTGCGCTTCGAGGTGAACCTCGATAGTGCGCAGCACGCCAAGCTGCAATTCAGCTCCCGCCTGCTCGCACTGGCAGCCCATGTCGAAGGTGGCGGCCAATGAAGCTCGAACAGCGTCTGATCCGCCTGAGCGTCAGCGTGCTTCTGCTGGGCGTGTTGCTACATCTGGCGCTGCTGCTGGCCTATGAGCAAAGCACCTACCGCGACCGCATCCTTCAGGATCTGCGCGGGCGCGCGGAGATCCTGGCACTCAACAGCGCCGCAGCAATTTCGTTCGACGATGCCCGCGCCGCCAACGAAAACCTGCAGACATTGCGCGCCACGCCCAGCGTCACGCTTGCCTGCCTTTACGGCGAGCGCGGGCTCATCCTCGCGAGCTACCGCCCCAACGGAGGCGCACCCTGCCCGCCCGCACAGGGTGTCGTGCAAATACCCGGCTCGATCCGCCATCTTGAGCCAGTAAGGGTGCAAGGCCAGACCATTGGCCAACTGCTGTTGCAGGAGCGCCTGCCATCGCTGACGGAACGCCTGCCGCGTTACGGGCTGATGCTATCGAGCAGCATCGCGGTCGAAGCGCTGCTGGTGCTGGCCATGGTGCTAACGCTGCGCGCCAGGGTGATCAAGCCGGTCAATGAACTGGCTGCACTCGCTGCACACGTGACTGAAGCACGGGATTACGCACAGCGCATCCGCGTGCGGGGCGAAGACGAAGTCAGCGAACTCGGCACCGCGGTCAACCGCATGCTCGCTGCAATCGAGGAGCGAGCGATCGCACTTCGTGAGAGTGCTCAGCTCCTTCAGGCCCTGATCGACCACGCG
This sequence comes from uncultured Uliginosibacterium sp., assembly GCA_945957295.1. Taxonomy (GTDB): domain Bacteria; phylum Pseudomonadota; class Gammaproteobacteria; order Burkholderiales; family Rhodocyclaceae; genus Niveibacterium. Next base: position 1,078 of record CAMFLH010000225.1, read on the forward strand.
CCGGCCACGATCACAATGAAAGGCGACGACGGCCGCTACCTGCTGGTCAACGAGCAATTCGCACGCCTCGTCGGCCAACCAGCCGAACAGATCCTGGGGCAAGCCGACGATGCGCTGTTTCCATCACAGCTCGCTCGGCTGCGCCAGGAACTCGACCAGGCCACGAGGCTCGCCGGCAGCGCGCAACGGCACGAGGAAGAATTTGGCGATCGCACCTGGCTGACCGAGCGCTTCGCGCTGCGCAACACGGCCGGCGAAATCTACGCCGTGTCCGCAATCTCCACCGACATCACCGATCAGCGCGAAACGCAAGCCTCGCTGGCCGATGCGCTGGCGCGGCTCACCGAGCTCAACGAGTCACTCGAAAGCCGCGTCGCGCAACGCACGACCGAACTCAAACAGGCGATGGAGCAACTCGTGCAAAGCGAGAAACTCGCCGCACTTGGTAGCCTCGTTGCCGGCATTGCTCACGAGCTCAACACGCCGATTGGAATGGTCGTCACCGCCTCGTCGAGCATGGCAGACCTCGCCCGCAGCTTCGCCGCCCAGGTGGCGGACAACCGCGTTTCGCGCAGTGGTTTCCAGCGCTTCCTCGAGGACCTTGCAACCGGCATGGCGCTGATCGAAAACAACAGCCTGCGCGCCGGCACACTGATCAACGATTTCAAGCAAGTCGCGGTGGATCAGACCAGCATGCGGCGAAGGGGCTTCCAGCTCGATGAACTCATCGATAACACCCTGCACGCGCTCGGCCCGCTATTCAAACACTCGCCTCACCGGATCGAAAGCCGCATCGAGGCCGACATCGACTGCGACAGCTTCCCCGGCGCGATCGAGCAGATCCTCACGAACCTGATCCAGAACGCACTGATTCACGGACTTGCCCAGCACCCCGGCGGCCTGATCGAGTTGGAAGCCCAGCAGGAGAGCGAGACCGTGGTACTGGAAGTTCGCGATAACGGCTGCGGCATCGCGCCGCAGCACCTCGCCCAGATCTTCAACCCCTTCTTCACTACCCGCCTCGGTGAAGGCGGAAGCGGACTCGGGCTCTACATCGTGCACAACCTCGCCGGCGGCATCCTCGGCGGCAAGATCGAGGCATTCAGCACTGAAGGCGCCGGCGCCCGCTTCCGCCTCAGCTTCCCGCGCGTCGCGCCACACCGCGTCCGCGCCCCGTAAGCCTGGGAGTACAAACAAAAAGGGCGCCGCAGCGCCCCTTTCTCAGGCCTGCGGCCAAGCCGCAGCAATCCTGCTCAGCCGCGCTTGCGGCGGCGCGCTGCGAGCGCGGTGATGCCAAGGCCCGCGAGCATCATCGCGTAGGTCTCCGGCTCGGGCACGGCCGCGGTAATCCCAGCGCCCGACATCGCGAGCACCTGCACAAAGGTGCCATCGCTGCGCGCGCCCGAATGCCAGGTCACAAGGTCAAGGTTCGTCCAGTTGAGGTTGCGGGTGGCAACCTCGCCCCAGCCCAAGGTGTTGTGCGTCGTAACGTGGGTGCCGAACTCGTCCCACACCACTTCAGACTCGCTACGAGCGACCTCAACACCATTCCGATAGCCCAAGATGCGGTAGACCGTCTGCGACTCGTTCCATGCGGTGGCCGGATCATCGATCGGCGCAACAGGGGCCCACGGATAGTCGATCTTGAATGTCGTCGATGACAGATCGAACGGAACGCCGTCGGTCGACCAGAGTGCGGCATCGACCGGACTGAGCCAGACACCGTTGATCGTCGTCTCGGAAATCACGTGGCTCGTTCCGTCCGGGTCCACGTGATCGTAATCAAACATCGTTGCTGCCGATGCCGAACCGGCAAAACCAGCCATAAAGCAGAGCGCAAGGAACGTACGTTTCATGTGAGAAACCGATCGTGATTGAGAGCCGCCGAACAATATCTGAACGGCATTTCCCTTTCGACCGAACCTCGCGCTCGTCGCGCAGTGCATCACGCCGCATTGGGGCTTGTGTGACTGAACGTCGCCCCGCATACGCTCAGCTCGCTGGCTTGAGCGCCGATTTCGGCCGGAATGCCTTCACGATCGCCTCGTCAGTCTCGATGTACGGGCCGCCAATCAGGTCAATGCAGTACGGCACTGCTGCGAAAATGCCGGGCACGCGGATGCTGCCATCGGGGTTGCGCGCACCTTCCAGGGTCTCGCGGATTGCCTTGGGCTGACCTGGGAGGTTCAGGATCAGGCTCTGGCCGCGGATCACGCCGACCTGGCGCGACAGGATGGCGGTCGGCACAAAGGCAAGACCGATCTGGCGCATCTGTTCGCCAAAGCCAGGCATCACCTTGTGGGCGACGGCAAGCGTCGCTTCAGGCGTGACGTCCCGCGGCGCCGGGCCGGTGCCGCCGGTGGTCAGCACCAGATGGCAGCCGGCGACATCGCACAACTCGATCAAGGTGGCCTCAATCGCCGCCTGGTCGTCCGGAATCAGGCGGGACTCCGCCTGCCACGGGCTACGCAGCGCAGCGCCGAACCATTCCGTCAGTGCCGGCAGGCCCTTGTCCTCATAGACGCCGGTGGACGCGCGGTCGCTGATCGATACGAGGCCGATGCGCAGCACGTCGCTCATGCCTGGTCGCCCTCGCCACCATCGTCATCCGCTGCCGGCAGCTCGCCATCGTCGGCATATTCGAAGTCGCGCAGGATCCGGAATATCTCGCGATAGGCACGCGGCGGCTTCGCGGCGTCGCGCTCCTTGATCGCGTTGCGGCGCAGGTTGCGCAGGTGCTGCAAGTCAGCGTCGGGATACGCGGCGGCGATATCGCCCAGCGTGCCCTCATCTTCCAGCAAGCGTTCGCGCAGGCGCTCCAGTTTGTGCTGGCGTGCGATCTCGGCACGCGACACCCCAGCGAATGCGTCCAGCGCCTCGCGGATCGGCGCAGGGTCGACTTCGCGCATCAGCTTGCCGATGTACTGCAGCTGGCGCCGCTTCGCTTCGTGCTTGCCGACGCGGGCGTATTCGAGAACCGCGTCGTGCAGTCGCTCGGGCAGCGGCACCTTGGCGAGGCGCGCTGGCGACAGTGCCACGAGCTCGGCGCCCATGTCCTGCAGCTTGTGCATGTCGCGCTTGCGCTGCGATTTGCTGGGGCCGTCGTACTCGTCCGAGTCGTCGTCATTCTGGTGTTGTGGATTCTGGTGCATGGAGTTTCCGAAGGCGATTGGGCCACATGAACGTAAAATTATAGCTTTCGACCCGACGGATGCCCCGGCATGGCCACTTCAAATGGATTCAGCTTCACCCAGGATGCGCTGCGCGAGATTGCCGCCGATGTGCTGAAAAGCGCCAAAAACCAAGGCGCATCGGCCTGCGACGTCGATGTTTCCGAGGGTTGGGGGCATTCGGTCAGCGTGCGCCAAGGTGAAGTCGATACGCTGGAATACCACCGCGACAAAGGCATCTCGGTCACGGTCTATCTCGGCCAGCAGCGTGGTCACGCGAGCACGACCGACTTTGCACCGCAGGCACTGCGCGACACGGTGGCGGCTGCGGTGTCGATCGCGCGCTTCACCGCCAGCGACCCCGCCGCGGGGCTGCCCGACGTGGATCAGCTGGCCCGCGAGCCGCGTGAGCTCGACCTGTTCCACCCGTGGGCGACCGATGTGGATACATCGATCGACCTGGCCCGGCGCTGCGAAGCGGCCGGCTTTGCTGTCAGCGACCTCGTCACCAATTCCGAAGGGGCGAGTGTGTCGACACAGCAAACGCAGTTCGTGTCAGCGAACAGTCTTGGCTTCTGCGAGGGTTACGCCACCACGCGACACGGCATGGGCTGTTCGATGATTGCCGGCGAAGGCGACGGCATGCAGCGCGATGATTGGTATATCACGCGCCGCAGTGCGGGCGATCTGCCTTCGCCCGAGTCGATCGGCGACTACGCGGCGCGGCGCACCCTGTCGCGCCTGAACGCGCGCAAGCTCAATACCTGCGAAGTGCCAGTGTTGTTCGAAGCGCCGCTGGCCGCCGGCCTGCTTGGGCATTTTGTCAGTGCCGCAAGTGGCGGCAGCCTGTATCGGCGCAGTTCCTTCCTGCTCGATGCGCTCGGCACGCAAGTGTTTTCCGATGCAGTGACCCTGCTTGAAGACCCGTTCATCCCCGGCGCGCTCGCGAGCAGCTGGTTCGATGACGAGGGCGTTGCGACCGCTCGGCGCGAAGTCGTCACGCGCGGCACGCTCAACGGCTGGTTCCTCGGCAGTTACTCGGCGCGCAAGCTGGGGCTCAAATCCACCGGCAACGCCGGCGGCTGCCACAACCTGATCCTGCAACCGGGCAAGCTCGGCCTCACCGGCCTGCTGAAGAAGATGGGGCGCGGGCTTTTCGTCACCGAGCTGCTCGGCCACGGCGTGAATACCGTGACTGGCGACTACTCGCGCGGTGCGGCGGGTTACTGGGTGGAGAACGGCGAGATCGCCTACCCGGTGCATGAGATCACGATCGCCGGCAACCTGAGCGAGATGTTCCGCGACGTCGTCGCCTGCGGCAACGACATGCTTGTGCGCGGATCGAAACAGTGCGGGTCGGTGCTGATCGGCAACATGACGGTCGCCGGAGACTGAGCCCCGACACAAGCCACAACCAAGCCTCGCGCGGGGCTCTCGGCATTCTTACGAGAGCCTTACACAGCAAGGCTCTGGCGACTTTGACGCAGCGGCGAAACCACACTTCACCTTTGTGTGGAAGCTCTCGTATAGTCGCGACGTTCCCACACAAACAACCCTATAACGGAGAGGAGACAACGTGGAACGTCGCTCATTTTTGAAGAATGCTGGCGCTGGCCTTGCTGCAGGCGCCGCCGCCGTCGCCGGCCCGGCGATGGCGGCCGAGCTGCCCACCATCAAGTGGCGCTTGGCGTCGAGTTTCCCGAAGAGTCTCGACACCATTTACGGCGCAGCCGAAACGATGGCCAAGCGTGTCGCCGAAGCCACTGGCGGCAAGTTCCAGATCCAGGTCTTCGCGGCGGGCGAATTGGTACCCGGCCCGGGCGTGCTGGACGCGGTGAAGGACGGCACGGTCGAGATCGGCCATTCGGCGTCGTACTACTTCGTTGGCAAAGATCCGACCTTCGCTTTCGACACTGCCCTGCCCTTCGGCCTCAACAGCCGCCAGCAAACCGCGTGGATGCTGCAAGGCGGTGGCCTGCAGCTACTGCGCGAGTTCTTCAAGGACTACAACATCTACAACATCCCCTGCGGCAACACCGGGGTGCAGATGGGTGGCTGGTACCGCAAGGAAATCAAAACCGTCAAGGACTTCGAAGGCCTCAAGATGCGCATCGGCGGTTTCGCCGGCAAGGTGATCGCCAAGCTGGGCGCCGTGCCGCAGCAGATTCCGGGCGGCGACATCTACCCCGCCCTAGAGAAAGGCACCATCGACGCCGCCGAGTGGGTCGGCCCTTACGACGACGAGAAGCTCGGCTTCAACAAGGTCGCAAAGTTCTACTACTACCCCGGCTGGTGGGAAGGCGGTCCGCAGCTGTCGGTGTATGTGAATCAGAAGCAGTGGGAAGCGCTACCTAAGGAATACAAAGCGATTCTTGAAGATGCCTGTCTCTACGCGCACGCTGACATGCAGGCCGAATACGACGCGAAGAATCCGCTGGCGCTGAAGAAGCTCGTTGCCACCGGCACCCAGCTGCGTCCCTTCAGTGCCGAGGTGATGGCCGCTGCCTACAAGGCCGCATTCGAGCTGTACGAGGAAACCGCCGCCAGCAACCCGAAGTTCAAGAAGATCTACGACGCATGGAAGAAATTCCGCGACGACCAGATCCTCTGGTTCGGTGTTGCGGAGAGTCGCTACAACAACTTCTTGCAGCAGCAGCGCAGCGGCGCGAAGAAGTAGTTATCCGGCCCGCGCCGACCGACCAACCCCGCTGCGGCGGGGTTGTTTTTTTGTGCCGCACACCGTGGGTGAGGACGAAGCCGGTCTGCCCGCGCGCCGCAGCGAAGGCCAGAATCAAAGCGCGCCATTCCGTAGCGGAGCGATCCGCGCTGCACAGCAGCTTCAGCGGCAAGCCGAGTGGCGGGCGACACGCGCTATCCTTCTCCTCCGCAATTCGTTTCGGTGCCGCCGGCAGCAACAACCTCGCCGCGTCGGCACTCCGCCGGAACACGACAACAGGAGAATCCGCCTATGGCCCGTTCCCGCGCCGTACGCATCCACACCCCGTCTGAGCTCGCGCAAGCCCGCGCCGCGGGCGAGCTCGCCGCCTCGGTGCTCGCGATGATCGCCCCGCATGTGCGACCGGGCGTCACCACCAATGAGCTCGATCGCCTGTGCCACGAC
>CAMFLH010000226.1 GCA_945957295.1 uncultured Uliginosibacterium sp.
CATCCAGCATCTGTTGCTGCGTGATGATTGTGAAGTCTTCGCCGCCGTGCCGGGTTGTCAGCACCTGCTTGATGCTCGCCACCACATCGTCCACCGGTGCGGTTGGCTCATAAACGACATGGATCTCCATCAGCCCTTCGCGGTTGAACATGTCGAGCGCGCGGCCGACCGGGATGTAGGCGGTGTCGTCGAGGTCGAAGCCCAGCATCTGCCCCTTCGGCGCCATCACGCCGACCACGATGTAGCGCTCGCTGCCGATGCGCACATGCGCGCCAAGCGGCTGTGCGCCGGCAAACAGCTCGCGTGCTACCTTGCTGCCCAGCACCGCGAAGGCGCGCGCGTTGCGTGGGTCGTCGTTCGGCAGGAACTGGCCGCTCGCCACCTTCATCTGCAGCGCATCCGGGAACTGGTGGCCGACGCCGTACAGCGCAACGCGCCGGGTGCGGGTGCCGTAACGCACTTCCGCATTGCCCTGCACGAGTGGATCGGTAACGCGCACCCACGCTGCGCGCCGCAGCGCGATGGCATCGTCGATCGACAGCGGCCGCGTGGTGTTGATGCCGCCGAGCGGTGCGCCGTGGGTTTGCGTCTTGCCCGGTTGCACCGTCAGCAGGTTGGTGCCGAACTGTGTGAATTCGGCGATCACGAAGTGGTGCAGGCCTTCGCCGATCGCGGTGAGCAGGATCACCGCAGCGATGCCCACCGCTACGCCCAGAGCTGACAGCGCGGTACGCATGCGGTGTGCCGTCAGCGAGGTGAGCGTGAAGCGGGTGAGGTCGGCGGTGCGCATCGTCAGCCCCCGTTCATCGCCGTGAGAGGGCCTGCACCGGGTCTAGCTTCGCAGCCCGGCGTGCCGGCATGACGGTGAACACCACTGCGGTGACAACAGCGGTGAGCGGGGCAGCCACCAACGCCCACCAGGGCGAGGCGAACGGGATGTTCGGGAAGGCCGCCACCAGCACCTGTTGGCCCAATAAGCCCACCGCCACGCCCGCGGCCGCGCCGCCCAGTGCCAGCAGTACCGCTTCGCTGAAGAAGATGCGGCGGATCTCCGCTGCGGTGGCACCGAGCGCCTTCAGCAGCCCGATCTCGCTGCGCCGCTGCGCGACCGAAATCAGCATCACGTTCATCACCAGGATGCCGGCCACTGCAAGGCTGATCGCCGCAAGCCCGCCGATCGCCAGCGTCAGTGTGCCGAGGATGCGGTCGAAGGTGGCCAGCACCGCGTCCTGCGTAATCACCGTCACGTCGCGCTCGCCCTCGTGCCGCTGCTGCATGATCGCTTCAGCGTCCGCTTTCGCCTGTGGTACCTGATCGCGCTGTTTGGCCTCAACTAGCACGCGGAACAGGCCCTCGGTATTGAACAGCGCCTGCGCTGCGGCGATTGGCACGATCACGAGCTCGTCCGTGTCGAGCCCCAGCGAGGTGCCCTGTTTGGCGAGTACGCCGATCACGCGGAAGCGCCGGTCGCCGATGCGCAACCAGCGGCCCAGCGGTGGCTGCGTGCCGAAGAGTTCGGCTGCTATGGTTCCGCCAATCACACACACCTGTGCGGCATGGTGCGGATCGCCATCGGGCAGGAACACGCCTTGCGACAGCGTCATGTTGCGCACGGCGAGGAAGTCCGAGGTCGAGCCCAGCACCGGCCCTTCACGCACACGCGCGTCGGCGCCCTCGGCGGCACGCACTGCGCCCAAGCCCACGATCAGCGGTGCCAGCCGCCGCACCGCAAGGCTGCGCGACAAGGCGAGCGCATCGTCCAGTGTGATGTCGCGCGTCGTCTCGCCGCTGGCAATCGCCGGGCCGGCGCCAGCGGTTTCGGATCGCCCCGGCAACACGATCACTAGATTCGTCCCCAGCGCGCCGAACTGCTCCGCAACATAGCGCCGCGCGCCTTCGCCCAGTGCGCTCACCAGCACCACCGCCGCCACGCCGATGCCCATCGCCAGCAGCACCAATGCGGTCCGCACCACGCCACCGCGCACCACGCGCGCTGCATACTGGAGCAGGTCGGCGTTGCGCATGGCCGTCAGCGCTTGTCGCGCAAGGGCAATACCACCACGTCGGGTGGCAGAGGGAAGGGGCGGTGTGGCAAGGCGTTCATCTCAAGCGGCTTCCGGAACGATCTCGCCGTCCACCATGTGCAACTGGCGCTGCGCGCGGCCGCCCAGTTCCGGGTCGTGGGTCACGATGATCAGCGTGGCGCCCGCGGCCTGCAGGCCTTCGAGCAGGGCGATCACATCCTGTCCGGTATGTCGGTCCAGGTTTCCGGTCGGCTCGTCGGCGAGTATCAGGGAGGGGCGCATCGCCATCGCGCGGGCAATCGCCACCCGTTGGCACTGCCCGCCAGAGAGCTGATTCGGCCGGTGGTCCGCACGCTGTGTCAGGCCGTAGTCGCGCAGCAGCAGCTCGACACGCTCGGCCCGCTCCGCCGGATCGATGCCGGCCAGCACCATCGGCAACTCGATGTTCTCGCGCGCCGACAAGCGCGGCACCAGGTGGAAGGACTGGAACACGAAGCCGATCTTCTCGCGCCGCGCCCGCGCCAGCGCATCGTCGTCCAGCCCGGTGACATCGCGCCCGTCCAGCAGGTAGTGCCCGCTGTCGGGCCGGTCCAGCAGGCCGAGCACATTCAGCAGCGTCGATTTGCCCGAGCCGGACGGGCCCATGATCGCAATGTATTCGCCCTGCGCGATCGACAGATCCAGCCCGCGCAACGCGCTCACCGTTTCGTCGCCGACGGTGAAGTGGCGGGTGATCGCGGTGAGCTGGATCAGCGGTGTCGATGGCGACTGCATGGTGGGGTTCCGGGGCTAGAGGTCGTCGACCGGCGTGAAGTCGTGGCGCCAGTTCAGCTCGCTGTCCTGCATGAACTGCATCGGCCACGGCTGCGCCGGCTGCGGCCAGTCGCGGAAGGTTTTGACCGTGGCGTAGAACGCATCGACCGCGGCTTTGCCAGGCGAGGTGAAGAGCGCATCGAAGCGGGCAAGCAAATCATCCGGGATGCCTGCGCAGCATTCGAGTTCGCGACGCAGCCACTTGTGGAACGGGAACAGGCGCAGCTGTTCATTGAGGATCAGGCGCGCGCCAAACAAGGCGAGCTTGCTGTTTGCAAGCGCGCAGAGATAAGGGTTTTGCTGTGCCAGTGCTTCGTGCGCGTACCAGTGCCAGGCCTCGAACTGGGCCAGGAAGCGGTCGCGGCGCGCGCTGGCGTGCTCAGCCGGGAAGCGCGCTGCCGCCGCCAGCAGTGCCTGCAGATCCTCCACCCGGCTGTAGAGGATCTGTGCGTCCTTGAACGCATAGCGGGCGGCATCACTGCCTCGCGCCGCGACATCACGGATGAAGGCCATGTCGACAAACTTGCCGTCGACATAGCCGCCCTCATAAGTGCTGAGTGCCGGTTCATACAGCGTGAGTTCGTTGCGCGCCAGACGGTCGGCGTAGTGGGCCGAGTCGACGACCAGCATGATGTCGACGTCCGACTGCGAGCGGGCGAAACCGTGCGCGATCGAACCGACCAGCAGGATGGCCTCGACCTCAGGGCAGGCGGCGAAGTGGGTGATCACCTTGTCGATGGTGGCGGCGTGGTGGGGCAGATACGTCATGGCATGCACTCGGGAATGTGGACGCCTCCGATTATCGATTTGCCGGTTGGTGCGCCTGAGGGGGCGGCGTAATTGAGCAAGCCGGGCATGGCTTTGCGCGGTTGTCCCGGTCGCGTGGGACGCGTCGCGCGATGCGCGGTTCCGATCGAGCGCGGCGCGACGACCCCACATCATTTCTTCGCCACCTCAACCTCTGCCTTCGCTCCCGCTTTCACGCCGGCCCGATCGAGCGAGGTCACGACGAGATCGCCCTTCGCGGGGCCGCTCGCGACTTCCGTGAATTCCCAGTTCGACAGGCCCGGAGTGAAGCTCACTTCCTTCAGCACGCCATCGCTGCCGAGCACCAGCACCCGGTTGCCGGGCATCACCGCTGCAGTGGGCACGCGAAGCACCTGGTCGTGCGCGGTGACGATGATGTCGACGTCGGCGCTGTAGCCGATCAGCAGTGCTTGCGCATCGGCGGTGTCGGTGAAGTGCACTTCCACTTCGGCAGTGCGGGCCTGTTTTTCGAGTGCGAGCACGTAGGGTGCGATGCGCTTTACGGTGCCGTTGAAGTGGCGGTCCCGGAAGGCGTCGAGCGTGATGCGTGCGCTCATGCCGAGTTTGAGGCGCGCTGCGTCCACTTCGTCGATCGGGGCGCTGACGTAGAGGCAGCTGTCGTCGATCAGGTCCACCGCTGGCAGCGTCGGGATGCCCGGCGGTGAGGGGGTCAGGTATTCGCCAACCTCGCCGTTGAGTTCGGCGACGATGCCGTCGAAGGGCGCACGCAGCACGGTGCGCTCGGTATCGGCGCGCGAGGCGCCGATACGGGCCTCCGCTTCGGCGATCTGGGCGGTTGCGGCGCTGCAGGCGGCGGCGCTGGATTGCGCTTCAGATTGACTGCGCTGAATGCCTTCCGGCGACAGGAAGCCTTGGTCGCGCAGCTGCTGCGCGCGGCGTGCGTTGGCCGCAGCGGTGTCGGCCACGGTGCAGGCCTGGCGTGCGGCAGCGCGAGCACTCTGCAACTGCTCGCGGGCGACGCGCTCGCGCGCGACGAAGTCGTCGTTCCAGAGCTCCAGCAGCAATTGCCCGGCCTTGACCCGCTGCCCCTTTTTTACCGCCAGCGTGCCGATGCGACCACCCGCAGGCGGCGCGAGCTTGGCGCGCCGGCAGGCGGTGACCGAGCCAGCACGGGTGTTCGACACGGTGGCCTCGACGCGGCCGGGCTGCAACTCGGCCACGACGACGGCAATCGGCTTCGGGCGGCTCATCAGCGCTGCGATTGCAGCGCCAGCTGTGACTATTGCGAGCGCGATTGCGGCGTTGCGCCGCGTTGTGCTGCGGGGTTTGCGTGCAGCGGCTTGGGGCGAGTCCATCGGGGCCTCGTAAGCGGGTGAGCTTGACAGTGACACTACACCCCTTGCGGGCAGCGGGGGTGTTGCGCAGGGTCAGTGCTGATCCGGAATGTCACTGCGTTCCGAGCGTGGCGCGGCGGCCGGGCATGGCCGCCTCGGTCTACTTGCCGGCGTTGAGCGTGTTCAGCGTTCGATGCGGATCAGTTGCCCGCCGTCGGTCAGCAGGTAGAGCCAACCGTCCGGCCCTTGTTTCACGTAGCGGATGCGTTGGCCGAGCGATTCGAACAGTTTCTCCCGCGAGCTTTCCTGCGCACCATTCAACGCGACGCGCCATAGCGCGGTGCCGGCCAGCGCGCCGAAGAAGGCGTTGCCGCGCCACTCGGGGAAGCGGTTGCCGGTGTAGAACATCAGGCCGGCGGGGGCGATCGAGGTGGGTACCCAGTAGCTGACGGGTTCGGTGTAGTCGGGGGCATGGGTGCCGCCGCCGATGCGGCAGGTGGCGCCGACCGGGTCGCCGTAATTGCAGCCGTAGCTGCGGATCGGCCAGCCGTAGTTGTTGCCGGCGCGGATCAGGTTCAGTTCGTCGCCGCCCTGCGGGCCATGTTCGGTTTCCCACAGCTCGCCGGTGTCCGGGTGGATTGCTGCGCCCTGCGGGTTGCGGTGACCGTAGCTCCAGATCTCCGGGCGTGCGCCACTGACGCCGAAGTTCGGGTTATTGCTCGGGATGCTGCCGTCACGGTTGATGCGGATGATCTTGCCGAGACTGCTCGTGAGGTCTTGCGCCGGGCTGCCCTTCTGGCGCTCGCCGAGCGTGACGAACAGGGTCTTGTCGCTGCGGAAGGCCAGGCGTGAGCCGAAGTGGCCGCTGCCACTGACCTTCGGCACCTGACGGTAGATCACCGTGATGTCCTGCAGCGCGTCGCCGACCAGCCGGCCGCGGGCCACGGCGGTGCCCGCGAGGCCCGCCTCGGTGCCACTGCCGGGCTCGGCATAGCTCCAGTAGATCCATGGCGTGGTGGCGAAATCGGGGTCGAGTGCGACGTCGAGCAGACCGCCTTGGCCTGCGTTCGCAACCGCCGGCAGGTTCGAAAGCGTCGCCTGGACAGTGGCGCCATCGGCGCTGAGGATCAGCATCGACCCGGCCTTCTGCGTGACCAGCATGCGGCCATCGGGCAGGAAGGCGAGGCCCCACGGGGCGCTGAGCGTGTCGTTCAACACCACCGCCTTGGGTGCAGTCGTGGGCGGCGGCGGGTCGGGGGGCGTTGGCGTTGCGGCGTCGCCGCTTCCGCCGCCGCAGGCGAGCATCAGCAGGCTGGCGGCTAACGCAAGGCAGTGGCCACGACGCGCAAAGGCGCGGGCGGCCGTGGCGTACGACTTGATCATAGTGTTCATGGCAGCCCCCCGGCAGCCCCGGCTCCGAACGGAACGGGTGCGCCATGATGCGGCGCCCGGCGGGCTGCCGCAATATGCCGGGCGGCTACATCTGCTTGAACAGGTGGCCGAAGCTGCGGCTGACTTCGAGCTTCTCGGGGTTGCCGCGCACCGCCACCATCAGATGGCCGCGTTCGTCGCGCGTGACGGCGGAGATCGCGTCCACCTTCACCAGGGTTGCGCGGTGGATCTGCCAGAACTCGTCCGGGTCCAGTTCGGCTACAAGCTCGCGGATCGGCTTGCGGATCAGGGCTTCGAACTCGCAGGTTTGCACCCGGGTGTACTTTTCATCGGCCGTGAAGAACAGGATCTCGCGTGTCGCGATCATGCGGATCGCGTTGCCGACGCTGGCCTGGATCCACTTCAGGTAGCTCTTCTGCGTACCGCCGTTCATGCTGCCGGCGAGCTTCATCAGCATCTGGTTCAGATCCGGCGGCGGCTCCACCAGGCGCGCCTTCAGGCGTTCGACAGTGCGCGCCAGCCGATCCTGTTCGACGGGCTTCATCAGGTAGTCGACCGCGCCGCGCTCGAAGGCTTCCACCGCGTACTGGTCGTAAGCGGTCACGAACACCACATGGGCGTGCTGGCAGACCTCGCGTGCGGCTTCCAGGCCGGTGCGGCCCGGCATGCGGATATCGAGGAAGGCGATGTCCGGCTTCAACATCTCGGCCAGCTGCACTGCCTCGTCGCCGTTCTTCGCTTCGCCAAGGATCTGGAGTTCGGGCCAGGCCTCGGCCAACGCGAGGCGGATCTGGTCACGCATCAGGCGTTCGTCGTCGGCGATCAGGGCGGTGGGCATGGAGGCGTCCATCGTTAAGTCTGGGTGCCGTGAGTGTCACGGATGTGTGCCGCGAGATTCAACCGTGATCGCTGCGGCGAATGCCGCAGCGATCTGAGCGTGCTCAGCAAACCTTCGCCTGCTGCGCGTCGTCGTCGCGGTAGGGC
>CAMFLH010000227.1 GCA_945957295.1 uncultured Uliginosibacterium sp.
CCCCAACATGATCCCATTCGACCACTATCAGGCGCGAATCGATGCGGTGCGCGCGCAACACCCGGATCTGCCCTACCCGGAAGTGATGTTGCTGCGGCTCGTCACCCATCTCGCCCGCGGCATCCAGGAACACATTGATGCGCTGATGCATGCACACGGACTCAACAGCACCGCATGGTCGGTGCTGATGTCGATCTACAGCGCGGAACATGCGACCGACAACCCTTCGCGCGTAAGCCAGGCGGTGTGCCTGTCGCGGCCGCACATGACGCGACTCACCGATGAGTTGGTCGCCGGCGGTTGGGTGGAACGTGTGCCGAGCGCAGTTGATCGCCGCTCGATCGACATCCGGATGACACCAGAGGGTATCGAGCGCGTCCGCGCGATCTTCCCGCAAATCTGGCAGCGCTATGGCGAGCTGGTCCCCCCCGCCGGTGGCGGCGACGTTGCGGCGCTGGCAGAGAAGCTGCGCCAGTGGACGCGCCATATGGAACAACTGCCCGGCGCGGATGTGTCGCGTTGCAATGAGGTCAACAAATGAGTCAGGAACAGAATTCAGGCGCCCCGCGCAAGCGAGCCCTTCGCGCCGTTGCGGGCGTTTTTGCGCTCGCCGCGATCGCATTTGCGGTGTACTGGGCCTTGCATGGCCGCTTCTACGTATCGACCGACAACGCGTACGTGGGTGGCAACCTAGTGCAGATTGCGCCGCAGGTGAGTGGCAGCGTCAGCGCCGTACTCGCCGACGACACCGACTTTGTGCGCGCGGGCCAACCGCTGGTTCGCCTCGACGATGCTGACGCGCGCGTCGCACTGCAGGCAGCAGAGGCGGCGCTGGCCGATGCTGTGCGTGGCGTACGCGGGCTCTACCTTGGCGAGAACCAGTCCGCAGCCCAGGTCGCGCAGCGCCGAGCGGATATCGAACGCGTTCGCCATCAAGCCGAGCAAGCGCAGATTGCGGTGCAGCAGGCACGTGATGAGTACGCTCGCCGCGAAAAGCTGCAGCGCGACAAGTTTATTTCGCCCGAGGCGCTGCAAGCCGCGCGCACGGCGCTGCAGAACGCCGAAGCAGCGCAACTCGCCGCCCGCGCAGCGGTGAGCGAAGCCGAATCCGGCCTCGATCAGGCACAACAGCAACGCGCTGGCGCCCAGGCGCTGGTCGACAACACCTCGCTCGAAGCCCATCCGCGCGTTGCGGCGGCCGCGGCAAAGGTGCGCGACGCATGGCTTGCACTCGCTCGTACGACGATCGTTGCACCGGTGAGCGGCCACATTGCGAAACGCACGGTGCAGGTCGGCGCGCGCATTGCCGCAGGCACACCGATGATGACGATCGTGCCGCCCGACCAGATGTGGGTGGAGGCTAATTTCAAGGAAACCGAGCTGGCCGATGTGCGCATCGGACAGCCGGTGAAGCTCAAATCGGATCTGTATGGCAGCGCAGTCGAGTTCGACGGTCGCGTGGTCGGCCTCGCGGCGGGCACCGGCGGCGTGTTCAGCGTGCTGCCGGCGCAGAACGCTTCGGGCAACTGGATCAAGATCGTGCAGCGCATACCGGTGCGGATTGCCCTCAACCCCGCCGAAGCCTCGGAGCACCCGCTGCGTGTGGGCCTTTCGATGCATGCCACGCTCGACACCCATTCGCGCGATGGCGAAGTGCTGGCGCGCTCGGTACGTACCGGCTCACCGCAGCAGACCGATGTCTTCGCGGCACAGGCACGTGAAGCGGATGCCCGCATTGCGCAGATCATTGCCGCCAACCGCGCGGGCGGCGCACACAAATGAGCCTTGACGGCCGCAGCGAACCGACGCCGCTGAGCGTCGGCCAGCTGATCCTGGCGACGATCGCGCTCGGGCTGGGATCGTTCATGAACATTCTCGATCTGACGATCGCGAATGTGTCGGTGCCAACCATCGCCGGCGACCTGGGCGTCAGCTACACCCAGGCGACCTGGGTCATCACGTCTTACGCGGTGTCGGAAGCAATTCTGTTGCCAATGACCGGCTGGCTCGCGCTGCGTTATGGCCAGGTACGCATGTTCGTCACGGCCACGCTGCTGTTCACCGCGACCTCGCTGGTGTGCGGCCTCGCGTTCAGCTTCCCGATGCTGGTCATCGCACGGGTTGCCCAAGGCGCGTTCGGTGCGGCCATGATTCCGCTGTCACAAACCCTCATGGCTAGCATCTATCCGCCGAACCGGCGCGGGATGGCGATGGGTCTGTGGGCGATGACCACGATCCTGGCGCCGATCGTAGGCCCGCTCGCGGGGGGCTGGATCACCGAGCATTACTCGTGGCACTGGGTGTTCCTGATCAATCTGCCCTTCGGCCTGCTCGTGGCGGGGATGTCCTGGACCTTGCTGCACAAGCGCGAAACGCCCCGCATGAGACTGCCGCTTGACCGCGTCGGCCTCGCCTTGCTGGTGATCGGCGTGGGTGCGCTGCAGGTGCTGCTGGACCGCGGCAACGAACTGGACTGGTTTGAGTCGCCCGAGATCATCACGCTGGGCCTGATCTCCTTCGTTGCACTCACTTTTCTGGTGGTGTGGGAACTCGGCGAGAAGCACCCCTTGGTCGACCTGCGCATGTTCCGCCATCGCAATTATTCGATCGGGGTGGCCTGCATCACCATCGGTATGGTGGCCTACTTCGGCGTGGTGGTCGTGCAACCGCTGTGGCTGCAGAGCGAAGTCGGCTACACACCGCTGTGGGCCGGCAAGGTGATCGCGTTTTCGGGCATCTTTGGCGTGATGCTCGGGCCGGTGCTGGGGGCGAACATCCACCGCACCGATGCCCGCTATGTGGTGACCTTCGGCATGTTGGTCTTCGCGCTCAGTTCGGTTTGGAGTGCGCGCTTCACGCCCGACGTGGACTTCTGGACGCTCGGGCTGGCGCGGCTGTTCATTGGTCTCGGGATCAGCTGTTTCTTCCTGCCACTGTTTACGATCAGCCTTTCAGGGATTGCCCCCGCCGACATGGCGGCCGCATCCGGCTTGCAGAGTTTCATGCGCAACATCGGTTCAAGCTTCGGAACGGCGGTCATGGTGTCGCTGTGGGATCACCGCACAACCTTGCACCACGCCCAGCTGTCGGAGAACTTCAACCCCGGCAATCCGGTTTCCGAGCCTTACCTGCGACAGTGGCAAAGTCTGATGGGCGACCCGAGCAGCGCACTCGCGCAGGTTGACCGTGTCGTCACCGGGCAAGCGCATCTGATGGCCACCAACGATCTGATGATGCTGTCGGGCGCCATCATGGGTGCGCTGATTCTGGTTGCGTGGATGGCCCGCCCGCCCTTCGGCGCGCGCGGCGCCTCGGGGCACTGAGCGCGTCAGTTACTTTGGCGCAAGGCGGATCGCGCCATCCAGCCGGATCACTTCGCCGTTGAGATAGACGTTCTCGACGATATGCCGCGCCAGCGCGGCATATTCGTCGGGACGGCCAAGGCGCGGCGGATACGGCACCGCGGCGCCGAGCGCATCCTGCACCTCCTGCGACATCCCGGCCATCATCGGCGTCTGCATGATGCCTGGTGCAATCGTCACCACCCTCACGCCAAAGCGCGCCAGCTCGCGAGCGATCGGCAAGGTCATGCCGGCCACACCGGCCTTCGACGCGGTGTAGGCGGCCTGGCCAATCTGGCCGTCGAAGGCAGCGACGGATGCAGTCATCACGATCACCCCTCGCTCGCCATCGGCCAGCGGCTCGTTCTTTGCCATCGCATCCGCGGCAAGGCGAGCGAGGTTGAAACTGCCGATCAGGTTTACCTCAATCACCTTGCGGAACAGGGCCAGATCATGCGGGCCATCGCGCCCAACAACGCGTGCCGCGGGCGCGATGCCCGCGCAATGCACCGCGGCGCGCACGGGGCCGAACTCCGCTGCGCGCACCAAGGCTGCCTGCACGGCGTCGGCGTCGCACACGTCCGCCTGAACGAAGGCGGCAAACCCATGCGGCAGCGCGTCAGGCGCTCGCAAATCAATGCCAACGACCTTGCCGCCGGCAGCCGCGAAGACACCCGCCACCGCAGCCCCCAGACCCGATGCCGCACCGGTCACTACGAATACATTGCCAGCCAACTGCATGAACATCCCCCCTTTGCTCCTTGATTCAAGCCCCTAAGCGTAGCGCCAGCGGCGGAAACGAGCTGTCGTCGCGCGGAAAATGCGGATCACCATGCACGGGAGTCAGCATCCCGCTATGCACGACCGTCGCACGGTGGAATACTCCCACGGATAGCGGCCCGTCAGGACACTCAACGCTGCGACCGCCACGACGGAGGATGCGCAAACGATGACCGACTCAGCCAAGCGCTTACCGAGCCTGCGCCAGCGTCTGACGCGACAGATCGTGCTGCTCGTGCTGCTATCCGTTACCTCATTCGCGCTGCTGTTCTATTTCCTGCAAGCGCGACCGATGCTCATCAGCCTCGCCGCCTCGGATGCTCAGAGCGCCGGCGCAAGCGTTGAAGATCGCATCCGAGAAGCCGTCGCCTCAATCGAGCGCAGCGTGCTGACCTCTGCCGGGTGGGGCCGCAGCCGCGTTATCAATGCCGTCGACCAATCAACGTTCAATCGCTTGACGGTCGAAGTCGTCAAGCATCGCCCCCTGATCGGTTCGGTACACATCGCAAGCGAACGCGGAGAGGAGATTCTGCTGCTGCGGACCGAGAGCGGCTGGAAGAACCGGGTATCGCGAGTGGATGACTGGGGGCAACGCCACCTCTGGATCGAGTTCAGCCCGACGCTGGACCAACTCTCCGAAGAGTGGGAAGAGTCCGACTACGATCCCCGCAAGCGCCCCTGGTTCCAGAAAGCCATGGCCGCCAAGGATGACATGCAGGTGGTGTGGACCGAACCCTACCGTTTTCGTACCACCGGAGATCCGGGGATTACCGCATCGGTGCGCTGGCGCGATCCTGCAACGGGCCTGCGTTACGTCTATGCCGTCGACGTCCTGCTGCAGGACTTCTCCCACCTCACCAGCAGCATGACGGTCGGCAACAACGGTCGCGTTGCCGTGCTGATGGAGGACGGCAAGATCATTGGCGCCCCTCATCACCCTGCGGTAAGCGACGAGAAGTCCTTGCGACAGGTGGCGCTGCAGTCGATCGAAACATCACCCTTCACCTTGCTCGCGGGGGCATTCGAATACTGGAAACGAAGCGGTGGTGTCGACGTGAAGCTCAGCCGCTTCCAGCCACCCGGCACGTCGGACGACTGGTTCGCACGAATGATCAGAATCCACGCGGGGGACCAGCATTTCGTTGCGATTACGGTCATGCCCGAATCGGACTTCATCGGAACCGGTAAGCGCCTCCTGGTGCCCGCCGTGCTGATATTGGTGGGTTTGTGGGCTCTCGGGTTCTTCATCGCCCGTCGCATGGCAGCAAACGTCGGCCAACCGCTCGCGGAACTCGCAAGCGAAGCAGAACGGATCGGGCGCATGGAACTGGCCGAACCGGTGCGGATAGGCACTCAGCTAGCCGAGGTCGCGCAGCTCGCCCAAGCGCAGGAAACGATGCGCAGCCTGTTGAAAGCGGCCACCGGCGAGCTTGAAGAAGCCAACCGTACCCTCGAAGGCAAGGTCGCGCGGCGCACAGCCGAACTGGCCGAGCGCGAGGCCTACTTCCGTGCGTTGGTGGAAAACGCCGGCACCGGGATCGCAAGCTGCGACGCTGGCGGCACGATCAAACGTTGCAACCCGGCGTTTGCCGACGGGCTGAGGCTGCAGCGCGAATCAATACCGGGCACCAACATCGAGGCGATGGTCCATCCGGACGACTTCCGCGATTTCGCTGCGCGGTACGCCCAGCTGGTGCACGGCGAAACCTCGGTGTTTAGGGTGGTCACACGCTTCCTATCGGCCACAGGTGAAACGCGCTGGGCGGAACTGGTAGTTTCTGCGATCCACGAGCCGGACGGCGGCTTCCTGGATGCGGTGCTGATGGCTACCGACCTGACAGATCTGAAAGCCGCACAGGAAAACGTAGAACGCCAGCTTGCCGTCACGCAAGCCTTGATGGACGCAATGCCCAATGCCGTGTTCTACAAGGACACGAATGCCCGTTTCATTGGGTGCAACCGCAATTACGAGAAAACCTTTGGCACCCGGCGCGAGGATTTTGTGGGCAAGCGGGTCATCGATCTCGACTACCTGCCCGAAGCCGCGCGCATGGAATATCAGCGCGAAGACGAAGACATCATCGCCCGCATTGCGCATCAGGAGCGCGAAACGTCGATGCAGTTCGCCGACGGGCGCGTCCACGACACGCTGTATTCCACCACTGGGTTTGCTGACGCCGACGGCAAACCGGCGGGTCTGGTCGGCGTGATCGTCGACATCACGCGCATGAAACAAGCCGAGCGAGCCGTCGCTGAAAACGAGGCACGGCTGCGTGCGATGCTGGAAGACAGCCCGGCTGGTGTCGGCATCGTGGCGGAAGGCGGCACGGTGCGCTTCTGCAACCGCAAACTCGCAAGCTTGCTGGGGCTCGCATCGGAGACCGCGGTGGGGCGCAGCTTCATCGATTTCTGGGCGCACCCGGAGCAACGCCTGGTGCTGCTCGAACGACTACGCGACGGCGGCGAAGTCCGCGACCAGGAAACGGAGCTAAGGCGCGACGATGGCACCAGCTTCTGGGCGCTGATCAGCTCACGCTTCATCGAGCATGAGGGGGAACGCTGCCTGCTTTCGTGGTTCTACGATGTGACCGAACGCCGCGCCGCGCTGGAGGCGCAGCGGCGTGCGCGAGAGATCGCCGAAGAGGCGACGAAGATGAAGTCCGACTTCCTTGCGAACATGAGCCACGAGATCCGGACACCGATGAACGCGATCATCGGCATGTCGCATCTGGCGATGAAAACCGAGCTGACGGCTCGGCAGCGCGACTACATCAGCAAGATCCAGCAATCCGGTCAGCATCTGCTGGGCGTGATCAACGACATCCTGGACTTCTCGAAGATCGAGGCTGGCAAGCTCGGCATCGAGTCGACGAGCTTCGAGCTGGAAAAGGTGCTCGACAACGTCGCCAACCTGATCGCCGAAAAGGCCACCGCCAAGGGCCTCGAACTCGTATTCGATGTCGACAAGGCGGTGCCTGAAATCCTGCTTGGCGACCCGTTGCGGATCGGCCAGATCCTCATCAACTACGCGAACAACGCAGTCAAATTCACTGAGACGGGCGAGATCGATGTCGTGGTGCGGATTCTCGAAGACACCGACGACAACGTGCTGCTGCGCTTTGCGGTGCGCGACACTGGTATCGGCCTGACAGAGGAACAGCGCGCGC
>CAMFLH010000228.1 GCA_945957295.1 uncultured Uliginosibacterium sp.
CGGCATGCTGCGCCTGCCTGAAGTGGTGGGCCCGGCGGCCGCGATGGACATGATGCTGACCGGCAAGAACATCGATGCCAAGCGCGCCAAACGCATGGGTCTGGCCGACGAATGCGTGCCGCCGCGCGTGATGGAAAACACCGCGCGCATGGTGGTGCTGTCGGGACGTCCACGCCGCGCGTTGCCGTTCATGCAGAAGCTGATGCTGGGGCCGCTCAAGGGCATCGTCGCCAGCGGCGCGAAGAAGCAGGTCGCGCGTCGCGCGCGCCCGGAGCACTACCCGGCGCCGTACGCGATCATCGACATCTGGTCCAAGTTTGGTGGCAACGCGCTGGGGGTGCCTTCCAACCATTCGGCATCGCTGGAATCCGTCTTCGGTTCGGCAACGGCAAAGAACTTGATCCGTGTGTTCTTCCTGCAGGATCGCCTGAAGGCGTTCGGCAAGGATTCGGATTTCGCGCCCAAGCATGTGCACGTGATCGGCGCTGGCGTCATGGGTGGCGACATTGCCGCGGTGTGTGCCGCCAAGGGTATGACCGTGACACTGCAGGATCAGAGCGTCGAGCGCATCGCGCCGGCGATCAAGCGCGCTGCCGAGTTCTACGGCAAGCGCTACCGCGGCGACAAGAAGCAGGTGCGCTTTGCGCTTGATCGGCTGATTGCCGATCCGCAGGGCGCTGGCGTGGCGCAGGCGGATGTGATCATCGAGGCGATCTTCGAGAACCTCGAGGTCAAGCAGAAGGTGTTTGCGGATGTCGAGGCGCGCGCCAAGCCGGATGCCGTGATCGCCACCAACACCTCGTCGTTGAAACTCGAAGATATTGCTGCGACGTTCAAGAATCCGTCGCGTCTCGTCGGCATCCACTTCTTCAACCCGGTACCGAAGATGCCCTTGGTGGAAGTCGTCACCGGCGAACAATCGGACGCGGAAGCTGCGAAGAAGGCTGCCGCCTTTGTGCGCAAGATCGACAAGCTTCCGCTGCCGGTGAAGAGCGCGCCCGGCTTCCTCGTCAACGCCGTGCTGGGGCCGTATCTGCTGGAGGCGATGCGCTGCGTGGATGAGGGCGTGGCGCCCGAGGCTGTGGATGCCGCGGCGCTCGCCTTCGGCATGCCGATGGGGCCGATCGAACTGGCCGATACCGTGGGGCTGGATATCGCGATGGCTGCGGGCAAGGGCCTGACCGGTGCCGCGGAGCCTCCGAAGAAGCTCGCGGCACTAATGGCCGGCGGAAATCTCGGAAAAAAATCCGGCAAGGGTTTCTACACTTGGGTGAACGGCAAGCCGCAGAAGGCGCAGGCGAGCGCACCGAACGGACTGGCTGAGCGACTTGTCAAGCCGCTGTTGGATGCAACGCAGCGCTGTGTGAGCCAAGGCGTAGTAGGTGACGCTGACCTTGCTGATGCGGGCGTAATCTTCGGTACCGGCTTCGCGCCGTTCCGCGGCGGGCCGATGAACTATCTTAAGAACAAAACAGCTTGAGGCGTTTGATGGGTGAAGATTTCGTACCGCATACCTCCGATCTGCAGCCCGCGCTGCGGATCATTCCGATGCCGAAAGATGTGAACTGGAATGGCGACGTCTTCGGCGGCTGGCTGATGTCGCATGTCGACTTGGCCGGCTCCGTTCCCGCCGTGAAGCGCGCTCGCGGGCGGGTTGCTACGGTTGCGGTGAATTCCTTCATCTTCAAGCAGCCGGTCAGCGTCGGGGATCTCCTGAGCTTCTACGCGGACGTCGTGAAGGTGGGCCACACGTCGATCACAGTGGATGTCCACGTCTTTGCGGAGCGGAATCCGAAACACCCGGAAGTGGTCAAGGTGACCGAGGCGCAATTGACCTACGTTGCAATTGATAGTCAGGGCAACAAGCGGGATCTCCCGCCCGAGCCTTGAGTGTTTTTGTACATCGGCCGCAAGCTGGTGAGTTGATAACAAAGAGGAGAGGAAACAATGAAAAGAAAACAGATCGCGCAGCTGATTGCTGTGCTGGTCGGCGCCGCTGGCGTCGGGGCTGCCCACGCCTCGGCGTTCCAGCTGCTGGAGCAGAACGGTGCAGGGATCGGCAACGCCTTTGCCGGTTCGGGTGCAGTGGCCGAAGATGCGAGCACCGCATACTTCAACCCTGCGGCCATGACGATGATGGCTCAGCCCAGTCAGTTCACGTTTGGCGTTGATCTGGTGAAGCCGACGGCCAAATTCAAGGACAACGGTTCGACGCCGCCGCGTTTCATTTCCGCCGACAAGGTGGGTGGCAATGGTGGTGACGCTGGTAGTGTGCAGCCGGTGCCTTCCACGCACATTACGGCGGCGCTGAACGACAAGATGTCGGTCGGCCTGAGCATTGGGGCGCCGTTTGGCCTGGTTACCGAATATGAGTCGGACTGGATGGGCCGCTTTCACGCCATCAAGTCTGACCTGAAGACGGTCAACATCAATCCGTCGTTCGCCTACCGTTTCAACAAGATGGTTTCCGTCGGTGTTGGCGCGAGCTACCAGCACTTTGAAGCCGAGTTGACCCAAGCGGTGAACTTTGGTGCGCTCGGTTACAGCGGTGTTTGCGCCTCGTCGGGTCTCACCGCCTGTAACACGCTTGCCGCCGGTGGCGCCTTCACCAACAAGGAAGGTACCAGCCAGGTCAAGGGCGAGTCCGACGATTGGGGCTGGAACGTGGGTATCGCGTTGCAGCCTTCGGATAGCACCCGCGTCGGCCTGAGCTACCGGTCCGCGATCAAGCATCGCCTGACCGGCAACGTGACCTTCTCGCGCCCGAGCTTCGCTGTGCCTGGCCTCGATCCGGCTATCGCTGCTCAGACGCCTAATGGCCCGGTGGAAGTGGATATCAAGCTGCCGGACACCTGGATCATGTCGGCCTCCCAGCAGATCAACGAACAGTGGTCCCTGCAGGGTGACATTTCCTGGACCGGCTGGTCTTCGTTGAAGACGCTCGATATCTATCGCACCAGCAATTCGTCGGTTCCGCTGTCCAGCACCTACGAGAACTGGAAAGACACTTGGCGTGTGGCCGTGGGCGGCGCTTACCAGATGAACAGCGCGCTGAAGCTGCGCGCAGGTCTGGCGTACGACCAGTCGCCGGTGGAAGATGGTTACCGCACGCCGCGTCTGCCGGATAACGACCGTACTTGGCTGTCGTTGGGCCTGAACTATCGCGTTACGCCGACCATTTCGCTGGATGCGGGCTATACCCACATCTTCATCAAGGCGACGTCGATCAACGATAGTGGCTACCACGCTGACTACAACCCGGGCGGCATCAACACGACCAACCCGATTTCGCGTGGCACCCTCAAGGGCGACTACGACGGTGGTGTCGACATCCTCGGCATGCAGGTGAACTGGGCGTTCTGAACGCGCTGCAGTTGAAGTGTTTGTAACGCGGGGCTGCGGTCGCAGCCCCGCGAAACCTTCCGGCACCTGCGGTGCCGGAAATGCGATGAGGTGGGGGCCGCGTCGCATGGGGATACTGGGTCTTCGGGCTATCCGGCGCGTGTTCGATGTCTCCTGCGCCAGGGGCCAATCAACGGGCAGTCTGCACGCTGCCACGATCAATCCTTGTCACGAAAATACGCTTGCACCATACGCATCCGTATGGTGGAATGGCTGTCATGACAGGGTCGGTCGGGGAGTCCGGCTCGCTGTCCAACTGCAAGGAGTCTTAGCGTGAGTAACTTCATCATCCGCAAGGTTGCGGTGCTCGGCGCGGGGGTCATGGGGGCGCAGATCGCAGCGCACTGTGCAAACGCCGAAGTACCCGTCGTCCTGTTCGACCTGCCTGCCAAGGAAGGCGACCCCAACGGCATCGTCAAGCGTGCGCTCGACGGCCTGAAGAAGCTCGAACCGAGCCCGCTCGCCACGGCCGACCGAGTGCAGTACATCGAAGCGGCCAACTACGAGCAGCATATTGCCAAGCTCGCCGAGTGCGACCTCATCATCGAGGCCATCGCCGAGAAGATGGAATGGAAGCTCGACCTCTACGCCAAGGTCGCACCGCACATCCGCCCGGATGCGATTTTCGCCACTAACACCTCCGGCCTGTCGATCAACAAGCTCGCCGAAGGCTGCCCGGATTCGCTGCGTCCGCGCTTCTGCGGCGTGCACTTCTTCAACCCGCCGCGCTACATGTCGCTGGTGGAGTTGATTCCCTGCAAGGGCACCGACGCCCCGCTGCTGGACAACCTCGAAGCCTTCCTCACGACCACCCTGGGCAAGAGCGTGGTTCGCGCGATCGATACGCCGAACTTCGTTGCCAACCGCGTGGGCGTGTTCTCGATTCTCGCCGTCATGCACCACACCCAGCGCATGGGTCTGGGCTTTGACGAGGTCGATGCGCTGACCGGCCCGCTGATCGGCCGTCCGAAGTCCGCCACCTACCGAACGGCCGACGTCGTGGGGCTGGACACCATGGCGCACGTCATCAAGACGATGACCGACAACCTGCCGAACGACCCCTGGGCGCAGTACTACGCCGCGCCGCAGTGGCTGCAGGCGCTGATCGGCAAGGGCGCGCTGGGTCAGAAGACCCGCGCCGGCATCTTCCGCAAGCAGGGCAAACAGATCCAGGTGCTGGATCTGGCCGCGCAGGATTACCGTGACTCGACCGGCAAGCCGGCCGACGAAGTGGTTGCGATCCTGAAGAACCGCAACCCGGTCGAGAAGTTCGCGCAGCTGCGCGCCTCGGCGCACCCGCAGGCGCAGTTCCTGTGGGCGATCTTCCGCGACATCTTCCATTACGTCGCAGTGCATCTGGAAACCATCGCCAATAACGCGCGCGATATCGACTTTGCGATGCGCTGGGGCTTCGGTTGGCAGCAAGGCCCGTTCGAGACCTGGCAGGCTGCGGGCTGGAAGGCCATTGCCGATGCCATCGCGGCGGACATCGCCGAAGGCAAGGCCATGGCCAATGCGCCGCTGCCGGCCTGGGTGTTCGAGCGCGAAGGCGTGCACGAAGCCGCTGGCTCCTACTCATCGTCTGCCAAGGCGATCCAGGGCCGTTCTACGCTGCCGGTGTACAGCCGCCAGCTCTTCCCGGAGCGCGTCTTCGGTGAAGCCGAAGAGCGCGGCACGACGATCTGGGAATCGGAAGGCGTGCGCATGTGGACCACGGGTGACGAGGACGGCAAGCGCGTCCCCATCCTCTCGTTCAAGTCCAAGATGTGCGCGGTTGGCGCCGACGTGCTCGACGGCGTGCAGGAAGCCATCAAGCGCGCCGAGCGCGACTACGACGGCCTCGTGATCTGGCAAGCGAAGCCGCCGTTCTCGGTGGGCGCGAACCTGCAGCAGATCAAGCCGGTGCTCGAAGCGGGCGACTTCGCCACGCTCGACAAGGTGGTGGCCAACTTCCAGGCGACCTCGATGGCGATCAAGTACGCCAAGGTGCCGGTGATCACCGCGGTGGCCGGCATGGCGCTGGGTGGTGGGTGCGAGTTCGTGATGCATTCGCCGCGTGCCGTGGTGGCGCTGGAGAGCTACATCGGCCTCGTCGAAGCCGGTGTCGGCCTGATCCCGGCCGGTGGTGGCTGCAAGGAATTCGCGATCCGCGCCGCGCAGGCCGCTTCGCGGACTGCCACCAATGACGCGATGAACTTCCTGCAGTCGGTGTTCACGACCATCGCCATGGCCAACGTCAGCAAGAGCGCGAAGAACGCGAAGGAACTGGGCCTGCTGAAGCAGGATGACGTCGTCGTGTTCAACGTGAACGAGATCCTGCATGTGGCGCGCAAGAACGCGCTGGCGATGCACGAATCGGCATGGCGCCCGGCGCTGTCGCCGGCCGGCATCCCGGTCGCGGGTCGCAACGGCATTGCCACGCTCGAGATGATGCTGGTGAACATGGTCGAGGGCGGCATGATCAGCGCCCACGACTACAAGGTTGCCCGCGCCGCTGCGGTCGCCCTGTGCGGTGGCGAGATCGAGTCCGGCTCGCTGGTCTCCGAAAAGTGGCTGCTCGACATCGAGCGCGCCCAGTTCGTCGACCTGCTCAAGACCGAGAAGACCCAGCAGCGCATCGCGCACATGCTCGAAACCGGCAAGCCGCTGCGTAACTGACCGGCACGCCAAGGAGAACAGATATGACCCGTCAGATTCAGGACGTCTACATCGTCGCCGCCACGCGCACGCCGGTGGCCAAGCGCCGCGGCGCCTTCAAGAACGTGCGCCCCGACGACATGCTGGCCCATGTGCTGTCCGCCGTCGTGAAGCAGGTCCCCGCGTTCGATCTCAACGAGATCGGCGATGTGGTGGTCGGCTGCGCGATGCCGGAAGCGGAGCAGGGCATGAACGTGGCCCGCATCGGCACGCTGCTCGCCGGCTTCCCCAACACCGTGCCCGCCATCACCATCAACCGCTTCTGCTCGTCCGGCGTCAACGCTGTGGCGGATGCGGCCATGAAGATCATGATCGGCGAATGCGACATTGCCATCGGTGCCGGCACCGAGTCGATGACCATCATGCCGACCATGATGGGCAACAAGGTCTCGATCAACCCGGTGGCTTTCGCCAGCACCGACGAGAACCGTGCCATCGCCTTCGGCATGGGCCTCACCGCCGAGAAGGTTGCGCAGAAGTACGGCGTGTCGCGCGAAGATCAGGACGCTTTCGCGATGGCCTCGCACCAGAAGGCTTGCGCCGCCATCGCGGCCGGCAAGTTCAAGGACGAGATCACGCCTTACCTCGTGCGCGAACAACTGCCCGACTTCAAGAGCGGGGCGATCAAGGTCGTCGAGCGCCTGTTCGAGAACGACGAAGGCCCGCGCCCGGATTCCTCGATCGAAGGCCTCGCCAAGCTCAAGACTGTGTTCGCCGCGCGTGGCTCGGTCACCGCGGGCAACAGCTCGCAGATGTCGGATGGTGCCGGCGCGGTGCTGCTGATGTCTGAAGCCGCCGTGAAGCGCACCGGTGCCAAGCCGATCGCGCGCTTCCGCGGTTTCTCGGTCGCCGGCGTGCCGCCGGAAATCATGGGCATCGGCCCGATCGCCGCGATCCCGAAAGTGCTGCAGCACGCCGGTGTCGCGCAGGCCGACGTCGACTGGTGGGAGCTCAACGAAGCCTTCGCCGCGCAGGCGCTGGCGGTGATCCGCGATCTGGGCATCGACCCGGGCAAGGTGAACCCGCTCGGCGGCGCCATCGCGCTGGGCCACCCGCTCGGCGCCACCGGCGCGATCCGCGTCGCGACGCTGATGTCGGCAATGAAGCGCGGCGACGCCAAGCTCGGCATGGTGACGATGTGCATCGGCACCGGCATGGGGG
>CAMFLH010000229.1 GCA_945957295.1 uncultured Uliginosibacterium sp.
ACCCAGGCGCGCACACCGGCGGCCTTACCTTCCGCAATCTTTGTCTGGTCGGTTTCAGTGGTCAGCATGATCACCGGCGTGAAGCGATAGTTCGGCAACTGTTTGGCGGCTTTGACGAAACTGATGCCGTCCATGTTGGGCATGTTCACGTCCGAGATGATCAGGTTGAACTTGCGGCCATCGAGGCAGCCCAGCGCCTCCTTGCCGTCACCCGCCTCGACCACGTCATAGCCGGCGCCCTTGAGGGCGATCGCCAGCGTGCGGCGAAGGCTGAAAGAGTCATCAACGATCAGGATGGTTTTGCTCATGGTGGTATCTGGTGACTAGAAGAAGGTGATCCCGGAGGCGGCCGACTTCGCACTTGCGGCGTCCTTGCCGTGGTGGAGCTCGCGCTGTTCAAGCGTGGTATAGCTGCTCGACAGCCGGTCCATCCAGGCCTTCACATCGAGCAGCGCGGCCTGATCGCGATTCTCGGTCAGCGTGCGGGATGCCTCGGCAAGATGTGTCATGTCTTGCAGCACATGGTCGAGAATCTGGTGCACCCGATCCTCGAACTGCAGATTGATCAGCACCGCCTCGATGTCGGCCTCCACCTCGCGGCGTTCGGCCTGCAGCGCAGCCACCGATTCCTGCAAGGCATGAGCGGTACCGTTGAAATCGCCAATGATGCGTTCCGCCGTCGCGCGAGACTGCTCGACGACTGCGTGTTCGTCCTTGGCGAAGGTTTCCGACATCGCGAGGGTCTGCCGGATCGCATCCGCCACCGTCGCGACGATGCCGCGGATACGCTGCCCGGTATCGCCAGACTGGGTCGACAACTTGCGTACTTCGTCAGCCACGACGGCGAATCCACGGCCGCTCTCGCCGGCCCGCGCGGCCTCGATGGCGGCATTGAGCGCGAGCAGGTTGGTTTGCTTGGCGATGTTCGCCACGTCCTCGGCCATGCGCTGTAACTGCTCGGTGTAGGCGGCCACACCGCCGATCTGCTCGATCAAGCGGGTACGGAAGGCCTGCGTCTGATTGAGCGTATCGACCATTTCACGCAAGCCCTGTTCGGCCTGCTGGATCGTCTGAAGCGCCTGCGCCTCATCGCTGCCAACCCCAACATTGGCGGCCAGTCGCTGGCTCAGCGAAGCAAAGCCCTGCGCAAGCGCGTTGATCGCAGAGCGCATCTGCTCCTGCGCCTGGGTGACATGCCGGTTCCACAGGGGCACCACATCGGCCACCAGGTGCGGCAAGGTATCGTCCCCGCACGGCGACGCACGCGCCCCCTCCACGGGTTCGACTGCTGCGGTAACGGGCTGTGGCAAAGCCTCGCGCGCCGCCCATAGCAAGCCCGCGCCCAGTACCGCAGCCCAGATGAGCCCCCACCACCAGGTGCCCGCCAGCCAGGCGCATACCGGCAGATTGACCAACACCAGCGCAATGTGCGCCGGACGCCGCAAAAGAGTTGCCGCCAGACCCATTTCAGTCTCCGTTGCAGGGAGGGGAATCGAAGGCTGCTCGCTGGCCGATGCGCGCAGCGAACCGCGCGCAGAATGCCCGAGTGGTTTATCGGCGCCTTCCCGGTGAACTTGAGCCGCCACTTGACAAACAACGAACTTGCTGCCGCGGCAATTACGTCATGCGCGCGACCGGCTCCCGCGCCCCCAGCCGTGGCCGCAAGTCGCGCTAAACTCGCAACACCATGATCGAAACTGACCGGCTCAGCCCTCTCCCGCCCAGCGAACGTATCGTTGCGCCCGCCCCCGCGTCCTCGCAGGAGGAAGCGCTGGAGCGCGCGCTGCGGCCCAAGCGCTTGGCCGACTACACCGGCCAGCAGAAGATCCGCGACCAGCTCGAAATCTTCATCGGCGCCGCACGCAACCGGAAGGAAGCGCTCGACCATGTGCTGCTGTTCGGCCCACCAGGCCTGGGCAAGACCACGTTGGCCCACATCATCGCGGCGGAAATGGGCGTCAACCTGCGTCAGACCTCCGGCCCGGTGCTCGAACGAGCCGGCGACCTCGCCGCGCTGCTGACCAACCTTGAACCGCACGATGTGCTGTTCATCGACGAAATCCATCGCCTGTCGCCGGTCGTGGAAGAAGTGCTCTACCCGGCACTGGAGGACTATCAGATCGACATCATGATCGGTGAGGGTCCGGCCGCCCGCTCGGTCAAGCTCGACCTGCCGCCTTTCACGCTGGTCGGCGCCACCACGCGCGCCGGCATGCTGACGAACCCGCTGCGCGACCGTTTCGGTATCGTCGCGCGACTGGAGTTCTACAACGCGGAGGAACTGCGTCAGATCGTCGGCCGCTCCGCACAGCTCTTGAAGGTCGGCATCGAAGAGGATGGCGCGCTCGAAATCGCGCGCCGCGCGCGCGGCACGCCGCGCATCGCCAACCGGCTGCTGCGCCGCGTGCGCGACTTCGCCGAGGTGAAGGCCAACGGCGAGATCACCCGCCCGGTCGCCGACGCCGCATTGAACATGCTGGACGTGGACCCCGTCGGCCTGGATCTGATGGACCGCAAGCTGCTCGACGCGGTGATCGAGAAGTTCTCCGGCGGTCCGGTCGGCGTCGACAACCTCGCGGCGGCGATCGGCGAATCGCGCGACACGATCGAAGACGTGCTGGAACCCTACCTGATCCAGCAGGGCTACCTACAGCGCACCCCGCGCGGCCGCGTCGCCACCCCGGCGGTCTATCGCCATCTCGGCCTGCTGCCGCCCAACAGCGCGACGCCGGAGCTCTGGAAGGATTGAGCGCCGCCGACGTGTGGCGCATCACGCCGCGCTAGGCGGAACATCGGCACCGGTGATTACACCTGCATTAAGATGCCGCTTTCCCCGCCACCGTGAGACGCCAACATGTCTGAACAAAACCCCTACGCACCGCCGTCGGCTGAAGTTCGTGACGTAGCCCCCGCCGGCAATTCTGCTGAAACCCTGATTCCTGAAGGCCGCAGCGTCGACGCAGGACGCGGATTCGGCTGGTTCGTCGACGCCTGGCAGCTGTTCAAGCAACAGCCGATGATGTGGTGGCTGGTGATCGTGATCACTTTCGGCGTGATGATGGTGGCGTCGATGATCCCGGTGGTGAACCTCGTTGTCGGGATCGCTTTCCCGCTCGTTTCGGCCGGTATTGCGTCCTGCGCAACCAGCCAGCGTACCAAGGGCAGCTTCGAAGTCGGCCAGATCTTCGACGGCTTCCGCGAGCAAACCGGTCAGCTGCTGCTGATCGGTGTGATCTACATCGGTGCAATCTTTGCAGTCGGCGCGATCCTCGCCGTCGTCGTCGGCACCTCAGGCCTGTTTGGCGCCATCTTCAGCGGCCGCGCGTCGATCGCCGCGATGGCCGGCACCGGCATCGGCCTCGGTCTGCTGTTTTTCGTCGTCATCATGTTGCTTGCCACCAGTGTCATCTTCGCGCCCTATCTGGTGTTCGAACACAAGATGAGCGCAACGCAGGCCATGCAGGCCAGCATCAAAGGCAGCTTCAAGAATGTCCTGGCGGGTTTGGTCGGCATGCTGTCCTACATCGTGCTCGCGATTGTCGCGACGATCCCGATCGGCCTCGGCTGGTTGATCCTGCTCCCGGTGCTGATGCTGACCGTTTACGTCGCCTATCGCGACATCTTCATCGAGACGAGTAACGCCTGAGTCTTTGATGCTCGACACCGTTCGCGAGGTCTCCACCCCTGAGCTGATCGCCCTGCGGCTGCACTGCGCAGGGCCCATCTCCCGGGCGCTGGCCTGGTTTGTGGACCTCGCGATCCGGATCGGCGTTTATCTGGTACTCGCTTTCCCGCTCAGCGCCTTTGGCAAGGCGGGCACCGGACTG
This sequence comes from uncultured Uliginosibacterium sp., assembly GCA_945957295.1. Classification (GTDB taxonomy): domain Bacteria; phylum Pseudomonadota; class Gammaproteobacteria; order Burkholderiales; family Rhodocyclaceae; genus Niveibacterium. The sequence goes on from CAMFLH010000229.1 coordinate 3,828, forward strand.
ATCCTCGTCGGCGTATTCCTGATCGAGTGGTTCTACCCGGTGTTGTTCGAAGTGCTCGCCGGCGGAGCGACCCCGGGTAAGCGAGCGCTCGGTTTGGTCGTGTTGAACGCCGACGGCAGCCCGGTCGGCTGGGCAGCATCGATGACCCGCAACCTGCTACGCGTGGTCGACTTCCTGCCCTTTTTCTACGCCATCGGCCTCGTATCGATGCTCGCAACGCGCGACTTCCGCCGCCTGGGCGACATCGTCGCCGACACCGTGGTGACCTACCGGCGCTCCGCCACACCCTTGCCGATCGCTCCGGACGCGCCGCGCTGGCGGCCGCATGCGCCGCTGTCGCGCACCGCGCAGCGCGCCGTGCTGGCCTTCGCCGAGCGCGCACCACGGCTGTCGCCCGAGCGCGCCGAGGAACTCGCCGAACAAGCCCCGATGCTGACTGACGACGCCCGTGGCGCGCTCGCGGTGTCACGGCTCTATGGACTTGCGCACTACCTGAGCGGCCGCGAACAATGAGGCAAGAGCAGTTCGAAGCGCGCTTTGGCGCGCGCTGGGACGCGTTCGAACACTGGCTTGCCTTCGCGCGCCTGCCACGGCGCCAGCGCGCCAAGCAGCCAGCGCCCTTCGCGGATGACGACATGGCGCCGCGCTACCGCGAGATCTGCCAGCATCTGGCCCTCGCCCAGTCACGCGACTATGGCCCGGCACTGACCGAGCGCCTGCACCGGCTCGCCCTCGAAGGGCATGACCGCCTCTACGGCACGCCGGGTGGCGGGCTGCGCCGCTTTGGTCACTATCTTGCCAGCGGCTTCGCGCGCGAGGTGCGGCGCGAGTGGCGGGTCGTGCTCGCAGCGCTGCTCGTCTTCGTGCTGCCTTACGTCGCAACGATGATCGCAGTGCGGCTATCGCCCGACTTCGCTTACATCGTCTTGCCGGCCGAACAGCTCGCCCAGTTCGACACGATGTACGGGCCCGATGCTGCCGAGCTCGGCACCGCACGCGGCGCGCGCGACGACCTGACGATGTTCGGTTTCTACATCTACAACAACATCGGTATCGGTTTTCGCACCTTCGCCAGCGGCCTTTTTGCCGGCATCGGCACGCTGTTCATGCTGCTCTACAACGGCGTCTTCATGGGCACGGTGGAAGCGCACGTGGTCAACCTTGGTCATGCCGCGCGCTTCTACTCCTTCGTCGCCGGCCACAGCAGTTTCGAGCTCAGCGCCATCGTGCTCTGTGGCGCCGCCGGCTTGCGGCTGGGCCTCGCGCTGCTGGCGCCCGGAGAAAGCACGCGCGGCGCTGCGCTGCGTCTGGCCGCACGCAGCGTGATCGGCATCGTTGCCGGCGCCGCCGCAATGCTGGTGATTGCTGCAGCGCTTGAAGCCTTCTGGTCGCCGCGTACGTTGCCCTTGCAGATGAAGGTAACGGTCGGCGCATTCAACTGGCTGCTGGTGCTGGGCTACCTGCTGCTTGCGGGGAGGCGCAATGCGCCCTGAGCAGCTCACGCTGGTGCTGCGTCCGCGCAGCGGCATGGAGGCAGTGGATCTAGGCATACGACTGGTGCAGGCCCACGCGCGCAGCATCTTCGCAACCAGCTTCGCCGTGATTCTGCCGCCCGCGCTACTGATCATCGCCGTCGTCGGCTACGCGCTCGAGATGCCCAGCCTTGCCGGCACGTTGATCTGGTGGCTCAAGCCACTGTACGACCGCGCGCTGCTGCATGGCTTGTCGCACGCCGTCTTCGGCGAACAGCCGGGCGTAAGGCAGACATGGCGCGCACTGCCCGGTCTGATACGCCGCAGCGCGCTGCTGCCGGCGCTGCTATGGCGGCGGCTCGATCCGCTGCGCAGCACACGGCTGCCGGTCGATCAACTGGAAGGCCTTAAAGGCCGCGTCGCGCGCGACCGCCGCCACATCGTTGCCAACCGCGTCGGCGGCGCCGGCTTCGGCCTGATGTTCTGCTGCGCCAACTTCGAATACGTGCTGCTTTTCGGCGTCATCGCGTTGATCGAAAACCTGCTGCCAGAGCGCGTTTCGATTCTTGAACACATCTGGCCCGCGATGACCGGAAGCGAAGTCATCGATCCTCAACAAGCCCTTTGGGTCGCGCTCGCCTTCAATCTTGGCTACGCCTGCATGGTCGCGTTGATAGAGCCCTTCTACGTCGCCGGCGGTTTCACGCTCTACCTCAAACGGCGCACCGACCTTGAAGCCTGGGACGTGGAACTGCTGTTCCGCAGGCTTGCGAGCGAGGGCGCCAAGCGGCTCGCGATGCTGGCGCTGCTGGTGGTTTGCGGCGCCACGCTGTTGCCGGCCCCTGCGGCCGAAGCCTCCGAGCCACGCCGCGAGGCCGCCATCCGTCAGGCTCCGAAGGCGATCGCCGACGTGCTGAAGGCCCCCGAATTCGGCAAAAGCCGCAAGCATCAACAACTTCAGTTCCGTGCAGAGCCCGAGACCAAAACACAGGATGCGCCGGGCTGGCTCAAGCGCTGGCTTGAGTTCTGGCGCGGCGCCGGCCGCTGGATGGCAGAGGGGCTGCGTGTCGCAGGCTGGATCGGCATCGCCATCGTGGCCGCAGTCCTGCTGCGGTTGTTGTTGCGCCAGCTCGGCGTAATGCGCGCGCGCCGCGCACCACCGCCACCGCCCGCCGAAGTCGCCGGTCTCGACATCCGTCCCGAATCCTTACCCAACGACGTCGCGGAGGCCGCGCATCAGCTGCTCGCCAGCGGCCGACACCGCGAAGCACTCGGCCTGCTCTACCGTGGCGCGCTGTCGCGCCTGGCGCACCAGTCGCAGATTCCTTTCGCACGCGGCGATACCGAAGGCGACTGCCTGATGCGCGTAACCCGCGCCGGCAGCGGCGCGCGCGCCTACTTCGCGCAACTCACGCGTAGCTGGCAGGGTGTGGCCTATGCCCATGCGGCACCGGCAGCTGACGAAGGTGAGCGCCTCTGTGCCGGCTGGCGCGAGGCCTTCGGAGGCGGGCAGTGAATCGCGACCGCCGCCTGCTGATCCTGCTCGTGCTGGGCATCGTGCTGATCGCGAGCGCCTGGCTGCTGCCGCGCCTCGAATGGGTCGAGGTCGACGAGCCCGCGCGGCCAAGCGGCGAAGCCTTGCGCGACGATTCGCTCGCCGCGCGGCGCATGATCAACGCGCTTGGCTACCGCACCCGCGTCGTGCACGACGCCACCGAACTGAGCGCTCTGCCGACAGGTGCAACGCTGTGGCTCAACCAGGCCCTGCCAGACGCCGCAGCCTCGCGCACCAGTGAGCAGATCGCCGCCTGGGTGCGCGCGGGCGGCCATGCGGTGATCGCGGTACCTGGCGACTGGCAACCGCAGCGCCTGTCTCGCGCCTTCGGTATTCAGGCGCTCGGCGTGCACCAGACGAGGTCCGGCAC
>CAMFLH010000230.1 GCA_945957295.1 uncultured Uliginosibacterium sp.
CCTGCGGGCTGAGCACTGAATCGGGGAAGAGCGCATGGAATCTGATGGCATGCATCGCTGTCGACCGGCTACGCAGAGCGAGGCGGGTCGCGTGCATGCACGCCGATGGTGTCGGGGGTGAGCATGGAAGCCGCCGCGCCACAGATGCCGAACCCGACGACGCTCGCCAACGCCGCCGCTGCACCGCACGGCGGCGAGATTGACCCGCTGGAGGGTGTCGACCTCTCGACCTTGCGACGACGCGTCGCCGAATACCTGAAGGACGACGACCGCGAGCGCCTTGAGCGTGCCGCACGTTTTTCTGCCGAAGCACACCTCGGGCAGTTCCGCAGCAGTGGCGAACCCTATGTCTCGCACCCGGTTGCGGTGGCCGAGATCCTCACCGAGTGGCACCTCGATGCGCAGGCGCTGATCGCGGCGCTGCTGCACGATGTGATGGAAGACACCGAGATCACCAAGCAGGCGATCGCGGATGCCTTCGGCAAAGTGTCGGCCGAACTGGTCGATGGTGTTTCGAAGCTCGACAAGATCGAAGCGCGCACGCATGAGGAAGCGCAGGCGGAAAACTTCCGCAAGATGTTCCTCGCGATGGCGCGCGATGTGCGCGTGATCCTCATCAAGCTCGCCGATCGCCTGCACAACATGCGCACGCTCGATGCAGTGCGGCCCGAGAAGCAGCGCCGCATTGCGCGTGAAACCCTTGAGTTGTATGCCCCGATTGCCAACCGGCTGGGGCTCAACAATCTTTACCGCGAGCTGCAAGAGCTTTCGTTCCGTTACCTGCACCCGATGCGCTATCGCGTGCTCGCCAAGGCCGTTCGCGCTGCGCGTGGCAACCGCCGCGAAATCGTCGGCAAACTGCTTGGCGCGATTCAGGAGCGCCTGCCAACCTGGCAGATCGATGCCGAGGTGTGGGGCCGTGAGAAGCATGTGTACGGCATCTACCGCAAGATGGTCGACAAGCACCTGACCTTCTCGCAGGTGCTCGACATCTACGGCTTCCGCATCGTCGTGAAGGACATCCCGACCTGTTACCTCACGCTTGGTGCACTGCACGAGCTGTACAAACCGGTGCCGGGCAAGTTCAAGGATTACATCGCGATCCCGAAGGCCAACGGCTACCAGTCGCTGCATACCACGCTGTTCGGCCCCTACGGCACGCCGGTCGAGGTGCAGATCCGCACGCGCGAGATGAACCAGGTCGCCGACAGCGGCGTGGCCTCGCACTGGCTCTACAAGGAATCCGAAGGCCCGCTGTCGGACATCCAGCAGCGCACGCACAATTGGCTGCAATCCTTGATCGAGCTGCAGTCCACATCGGGCGATTCCACCGAGTTTCTTGAGCATGTGAAGATCGATCTCTTCCCGGGCGAGGTCTTCGTGTTCAGCCCCAAGGGCAAGATCTTCAACCTGCCGCGCGGTGCGACGGTGGTCGATTTCGCCTACGCGGTGCATACCGACATCGGCAACCGCTGCGTGGCATGCCGCATCAACGGCGATCTGATGCCGCTACGCACCGAGCTGAAGAACGGCGATCAGGTCGAAGTGGTGACGGCCTCGCACGCCAGCCCGAATCCGGCTTGGCTGTCGTACGTGCGCTCGGGTAAGGCGCGTGCGCAGATCCGGCATTTCCTCAAAACCGCCCAGCAGGAAGAGTCGGTCGCGCTCGGCGAACGCCTGCTGACGCAAGCCCTGCGCGCGCATGGGTTGACGCCCGCCGCGCTCAACAAGCTGGTGTGGGATCGCTTCCTGCGCGATGCCGGCGCGCGCGAGAAGAGCGACATCTACACCGACATTGGGCTCGGCAAGCGTTTGCCAGCGGTGGTGGCGAAGCGGCTCGCGACGGTGGTGGAGTCGGTTGGCGTCGAAGGCGTCGAAGGGCAGCCGATCCGGCCGCGGCCGGCCGGCGCGATCCTGATCCGCGGCAGCGAGGGCATGGCGGTGCAGCTTGCGCGCTGCTGCCGCCCGATCCCGGGCGATCCGATCGTCGGCCTGCTGCGCAAGGGGCAGGGCATGGAAGTGCATCTGAACGACTGCCCTAACCTGTCGCGCAACCGTGCCGATCGCGAGCGCTGGGTCGACGTCGAATGGGAATCCGAGACCGAGCGCCTGTTCGATGTGCAGATCCGCGTGATTACCGAAAACCGCCGTGGCGTGCTGGCCAAGATCGCCGCTGCAATCGCCGAGGAACACTCGAACATCCAGCATGTCAGCATGGATGGCGAGGGCGCTTCGCATCACCAGATCTACTTCACGCTGCAGGTCAGCGATCGCCTGCACCTCGCCCGCCTGATGCGCGCGGTGCGGCGCATCCCGGAAGTGGTCCGCATTGCGCGCCTGAAGGCCTCGGAAGCCCGCCCGGGCTGAACTGCCGTGCTGCCCAGCCTGCTAGAATCGCGGGCTGAGGAGGAATCACCATGGCGATGTACGAATCCGAGCACACCAAATTCATGCGCGAGTGGATGGAAAAGCACCCGCAGGAAGCTGAAGAGCAACGCAAGGGCCGCGCCCTGTGGTGGGACAAACCGCAGGATCTGGAAACCACGCGCCGCAACGCGGAAGCCAAGGTCGCGCAAAAGCCCTATCCCTATCAGAGCGAAGTCTGATTTCCCAAAGCCTCTCGTCCGAGAGGCTTTTCGCATTTCCGGTTCCCATGAATCCGCTCTTTGAACGCCCGCTCGCGATCGTCGACCTTGAAACGACCGGTGCCGACCCGCACCGCGACCGCATCACCGAGGTGGCGATCGTGCGGGTGGAGGGCGGTGAGGTGGTCGATCGCTGGTCCAGCCTGGTCGACCCGGAAATGCCGATCCCGTACCGGATCCAGGAATTCACCGGCATCACCAACGAGATGGTCGCCGGCGCGCCGAACTTTCGTGCACTGGCCGACGAGATCGCCGGGCGTCTGGCCGGTGCGGTGTTTGTCGCGCATAACGCGCGCTTCGATTACAACTTTCTGCGTGCGGCCTTCGCAGCGCGCCAGATCGCGTTCGACCCGCCGGTGCTGTGCACCGTGAAGCTGTCGCGCGCCTTGTACCCGGAACACGCGCGCCACGGGCTGGACGCGATCATCGAACGCCACGGTTATGCGGTGCAGAACCGCCACCGCGCGATGACGGATGCCGACCTCGTGTGGCGGCTGATGCAGGACGCGGCGGCGAACTTCGACGACGACCGCTTGTTGCTCGCGCTGCGGCGCGCGGGTAGCGAAGGCGCTGCGGTGCCCAAGTTGCCGGAGGGCGACCTTGAGGCGCTGCCTGAGGCGCCGGGGGTTTATCTGTTGTTCGGTGCCGGCGGGCAACTGCTGCAGTGCGGGCGCTCCAATCATCTGCGTTCTAAGGTGTTGGGCTTGTTCACGGGCCGCGGCGATGCCAAGAGCGTGAAGCTCGGCAACCAGGTGCGGCGGGTGGAAACCGAATTCACCGCCGGCGATCTGGATTCGCAATTGCGCGAACTCGCGCTGCTGCGTCGCCATGTGCCCGAGAAATACCCGACCCGCGCGCTGGGCTGGACCTTCGTGCCGAACCGACGCCGGCCGCCGGTGCTCGAAGAGATTGAATTGCACGGCAGCGATCCGCTTGAGTGGCGCGAGGTGTTCGGCAGTTTCCGCGGCCAGCGCGAGGCGGACAACACGCTGCGCGAACTCGCATTGCTGCATCGCCTGTGTCCGCAGCGGCTCGGGCTGGAGAACGGCCGCGGTGCGTGCCAGGCCCACGGCCTGAAACGCTGTGACGGTGTCTGTGTGGATGCCGAGCGGCCCGAGGTCCATGACGCGCGCCTGTTGCGCGCCTTGGCCTCACTCGCGCCGCGCGCCTGGCCTTGGGCCGGCCCGGTGGCGATCGCAGAGCTGCATGAGGACAGCGGCCGCGCCGCGACGCATGTGTTCGACCAGTGGTGCCACCTCGGCAGCGCACGCGACGAGGCGGCGCTCGCGACCCTGCTGAACGATCCACCGCCGCGCCGCTTCGATCTCGATATCGCGCGGCTGCTGCAACGCTGGTTGATGCAGCCGGGCCACGCGAATGCGGTGAGGGTGCTCGCTCAGCGCGCCAGCTGACGCGATTCGATCAGCCCGCGCAGGTCCGCCGGTAGCAGCGCACGCAACTGTTCGGTCAGCCGTGCCTCATGTTTGCGCCAGGCCACGCCGGCGAACACGATACCCAGCCCGATCGCGGTGAGTGCGAGCGGAAACAGCCAGCTGTCGCGGAAGTAGTGGTGTGACAGATCGCCCAGCACGATCGCGACACCGAGCGCGCCGAACACCACGAAGGTCCGCCGCACCAGCACGGCGCCAACGCCGATCAGCAGCAGGTTGATCGCGAGGTAGATCAGCTTGCCCGACAACAGCCCGGAGCCGAGCGAGCTGAGCCCGCCCCAGAAGGCCATCAGGCCGAACAGGTAGAGCCAGAACGGGTAGTCCTTGCGCGAGCGGCTGCGCAACTCGAACCAGAAGGCCACCAGCAGCATGATCAGGCCGAAGGCGAGCGAGAACCACTTGCGGAAGGTCCAGGACGCCTCGCTCCAGTGGTAGGCGTCGTCCGCCGCGAGGATGAAGACGGCGAGGTCCATGCTCATGTACCACAGCGTTACCGCGATCGGCATGACCAGGAAAGGCGTGCGCCAACGGTACAACATCAGGGCGCCGGCGATCAGCGTGGCGAACTCCAGCGTGATCCAGCGCCAGTCGATGTACACGTGGTAATCGCGGTAGCCCTTGATGTGCTCGGCTTCCGCCCACAGCCCGAAGGCGTTCTGCAGACCCCACACCGCAAGCGGCACCAGCACCACGATCAGCGCGGCCATGATGCCGCTGGGCACCGCCAGCCCCATGCGCTCGAAGCGCTCAGCGAGCTTCCATGCGACGCCGGCGTACAGCAGCGCGATGAAGAAAATGGCCCAGCCGCCGAACTGTTCCCAGCCCAAGGTCATGAACAGCGACATCGCGCCGATCGCGAGCAAGCCGCCGAGGTAGTACAGCACATGGGTGAAATCGAAACGCGGTGCGTCCGGGTCGCCCGCGTGGCGGCTGGCGAGGAACTGCCACAGTGCGTCGGCCGAATCGGCCGGCAGCAAACCGGCCTGGCTGGCGGCGTCGAGGTCGGCGCGTTGGATGCGAATCGTCATGTCGGGCCTTTGGGGCAGCGCAATGGCGACATTGTGCCTGCACGCATCGGGCGCTCGCACGCGGGATTCGCTGTCGGCGAATGCGCCGCCCCCGGTATCATTTCCTGATACGCGTTTCAGGCACACACCATGACCCAGGCCGTCGAAGTCGTCGATCTGCTCAAAGCCGCGCTGAAAGCGCGCGGCATCACCTACGCCGAACTCGCGCGCCGCGTCGGGCAGTCCGAGGCCAGCGTGAAGCGCTGGTTCGCCCAACGCAATTTCACGCTCGCGCGGCTCGATACTGTGTGCGACGCGGTCGGTATCGACTTTGCCGAGCTCACCGGCGGTTTTGACCGCGAAGCCCGCCTGGTGTCGCGGCTCACCGTTGCGCAGGAGCGCGAGATCGTCAGCGAACCCAAGCTCTTCCTCGCGGCGCTGTCGGCGCTGAACCTGCTCGGTTTCGAGGACATGCTCGCGCTGTACGAATTCGAGCGCGCCGAACTGATCGGCCTGCTCGCGCGGCTTGATCGCATCGGCTTCATCGAACTGATGCCCAACAACCGGATACGTTTGCGCGTCGCCCGCACCTTTTCGTGGACGCCGAACGGGCCGATCATGGAAGCCTTCAAGGACAACGTGGCGGATTTCTTCGCGAGCGACTTCGCCGGTGCTGGCGAGGCGATGTTCCTGCTCAACGGGCGCCTCACGCCCGGTGCGCGGCATGCGCTGGCCGAACGCCTGAAGAAGCTCGCGCGGGAGTTCGCCGAACTGCATTGGGACGAAGGTGCGCTGCCGCAGAGTGAGCGCCAGCCAGTGAGCTTGCTGCTGGCGTGCCGGCCGTGGCAGGTCGCCGCGATCCGGCCCTTCATCCGCGCCACGCCGCAGCGCAAACCGCGCTGAACGACTCAAGGAGTGACCGATGTTCAAGAACCCGGATACCGAAGTGCTGCGCGCGGCGCTGGCCGTGGTGAAGACGATCGCCATCGTCGGTGCGTCGCCCAAGCCTGAGCGCCCCAGCCACTACATTGGCGCCTTCCTGAAGCAGCAGGGTTACCGCGTGATCCCGATCCACCCGGCGGCCGAGGAAATCTTTGGCGAGAAGGTCTACAAGCGCCTTTCCGACGTACCGGAGAAGATCGATCTTGCCGACTTCTATATCAACGCCGACCGCGTCGGTCCCATGGTGGATGAGGCGGTGACGCTGGGTATACCGTTCATCTGGATGCAGGACCATGTCGTCGATGAAGCGGCCGCGCAGCGCGCGCGCGACGCGGGGGCCACGGTGGTGATGGACGACTGCATCTATCGCCGCTGGCGGCAACTGACCGAGTGATCGAGCCACGCCGGCCTGTGGGACAATTGCACACATGAAACTCCGCTTCACAAAAATGCAGGGCCTGGGAAACGACTTCGTCGTGATCGACGCAGTGCGCCAGCCCTTCGAGATGACGCCCGAGCGCGCGCGCTTTCTGGCCGACCGCCGCTTCGGCGTGGGCTGCGATCAGATCCTGATCGTCGAGCCGAGCCGTTTGCCGGGGGTCGATTTCCGCTACCGCATCTTCAACCTCGACGGCGAGGTGGAGCAGTGCGGCAACGGCTCGCGCTGCTTTGCGCGCTATGTGCGCGACAAGGGACTCACGGACAAGGACGAGATCCGTGTCGAAACGCTTGCGGGCGTGATCTCGCCGCGGCTCGGTGCCGACGGACTGGTGACGGTCGACATGGGCGCCCCGGTGCTCGAGCCGGCGCGCATCCCCTTCGTCTCCGATACCGATGCGCCGGCGCAGCCGCTGGAGGTCGCGGGCGAGACGATCACGATCGGTGCGGTCAGCATGGGCAACCCGCATGCGGTGCAGGTGGTGGCGGATGTCGATACCGCACCGGTGGCAGCTCAAGGCCCGCTGATCGAACACCACCCGCGCTTCCCGGCGCGGGTGAACGCCGGCTTCATGCAGGTTGTCGACCGGCACACGATCCGCCTGCGGGTGTTCGAACGTGCAGCCGGCGAAACGCTGGCCTGCGGCACCGGCGCCTGTGCGGCGGTAGTGTCGGGCATCCGCCGCGGTTTGCTCGAC
>CAMFLH010000231.1 GCA_945957295.1 uncultured Uliginosibacterium sp.
GACTTGCACGTGATCGAACAGGCCGCCCACCTGTCGAACGTCGAGCAGCCTGCCGTGTTTAACCGCCTGCTGCTCGAATTCCTGCGCTAATAGCTCGGCGTTCAGGCGGCTGCGCGGCGCCCTTGCAGCGAGTCGTAGAGCGCGGTGAACTCCTTCGCGAGCTTGTGGCCAGGATCCAGATGGATCATCGGCTTCGCCTGCTCGTGCGACTCGCGGATCTTGACGCTCGCCGACAGGAAGCTAGTCAGCACCGGCAGGCCTTCCTGCTGCAGTTCTTGCACGATGCGCTGCGGCAGCGCTGCGCGCGGCTGGAACTGGTTCACGACGATGCCTTCGATTTCGAGGTCTTCGTTGTGATCGGCCTTCAGCTCGGTCACGTTTTCCAGCAGCGAATAAAGTGCGCGCCGCGAAAAGTCGTCGCAATCGAACGGGATCAGGCAGCGTTGCGCCGCGATCAGCGCGGAGCGGGTGTAGAAGTTGAGCGCTGGCGGGGTGTCGATAAACACCATGTCGTAGTCGTCGGCCAGTTCGTCGAGCGCGTCGCGCAGCTTGTAGATCTTGTAGCGCGATTCAAGTTTGCCCATCAGCTCTTCCAGTGCGGGCGCCGACGGCAGGATGTCAAGGCGTTCGAAGGGCGTGTTGTGGACGTAGCTCTCGGCGCGGTCGTTCAGCAGGCGCAGGCGCAGGGTCTGGTCAAACATGTCTGCGAGCGTCTTCTCCAGCGTGTCCGCCGCCTTGCCCAGCAAGTAGTGCGTGCTGTTGCCCTGAGGGTCCAGATCAACGACCAGCGTCCGTTTGCCGCGGCTGGCGGCGATGGCGGCCAGGTTGCAGGTAATCGTGGACTTGCCCACGCCCCCTTTTTGGTTGAACACGACGCGTCGCACGATGGGATCCTTGTCTGGTTGGTGCACCACGGCATTGTGCCAAAAGCCAGCGTCATGAGGCAGCGTTGGAGGTGGCCGGATAGCAATTTCCGTTTGATGTAGTTTTACAAACAGGAAGCAACCGAAATTTGTGAAACTCAGTTACTCTTTTCACGTTTGGCGTGAATTGCTCGAATTCAAAGAACAGAATGCGGACCCAGAGTCCGGCATAAGAAAATCAGGAGGTGGATGGTGAGGCGCAGTCTTAACGCGCTGTTCGTGGCGCTGACCCTTGGGGGGATTGCTCCGCAGGCAGGAGCCGAGGATCTGGTCGTTCTTCAGGTTGCGCCGGGCGCGACGAAGGAAGGTAGTGTCGGCTGGCAGATCCAGATGGGGGCCAAGAGTTGGTTCGATGAAGTCAACGTCCGCGGTGGCGTTGGCGGCAAGCAGATCAAGCTGATGGCGGTCGACGAAGGCGCTGACATCTCGGCGCAAGCGAAGGCGCTGATCAAGGAACATCAGCCCGCTGCGCTGTTCGGTACCGTGGGTGCCGCGGCAGTGCAGAAGCTCGTGGCCGACAAGGTGCTCGACAGCACTCAGGTGCCGTTGGTTGGCGCGCGCACCGGTGCGGGCTTCATCGCGAACGATAAGGCTGCGTCGATGGTCTTCCTGACCCGCCCGAGCTATGCGGACGAGATCGACAAGGTCATGAAGCAGCTGGCCACCATCGGCATCCGCAAGTTTGTCGTCTTCTACTCGGAAGATCAGGCCGGCCTGGAGTATCGCGATCTCGCCAAATCGGTGGCGGCGAAGCAGGGGCAGACCGTTGAGGCGGCGGTTGCGCAGCCGAAGGAGCTCAACAAGATTGCTGCGCTCGCCGATGCGGTGCTGCAGAAAGAGCATCAGGCCGTGCTGCTGGCGGTTGAAGCGCCGGCGGCGGCAGCCTTCGTCAAGCGTTACCGCGAGCAAGGTGGCGCGGGTCAGCTGGTGGGTCTGTCGACGGTCGAAGGTGTGCGTTTGTCGGAACTCGCGGGCGCCAAGGCTGCGCGTGGTGTCGCGCTGGTGCAGGTTGCGCCGAACCCGCGCAATGAGTCGTACGCGGTGGTTCGTGAATTCACTACCAACTACCGCAAGTACGGCCCCTACACTGAAGAGCCCACGCAAGCGATGATGGAAGGCTACCTCGCCGCCAAGGTCGTTACCGAAGGGCTTAAGCGTGGTGGCGGCAAAGCCGGCTTGGCGCGCGGCATTGCTGGCATGTCGGGTTACGACGTCGGCGGCCTGAGCTTCACCTTCGGCAGCGCGTCGCGCAGTGGTGCGAAGTACATCGAGATGTCGGTGATCGATCGCGACGGGCGGGTGACACGCTGAGGCGTGTTTCCGCTGCGGCGGAAGTGAAAACGGCGACCCGCGGGTCGCCGTTTTGATTTGGATTTCGGTGACTCAGTCGTTCAGCGTCGCCAGCAACACCACGTCGCCCTGACGCTTCACCAGCGCGGCTTCGCGGCGTTCGGCACGGGTCATCGGGCTGCGCGTCTTGTAATACACCCAACCTTCGCCGCTGGCATTGGCGACCTGCAGCGCATCCACGAACAGGTAGTTGCCGTGGGTGTCCTTCAGATCCAGCACATTGCGTCCCACGCGCTGGGGTTGAGTCGGGTCGGCGACCACGTTGCCTGCCATGTCCAGCACAAGCACGCGTGTCGCGCCTGCATGGAGCGGGCTGTTGGCCTTCTGCAGGCTCTTTACGAGCGCCTCATTGCCGTTGCTGGCCGCGTAACGGGTGGCGCGTTCCATTGCGGCCTGTGCGTCCTCCTTGGTGGCTTGCGGCTTGAAAGACACCGCAGCTGCAGCGGCGCCGATGATGACAAGTCCGATTAGGCTGCTCTTCATTACGATTCTCCCGAGTCTGATTACGGCACGTTCTTCGACGTGTAACTGTTACAACGGCACTTGCCATTTCGTACTTTAGGGTGATATGTGCCGCGTGGCGTACCGGCCATGACGCACTGCGGTAGAATCGCGTCGAACGTACTGCTACGTCCTTCCCCCCAGCGTTGTCCGATCAGGACGACGGCTTGCCGGTGTGTATCCGGAGTTCTGCTCCGCACCGGTGTCACGTGCAGCACGCCCAGTGTCGTCGGCCCCAACCAGAGTGGCTGCGGCGGGCATTGCATTCAGACAATCACGCGAGGCAAGAACAATGGACAAGGATTTCGTCGCTGCGGCGCTCGACTATCACCGCTATCCCACGCCCGGAAAAATCTCGGTCACGCCGACCAAGGGGCTGACCAATCAGCGCGACCTGGCGCTCGCCTATTCGCCCGGTGTGGCCGCGGCTTGCGAGGCCATTGTTGCGGATCCGGCGCAGGCGGCTGAGCTGACTTCGCGCGGCAATCTCGTTGGCGTCATCACCAACGGCACCGCGGTGCTGGGCTTGGGCAACATCGGCCCGCTGGCCGGCAAGCCGGTGATGGAGGGCAAGGGCTGCCTGTTCAAGAAGTTCGCCGGCATCGATGTGTTCGACATTGAGCTCAACGAGAACGACCCCGACAAGCTGATCGAGATCATCGCTGCGCTTGAGCCGACGCTGGGCGGCATCAACCTCGAAGACATCAAGGCGCCGGAGTGTTTTTACGTTGAACAGAAGCTGCGCGAGCGGCTGAACATTCCGGTCTTCCATGACGACCAGCACGGCACCGCGATCATCTCGACCGCAGCGCTGATCAACGGTCTGGAAGTGGTCGGCAAGCGTATCGACGAAGTGAAGCTGGTCTGCTCCGGCGCCGGTGCCGCCGCGATTGCCTGCATGGATCTGATGTGCCGCCTCGGTCTGCGGCGCGAGAACGTTTACGTTTGCGATTCCAAGGGCGTCATCTGGCGCGGCCGCGATGCGACGATGGAGCCGAACAAGGCCCGCTATGCGCAGGACACCAGCGCGCGAACGCTGGCCGAGGTTATCGAGGGCGCAGATGTGTTCCTCGGCTTGTCGACCGCGGGCGTGCTGAAGCCCGAGATGGTCGCCAAGATGGCGCCGCGCCCGCTGATCTTCGCGCTCGCGAACCCAACGCCCGAAATCATGCCGGAAGAGGCCAAGGCGGTACGCCCCGATTGCATCATCGCCACCGGCCGTTCGGACTACGCGAACCAGGTGAACAATGTGCTGTGCTTCCCGTTCATCTTCCGAGGTGCGATGGACGTTGGCGCCACGCGCATCACGGAGGAAATGAAGCTCGCCTGTGTGCATGCGATCGCGGAGCTCGCGCGGGCCGAGCAGAGCGACGTGGTGGCGATGGCCTACGGCGGCGCGGAACTGCGTTTCGGCGCTGACTACCTGATCCCGAAACCCTTCGATCCGCGCCTGATCGTGCGGATTGCGCCGGCCGTAGCCAAGGCGGCGATGGATTCGGGGGTCGCGGTGCGCCCGCTGGCCGACATGGATGCCTACATCCAGCACCTGACCGAGTTTGTGTACCACTCTGGCATGGTGATGAAGCCGGTCTTCAACGCCGCCAAGCGCGTTGCGGCCAGTCGCAAGCGCGTCGTGTATTGCGAGGGCGAGGACGAGCGCGTGCTGCGCGCGGTGCGCGTGGTGGTGGACGAAAACCTCGCGCATCCGATTTTGGTGGGCCGCCCGGCGGTAATCGAACGGCGGATCGAGCGTTTCGGGCTGAACCTGCGGCTAGGGCGCGACTTCGAAGTGGTGAACCCGGATTCCGATCCGCGCTACCGCGACCTGTGGCAAAGCTACTATCACCGCATGTCGCGCGACGGCGTGACACCCGACATCGCCAAGGCCGAACTGCGCCGCGACACCACGCTGATTGGCTGCATGCTGCTCGACAAGGGCGACGCAGACGCCATGGTGTGCGGCACTTATGGTGCGTATGAAAACCACCTGCGCCGGGTGTCGGACATCATCGGCCTGCGCAGCGGCGCGAAGCTGTTTGCCGCGATGAACCTGCTGCTGTTGCCGGCGCGCATGATGGCGATCACCGATACCTATGTGAACGAAAGCCCCGACGCCGAAGAGATTGCCGAGATCACCCGCATGGCGGCCGAAGAGTTGCGCCGCTTCGGTATCGAGCCGCGCGCAGCGCTGCTGTCGCACTCCAGCTTCGGCAGCTCCCGGTCAGCTTCTGCACGCAAAATGCGCGCGGCCCGCGAGCGACTCGCCGAACTGGCGCCGGAGCTTGAAGCGGATGGCGAAATGCATGGTGATGCTGCGCTCTCGCCGGAGATCCGCGAGCGCGTGCATCCGGAATCCACGCTGAAGGGCGAGGCGAACCTGCTGGTGATGCCGAACCTCGATGCGGCTAACATCGCGTTCAACCTGCTCAAGATGTCGGGTGGCGATGGGGTTACCGTCGGCCCGATCCTGCTGGGCGCGGCCAAGGCGGTGCACATCCTGACGCCGTCGGCGACCGTGCGGCGCCTGGTGAACATCACCGCACTGGCGGTCGTGGACGCGGCCGCGGCAACCGTGCGCGATCGCTGAAACGCAGCACGGCGGCGTCGCGTACGCCGCCCCCACTCGCAAGGAGATAGGCATGTCGATGGCAATCCGCATTCCCCGCAACGGCGGCCCTGAGGTGCTCGAATGGCAGGCGGTGGATGTGCCGCCGCCCGGCCCGGGCGAGGCACAGGTTCGCCATCACGCGGTTGGCTTGAATTACATCGACGTCTATCACCGCAACGGGCTGTATCCCTTGCCATTGCCGAGCGGTATTGGCGTTGAAGGGGCCGGGGAGGTGGTCGCGGTTGGCGAGGGCGTCAGCGACGTGGTGGTGGGGGATCGCGTTGCGTACGCCGGTGGGCCTGTGGGGGCTTACGCGCAAATCCGCAACCTGCCTGCCGACCGGCTGGTGCGCCTGCCGGATGCTATCTCGTTCGAAACCGGCGCGGCAATGATGCTGCAAGGGCTGACCGCACAGTACCTGCTGCGCCGCACCTACCGCGTTGCGGCGGGCGACACGATCCTGGTGCACGCCGCTGCGGGTGGTGTAGGGCTGATCCTGTGCCAGTGGGCCAAGGCGCTCGGCGCAACAGTCATTGGCACCGTTGGTTCGGACGAAAAGGCGGCGCTTGCCACCGCGCACGGTTGCGACCATGCGATCGTCTATACGCGCGATCGCTTCGTCGACCAAGTCAAGGCGATCACTGGCGGTGCCGGCGTGGCCGTGGTGTACGACTCGATCGGCAAAGACACCTTCATGGACTCGCTGGCTTGCTTGCGGCCGCTCGGCACCATGGTCACCTACGGTAACGCCACCGGGCCTGTGCCTCCGCTCGATCTCGGCGTGCTCGCGAAAATGGGTTCGCTGTTTGTGACTCGGCCAACGCTCTTTACTTACACCGCGAAGCGGTCCGACCTGCTCGCGATGTCGTCGGAGCTGTTCGAGGTAGTGCAGAATGGCACCGTTAAGATCGAGATCCGGCAGCGCTACCCGTTGGCTGACGCCGCGCAGGCGCATCGTGATCTCGAAGCTCGCCGGACGACTGGCTCGACGATTCTGCTGCCCTGACTTTGCCGCCCATGCGAAATCCGCTCTATCGCCTGATCCTTGCCGCCGTCGCGTTTGCCGCGCCGATCCAAGCTGCCGAGGTGCCGCCCGAGGCGCCGTTTACACCGGCCCAGGCGGCGTTCTTCAAGGCCGAGACGCGCAAGGCGGATGACCGATTTGTGCGCGAGGTGGCGCGAATCACCGGTAGCTCCGAGGCGTCGATCCGCAAGGTCATGCCGGCCGAGGGGCGGATTGCAAACCCTGCCGTACGGATCGTGACCACGCTGGAGCATCAGCGTGGTGCGGAGTTTCCGGAGGCGATCCGCGCGCAGGTCGACGCTGCGGAGGCCGAGCGGCGCAAGGCGGTTGCCAGCGCCCGCGAAGCCGCGCGTTTGCGCTGAAATACCTTCTCATCACCGGCCGGGCGGTGCGGCCGGATTTCAGGTCGCGATCGTTTGCATCATCGCCGCGCAGCCCGGCTCTAGCAGGCGCTCCACGAACCAGTCCAGGGCGCGTCCCCGCTGATTCGACTGCCATGCGAGCCATAGCGGCGCGACCGGTTTTGGCGCATCCAGCCTTTTGATCTTCAGCCGGCCCAGTTCCGCGTCGCGCTGCGCGAGCGCAAGCGGCAGGTGGCCGACACCCAGCCCGGTGCGTTGTGCCGCCGCTTTGGCCGCGATGTCCGGCACCGTGAGTGTGTCTTGGCCGTCGAGCAGACCTGCGGTGCGCGCAACCAACTGGCGCGATGTGTCGGCCACGACGATGGCGCGGTATTGCCGTGCGAGATCGGCCGGGATCGGCT
>CAMFLH010000232.1 GCA_945957295.1 uncultured Uliginosibacterium sp.
CTGCGCAACTCGCCCTCGCTGCGCTCGGTGCTCGAACAGTGCTCGCCACCGCCGCGCTACGCGCGTCGGAACCCGATGCTTCTGCGCTGCTCGGCGTTTCAGCGGGGGAAGGAGAAGCGTCGATGTTCAACCGTTATGCTCCTCCGCGATGTGCGATCGAACGATCTGCGATGACGCCGAATCCGCTTCGCTCCATTCTGATTACGAGTTCTCGGTGCGCATTGAAATGCCGACGGTTTTGACTTTAGGCCCCGTCGAGAGCGCCGAGCAGCGCAGCGGGGTCGGGGTATCGGCGCGCAGCGCCGACGGCGAGGACTGTCTGAGGCCCGCAGGGCCGAGTTCCGCAGCTGCCCGACTTCGCGAGCACGCGAGGGAAGTCAGGTGCGCAGCGCCTGACCGCGAACGCCGGGTCGTCTTTTCTTGGTTACTTCTTTTGACGAAGCAAAAGAAGTAACACGCCCGCCGGGGCGGGACCCGGCTTGAACGAGAAGGCCGGAGCAAGGCGACGTGGCCCATCGCAAGCCGACGCTCTGGGCCTCGCCAGGCTCAGCCCAACTGACGGCCAATCGGCTAGAAGAGAGTGGAGAGAGCTGGGGGCGTGCGCCGTTCTAAACGGCTCAGGACTTCTCAGTGACGCGTTCGAAGAAGAATCGGAGCATGTCCCAGTTGCCCTCTCTCGTCGCGACCTCTTTGGCTTTAGGGCAGACGGCCTGCCGATCGAGTATCGACTGAAAGCCAACATACTCCGCGACCACGTTGGAAGTGCCTGCATCGCGCAGCCGCATTCGTCCGCGTGCCACCCAGTGCTGGCGATCATCGATCGTAGAAATGTCGTCCACTTCGAAGACAAATTGAGCAGCTGATCTCGATGTTGAGATAGGCATCACGAATTTGTCATCAGGCCAATCCATGAAGCCGAGTTGTTCTCTGTGCTGAATTGTGTAGCTCATTGCCACGCCGGTGTCGGGTTCCATCTCCCATCTCCGCCTAGTGGCGAGCCGCTTGTACATTTTGTCTCCGTCTGGGTATTGGTCCCTAGTCTCCACGAGATCTGCGTGAAGAATCTCGGCGATGTATTCGGGTTGATCGGCATTGTTCACCCAAGCGATCGGCTCAACGTACTGCTCAAGATTGTTGCTTGGCGGGAAAGACTCTCCGAACTTCTGGACCTGCAATTTCATCGAATCGGTTGGAATGACCGTTGGCGCGGCGGAAGCCGTCGGTGATTTCTGTTTCGGATTGACATTGATGAGGATGCTGGCGCCCACCTTGATTGGCTGGTGCACTTCGAATCGCTCCTGAGCGGCGCAACGGTTCTTCACTTTTGTTGCGCTTCTATCTGCAGCAGCACGACGGTCTGCCAGCATCGCGTTTCGCCCTCGTTCATGCACGGCGCTTGAGATCTGGGCCCACAACATGAGACATGTGAAAAGACCGAGGAAAATCGCCACCCCAATCAAGGCGCCTTTTGCTCGGTTTTCTCCCCCCGCGGCCCAGCCCAGCGCGGCAAAAATGAATCCGACGCTGCAAAGGAGAAACATGAACAATCCGCCGATTCCGACGTAGTCGGGCGCCATGGCATTGCACTGAGAAATGCAGCAGAAAAAGAGGCTGGCTGCAATAACGCTTCGGGTAATACTAGGACGATGCATGGTTTGAGCGTTCTTTCAGACGGTCTGAGTATTTGGACTTTAAGCATCGTAAAGCTTGGCGGCCACTGCGGGTTTGCCTCTCCAATTCGGGGCAAGACATATTGCTCAGACTTTGGGTTGTGCAGATCCGTAGGTTGGGCTGAGAGCAGCGAAGCCCAACGTCACCATCAACCGCAACGCCATTGCGCAGGTTTGTTGGCCGGGTTCCCGCACCCGGCGGGCGTCTTACTTTCTGGCAACAGCACAAGAAAGTAAGCAAAGAGTGCCGCCCGGCGTTCGCGGTCAGGTGCTGCGCACCTGACTTCCCTGCGTTGCTCGCACGACCTGGGGCCTGCGGAACTCGCCATCGCCTTCGCTCGGCGCTCAAACAGTCCTCGGCCTTTTTCCCGGTCGTGCTGCGCTACTCGGCGCTCTCGACGGGACACAAAGCCCGGTGGAGCGGATTTGATTCTTTGAACGGCGAGTGACGTCTGCGGCCAAGACGTCTTGGCCCTACAACTCCGTTCGGTTAGCGAACACGCCAGCACATCTCCCGCTGCGCATTCGCGACCTCAAGGCTGGCCGCGCACAACGCATCTGCGAGTGCGCCTTCCGGTTCATTGACGACGCGTAAGCGTCGCCCGCCGGCGGCTGCGGCGAGTGTTGCGAGCAGGGCGCTCGTTGCCTGCGGTGTGCAGGCGAGGTCGATGACGCGCAGCCAGTCGCCGTCGACGCGGGTTAGGGCGACGCCAGTGGGCGCCTCGTCGGGGCCGACGCCCACCGGCATCAGATCGGGCTGTGCGCGCAGCGCCTGCAGATCGCGCTGCCAGCAGGCGGAGGCGCGTGGCATGGCGGCGAGTGCCTGCAGGGCGGCGAGTGCCTGCAGGGCGGCGTCGAACGAGAGGGTGCGGCCGGCGACTGGCGTGCAGGTCAGCGCCCCTTCGAGCACCAACAGGCGCCGGGTGTCGACGAAGCCGGCCTGCGCGTAGGTGCGCAGCGCCCAGTTCTGTTCCAGCGCTTCGAGCTGGATTTCGCGCGCACCGGCGGCCACCTGTACCTGCATGAAGTCGCGCACCAGCGGCAGCGAATGGCGTTTGCCGCGCCAGTCCGGCGCAATGCCCCAACCCCCTAGCCAGGCGCGCGTGCCGCGCACGCCCGCGAGCGCCACGGCCATCGGCGTGTCGCCGTCGTACCAGACGCAGGAGCGGTCGAGGTCGACACTGCCGAGCGCGATATGCCGGCGCAGCATGGCTTCGTCGAACTGGAAGGGCACGAAGTAGCCGCGGTAGGCCTCGTTCCAGATGGCGAGCAATGCATCGAAGGCGAGCGCGCTGGCGGGGTGACGGACGAAGGGATGGGCGCTTGTGTTCATGGTGGCAAGCGTAGCGCCGGCGGTGCGTCCTGTCTCTGGACAGTCGGGCCGGAACGGGCCGGTACAATGTCGGCTTTCCTGCCCGGCCGTGCCCCATGACTTCGCTTCTCGACAACCTGAACCCCGAACAGCTCGCCGCCGTGACGCTGCCGCCGCAGCCGGCGCTGATTCTTGCCGGGGCGGGTTCGGGCAAGACGCGGGTGCTGACGACGCGCATCGCGTGGCTGATCTCGACAGGCCAGACCACGCCGCACGGCCTGCTGGCGGTGACCTTCACCAACAAGGCGGCGAAGGAGATGCTCGCGCGGCTGTCGGCGATGCTGCCGATCAACACCCGCGGCATGTGGATCGGCACCTTCCACGGCCTGTGCAACCGGCTGCTGCGCGCGCACTACCGCGATGCTGGCTTGCCGGAGACCTTCCAGATCCTCGATTCGGCTGATCAGCTCGCGGCGATCAAGCGGCTGTTGAAGGCGCTGAATGTCGACGACGAGAAGTACCCGCCGCGCGACCTGCAGCACTTCATCAACGGCAACAAGGAAGCCGGCCTGCGCGCGGACGCGGCGGAAGCGTGGGACGACTGGACGCGCAAGAAGGTCGCGCTGTATGCCGAGTACGAGCGCCAGTGCCAGAAGGAAGGCGTGGTCGATTTCGCCGAGCTGCTGTTGCGCGCCTACGAGTTGCTGACCCGCAACGAGCCGCTGCGCGCGCACTACCAGAGCCGTTTCCGCCACATCCTGGTGGACGAGTTCCAGGATACCAACCGCCTGCAGTACTTGTGGCTCAAGTTGCTCGCCGGTCACGGCGGTGCGGCACCCGCGGCGGTGTTTGCGGTGGGCGACGACGATCAGTCGATCTACGCCTTCCGCGGAGCGGACGTGGGCAACATGCGCGACTTCGAGCGCGAGTTCGCGGTGAAGAGCGTGATCCGGCTGGAGCAGAACTACCGCTCGCACGGCAACATCCTCGATGCGGCCAACGCGATCATCGCCAACAACAGCCGGCGCCTGGGTAAGAACCTGTGGACCGAGGCTGGCGCGGGCGAGCCGATCCGGCTGTATGAAGCGCTGACCGACATGGACGAGGCGCGCTGGATCGTGGAAGAGATCCAGTCGCTGATCCGCGATGGCGCGGCGCGATCCGACATCGCGCTGCTCTACCGCAGCAACGCGCAATCGCGCGTGCTGGAGCACCAGCTCTTCTCGACCGGCATTCCGTACCGGGTGTACGGCGGCCTGCGCTTCTTCGAGCGGCAGGAGATCAAGCATGCGCTGGCCTACCTGCGGCTGATCGCCAACGCCGACGACGACACCGCTTTCGCGCGCGTGGTGAACTTCCCCACGCGGGGCATCGGCGCCCGATCGCTGGAGCTGCTGGCTGACTCGGCGCGCACCTACAACACCAGCCTCTACGCCACGGTGCCGCACCTGGCCGGGCGGCCGGCGGCCTCACTCGCGGTGTTCCTGCGCCTGATCGAGGACATGCGCCAGGCGACACGCGATCTGCCGCTGCCGGAGGTGATCGACCATGTGCTGGAACACTCCGGCCTGCGCGCGCACTACCGTGCCGAGCGCGAAGGCGAAGAGCGCCTCGCCAACCTCGACGAACTGCTGAACGCGGGCGCGAACTTCATTTCGGAAGCCGAAGACCCCACGCTCACCGGCTTCCTCGCGCACGCCTCGCTGGAGGCCGGCGAGCATCAGGCTGATGCGGGGCAGGAGGCGATCCAGCTGATGACGGTGCACGCCGCCAAGGGGCTGGAGTTCGATGCGGTCTTCCTGACTGGCGTCGAGGAAGGCCTGTTCCCGCATGAGAACAGCATCCAGGAAATCGACGGCCTGGAAGAAGAACGACGCCTGATGTATGTCGCCGTGACGCGTGCGAGAAAGCGCCTCTACCTCACGCTGGCGCAGAGCCGCATGCTGCACGGCCAGACGCGCTATTCGCTGAAGTCGCGCTTCATCGATGAGATCCCGCCGCAGCTGATCAAGTGGCTGACGCCGCGCCAGAGCGCGCCGCGCTACTACGAACCCTCACAGGAATCGGCGCACCGAACGCCGCCGCGCAGCGCCGCAGCGCCGTCGCGCGACCTGGGTGGATTCCGCATCGGCCAACTGGTGCGCCACGCCAAGTTCGGCGAAGGCGTGATCGTGTCGGCCGAAGGCAGTGGCGGCGATGCGAAAGTGCAGATCAACTTTGGCGGCGCCCATGGCATCAAGTGGCTGATGCTGGGCATAGCAAAGCTAGAAGCGGCTTGAACGCTGCTCCGAGAAGTGAAAAGGCCACCTCGCGGTGGCGTTTTTCGTTTCAGCACGCCTGCGGTGCTTACTTGTCCTTGTCAGACTTGACGGTGTTCGCCCAGTCGTTGAATTCCTTGATCGCGGCATTGCCCGCTTCGACTTCGGCCTTGTAAAGATCGCCGATCGCGTTCGCGGCGGTCTGGCGGTCCTTGATATAGGTTTCCATGCACCCCTTGTAGGCGTCGAAAGCCTTGTTGTAGCTCTTGATCTGTGCGGTGGACGGTTCCATGCCCAGCGGGCTCGGCTGCTTGCACTCGTGCTTGGGCGGCGGATTGATGGTGACCGGGTCGGCATGGGCGACGGTGGCCGACAGTGCCAGCGCGGTCGCGGCGATCAGGCGGATGTTCACGGGCTGTCTCCTTGTGAGAGCGAAAACCCGCATCCTACTCCGGCCCCTGGGGGCGGAACTTGCGCCAGGTCGGCAACTGATTGTGTCGAGGCGACCTGTTAGCCGCTGCTGCGTGCCCGCTCCCGCCAGGCCGCCGGCGTTGTGCCGTACCAGTCGCGGAAGGCGTGGTTGAACGAGCTCTGTTCGCGATAGCCGAGCAGGAAAGCGACCTCGGTCATCGTCATGCCGGGCTCGCGCAGGTATTGCTCGGCCAGCTCGCGCCGCGTCGCGTCCAGCACGGCTTGGTAGCTGGTGCCCGCGTCCGCAAGCTTGCGCTGCAGCGTGCGTGGGGTACAGGCCAGCGCCTCGGCCACGTCGGCGAGCCGCGCGCAGTCGTGCGCCAGCAGCGCGACGATCCGCTCGCGCACCGCGTTGATGATCTCCGGCTGGCGCGCTTCCCGCTCGCGCGCCGCGAGCAATTGCTCGGCATGCCGCGCGAGCACCGGGAACAGGCTTACATCCGCATTCGGCACAGGCCAGTCGAGGATCTCGGCTGGAAAGCGGGCGCAGGTGAGTGGTGCATCGAAATGCACCGGCGCACCGAAAAACTGTTCGTAGGCAGGAATCAACGCGGCGTCCGGCGCAGGATGCGCGAAGGCCACGTCGATCACCGGCACCCGGGTATACGCGAGCCAGTTTGCGAAGCTCAGGATGCCGCCCATCACGCTCTCCGGCAGATGGCGGCAGGGCAGCTTGGCCAGCCACGGTGACTCCCACACGTAGTGCGCCACCGCGCCATGTTCCTCGATGCGTGAGCGGCCGAGGTCGTGCGCCAGTCCCTCGAAGCGACGTGTTTGTTCGGTCGCTGCGCGGAAGCTGCGGCAGGAGCACAGCACCAGGCCGTAGGCCGCGAAGGTGGATAGCCGTGTGCGTTCGCCGACGTGCAGGCCGAAGAGCGGATCTCCGCACAGTGCCGAGGCCGTATCCAGCAGCCGGATGTAGCGTTCGACGCTGAGGTTTTCGGTGGCTGGTGCGAGCGATTCAGCCGGAAGCCCGAGTTCCACGGCGAGCCGTGCGGGCGACACGCCCTGCTCGGCGGCGGTGTCGATGGCGGTTTGTGCATAGGGGCCAACGACGCGCGCAAAGGCGAGGTTCGGAATCGGCGCGGCGGCTGTGGTCGTCGGTCGGGCGTGCTCTGTCATCTTCAGACAATCCTTGTGTCGGCGGCCGACAAGCCACGGTATGGGGGCGTGCGGAGAATCCACCGGCAATTGAAGACTCGGGGACGGGAGTATTACAGATGCGACGCTGGAACGGCTGGGGCGATACCGCCATCGATCAGCCCCTCAAACCTGAGGCGCTCGCCTTCCTGCGTGAAGCGGTCGGGCCGGGCGCCACCCCTGTCGATGCGCCTTACGAGGCGGCGCTGGCGCAGGTGGCCGCACAGCCGGGCCGCTTGTCGCCACATCCGATCGTCGACTCCTCGCCTGCAGCAAGGCTTGCGGCGAGCTTCGGCCAATCGTGCGC